>NZ_PTRH01000027.1:0-33866 GCF_002965045.1 Escherichia sp. MOD1-EC6300 | reverse complement strand
TTACCGGTGTAGGTCACGCCGAAAGTCGGCACCACGCCGATGGTGTTTTCGTCGCAGGCTTCAATCATGCGTTTCGGATCCATAAACAACTGACCGGGGCGCATAGGGATTTCACGCAGCTCCACATCCCAGTAACGGGCAAATTTATGCCAGCAGATTTGTACCGGGCCGCACACCAGATTAGGTTTATCCGTTGGCTTGCCTGCGGCTTCCATACGCTTGCGCCAACGCCATTTCATCGCCATCCCGCCGAGCATACAGGCCTCGGAAGAGCCAATGGTGTTGGTGCCAACGGCCTGACCATTTTTCGGCGCAGGCGCATGCCACAGGTCAGCAACCATGTTTACGCAACGCAGGTCGATAGCTGCAGATTGCGGATATTCTTCTTTGTCGATCCAGTTTTTGTTGATCGACAAATCCATCAATTTATGGACGTTTTCGTCGTCCCAGGTCTGGCAGAAAGTGGCCAGGTTCTGACGAGCGTTGCCATCAAGATATAATTCATCATTGATAATCTGGAATGCGACATCATCGCGCATTTCGTGCAGCGGAAATCGTTTTGACTCCGCGATAGTAGAAATGGCCTTTGCGCCAAAACGTGAATCGAGTAGTTCTGAGCGGAAATCCGTTAACAGCTTCTGGTCCATTTCGAACTCCTTAAATTTATTTGAAGGCAATAAAAAAGTAGGATTTATCCGCAATGGAAGCAAGGCATTACCGGCTTAATTTAAATAACAAAATCCTAAGCAGAAAAAGGACTTTTTATAATATAAACGTTTAACATGATAATATTAAAAACAGACTTTATTGTCGTAATAAAAATCGCCCAAACATTCCTGTTCGGGCGATCAAATTAATTATTGTTTATCCTGCATATACGGCGTATATACCCCGTTCAGACTGTGCAGGAAAGCTACGATATCATCCACATCTTCCTGCGGCAGCTCTTTGCCTACCTGATAGCGCAGCATCAGTTTTACCGCCCCGTCCAGCGTCGGCACGTCACCGCGATGGAAGTACGGTGCCGTTAAAGCAACGTTACGTAAACCGGGTACTTTCTGACGCAATTTATCACGCTCTTCTTTAGTAACATTCATACGACCAATATCCGCCGCCGTAATTTCCCCAAAGTTAAAGTCTTTTTTCAGCCCCAACGGCTCGAAAGAACGTCCGCCGAGAATAATACCACCATGACAAGTTGCACATTTATTATCTTTAAATAATTGATAGCCTTTTTTCTGTTGCGCCGTCAGCGCATTCTCATCTCCACGCAACCATTTATCAAATGGGGAATCCGGCGTAATTAATGTTTTCTCAAATTCAGCAATAGCATCAGTAATATTTTCGCCACTGAAACCTTGCGGATAGACTTCGAGGAACTGCGCTTTAAGCTGCGGATCTTTTTCCAGCTTAGCAATAATTTCGTCCCAGGATTTCGACGCCATTTCAATCGGGTTCAACGGCGGTCCACCCGCCTGATCCTGCAATGTTGCCGCACGACCATCCCAGAACTGCTCAACGTTAAATACTGAGTTAAATACCGTCGGTGCGTTAATCGGTCCAACGGCACCACCAACACCAATCGACGTTTTTCTGCCATCAACGCCACCCGCATTTAACGCATGGCAATGTGCACATGAAATGGTGCTATCAGCCGATAAACGGGGATCATGATACAGCGTAAAACCCAACGCCACTTTTTGCGCATCGGTAGGCAGTTTTTGCGGAATAGGCTGCACCGGTTCATTGCGATGCTCCGGAGCAGTATCATTACTGGCGTAATATTCCGCGCGCTGTTTTGCAATCCAGGCAAGTATTTCCGCCCGCTCTTCATCACTCACCTTACCCGCCCAGTGTAGCGCGGTGTAACGCGTTGGCGGCATAGTTTCATACTGCATCACCCATTCAATCTTATTCAGATCGCTTTGCGAAACGGGTTTATCTGCCAACAGAGCCGCACGCACGGCCTCGAGGTTAAAAGATTTATATCCAAGCTTAATGTCGTAATCCATCAACTGTTTCGCGCCAGGAATATAATAATAGGCGGGTAATTCTGCCGAAGGCGTATGACAATAGTCGCATCCTTTTTCGCGAAGAAAACCTAAAACCTGATTATTTTCACTGACAGCAGATGCCTGAACATCGGCCTGTTTACTGCGTTTATTATCGTGGTACCACACATAACCAGATAACCCTAAATAGCAAATCGCGACGCCAGCCAGGCCGATCGCGGTAATACGTGAGACCATTTTCATTATTCTTCCCTCACGGTGGTGAGTTATTGTGACCCAGAAAATTTTCCAGAATGCTGCAAACGTCTCTGCGAGACAAAGCCATCATAAAAAACAGGGAAATACGCTTTTTGATAGGAATCAATCAATTACATGAATATAAACTATCAATAAGATAGTCTGTACCTATTATACAGAGCAGGAATGGCATATCATGATTGCGGCGAGAGCAGGATTGAATGTTCTGAAAATGAAAAACAACACGGAATCCGTATTTTTATAAATTCTATTGATATTAGTGCGTTATATTTTTTGACAAGTTAATAAACGTGATCCACCGCACGCTTTGTCGCCCACCAGGCGGAGCGAATGACTACCCTTAAAGAAAAGCCCGATAATTAGCGACGAATTTCGGAGGTCGGATCCTTATGCTCAATCAGAAAATTCAAAACTCTAATCCAGACGAACTGATGATCGAGGTCGATCTCTGCTATGAACTGGACCCGTATGAATTAAAACTGGATGAGATGATCGAGGCAGAACCAGAACCCGAGATGATTGAAGGGCTGCCCGCCTCTGATGCGCTGACGCCTGCCGATCGCTATCTCGAACTGTTCGAGCATGTTCAGTCGGCGAAAATTTTCCCCGACAGTAAAACCTTTCCCGACTGCGCACCCAAAATGGACCCGCTGGATATTTTAATCCGCTATCGTAAAGTGCGCCGTCATCGTGATTTTGACTTGCGCAAGTTTGTTGAAAATCACTTCTGGCTGCCGGAGACCTACTCCAGCGAGTATGTATCGGACCCGCAAAATTCCCTGAAAGAACATATCGACCAGCTGTGGCCGGTGCTTACCCGCGAACCGCAAGATCACATTCCGTGGTCTTCCCTGCTGGCGCTGCCACAGTCTTACATTGTTCCAGGGGGCCGTTTTAGCGAAACCTACTACTGGGATTCCTATTTCACCATGCTGGGGCTGGCGGAAAGTGGTCGGGAAGATTTGCTGAAATGCATGGCCGATAACTTCGCCTGGATGATCGAAAACTATGGTCACATCCCCAACGGCAACCGCACCTATTATTTGAGCCGCTCGCAACCACCGGTTTTTGCGCTGATGGTGGAGTTGTTTGAAGAAGATGGTGTACGCGGCGCGCGCCGCTATCTCGACCATCTGAAAATGGAATATGCCTTCTGGATGGACGGCGCAGAATCGTTGATCCCTAATCAGGCCTATCGCCATGTTGTGCGGATGCCGGACGGATCGCTGCTCAACCGTTACTGGGACGATCGCGACACGCCGCGTGACGAATCCTGGCTTGAAGACGTTGAAACCGCGAAACATTCTGGTCGCCCGCCTAACGAGGTGTACCGAGATTTACGCGCGGGGGCGGCCTCCGGTTGGGATTACTCTTCCCGTTGGCTGCGTGATACCGGTCGTCTGGCGAGCATTCGTACCACCCAGTTCATCCCTATCGATCTGAATGCCTTCCTGTTTAAACTGGAGAGCGCCATCGCCAACATCTCGGCACTGAAAGGCGAGAAAGAGACAGAAGCACTGTTCCGCCAGAAGGCCAGTGCCCGTCGCGATGCGGTAAACCGTTACCTCTGGGATGATGAAAACGGTATCTACCGCGATTACGACTGGCGACGCGAACAACTGGCGCTCTTTTCCGCTGCCGCCATTGTGCCGCTCTATGTCGGTATGGCGAACCATGAACAGGCCGATCGTCTGGCAAACGCCGTGCGCAGTCGGTTACTGACACCTGGCGGGATTCTGGCAAGCGAGTACGAAACCGGTGAACAGTGGGATAAACCTAACGGCTGGGCACCATTACAATGGATGGCGATTCAGGGATTTAAAATGTACGGCGATGACCTTCTGGGTGATGAAATCGCGCGCAGCTGGCTGAAGACGGTGAATCAGTTCTATCTGGAACAGCACAAACTGATCGAGAAATACCATATTGCCGATGGTGTTCCCCGCGAAGGCGGCGGTGGCGAGTATCCGTTGCAGGATGGGTTTGGCTGGACTAACGGTGTGGTACGCCGTTTAATTGGTTTGTACGGCGAACCATAATATTTTTACAGCCAGCCGCTAACGTCCTGCTGGCTGTAAAATTATCCTCTTCAGGAGGAGATATTTAACATCATTGCCGCCTGGGTGCGATTTTTCACTTCCAGACGGCGATACAGGGATTCCAGATGCGCTTTTACCGTTCCGGTACTGATATTCAGCGCCCTGCCGATCTCTTTATTTGA
The DNA here is from genome assembly GCF_002965045.1 of Escherichia sp. MOD1-EC6300. Lineage (NCBI taxonomy): Bacteria > Pseudomonadati > Pseudomonadota > Gammaproteobacteria > Enterobacterales > Enterobacteriaceae > Escherichia > Escherichia sp. MOD1-EC6300. Next base: position 29,375 of record NZ_PTRH01000027.1, on the reverse strand, counting down.
TTCGCCCGCCGCTAACATGGTTAAAATCTCCCGCTGGCGGGCGCTTAACGATTTGAGATCTTTAATGTCCTTTTCCGGCGTCGTTCGCCAGTCTCCCGGCAGAAACATCATCCCCATCGCCGCACTATTGACCGCCAACGCAAATGTCTCGACGGTTGAATCACGAGGCACAATGGCCAGCACATTAAAATGAATAACTTCCTGTAACCACCGTTTGTTGCAATCCGTCGCCGTAATTAACACCTTAACCTCAGGAAATTGCACCACGGTTTTTTGCAGCAACCAGTAGCAAAACTCACCATCCTGATCGCCATCGAGCATCACTAAGGCTTCAGGGTAACTTTCCAGCTTTTGCCATAACTCGTCTGCCTGACTGGCCCCCTGAATACTCACTCCTGGAATACGATGCTGTAAACTGATTTTCATTCCATGAATAAATATTGACTGCCTGTCAAACATGACTATTTGCATAACTGAATCTCCACCTGAATACGTTAAAAAGACTTAAGTAGTGGAAGGGTATTACCCGCGAGAAAAAATAAGAATTCGCCATTTGGCGGTGGCCATTCTACAGAGATGACGCGTAGAAAATAGTTACCGATATAAATAGTTACAGCTAAACGCCTGAAATTACATGTCGAGGGCATTATTTAAAACAATTTTGAGGATTTCCTTATATTGATGGCTAGTACGCATGCAATTAAAAATGAAATTCCGCGACCACAAGCCAAAATAACAAACGGCAATGAGACAAAAATAAGCACAAATAGCCAATACGTCCTCTGTTCACTTTAAAGGGAATCGCTGAAAAATACGCTCTGTTTAAGGGGATTCACCGTTCTCATAAAGCTATTCTCCCCTTTTCCTACTGAGAAATCGCCACATTCGTCATGACAACATTGTGAAACCCGGCATTAGATGTTAGAAAAACAATAAACAATGCGATATGCGCGTTACTGTTTCGCTGTGAACAACAATCGGTCAAAGAAATGGATAAAATTCACGCAATGCAGTTGTTCATCAAAGTCGCGGAGCTGGAAAGTTTTTCCCGCGCAGCGGATTTCTTTGCTTTGCCAAAGGGAAGTGTTTCGCGCCAGATACAGGCACTGGAACATCAACTTGGCACCCAGCTTCTCCAGCGCACCACGCGACGGGTCAAACTCACGCCAGAAGGCATGACCTATTATCAACGGGCAAAAGATGTGTTGAGTAATCTCAACGAACTGGACGGTCTGTTTCAACAGGATGCCACCAGTATCAGCGGTAAATTACGCATCGACATCCCACCAGGAATCGCGAAAAGCCTGTTACTGCCGCGCCTGTCGGAATTTCTCTATCAGCATCCGGGAATTGAGCTGGAACTGAGTAGCCATGACCGTCCGGTAGATATTCTTCATGATGGTTTTGATTGCGTGATACGCACTGGCGCGTTATCGGAAGATGGTGTTATCGCCTGTCCCCTCGGCAAACTGACCATGGTCAACTGTGCCAGTCCGCACTATCTGACGCGCTTTGGTTATCCGCAAAGCCCCGATGATCTGACTTCACACGCAATAGTGCGTTACACACCGCACCTGGGCGTACATCCGTTAGGTTTTGAGGTTGCCAGCGTTAATGGTGTCCAGTGGTTTAAGTCTGGCGGCATGTTGACGGTAAACAGTAGCGAAAACTATCTCGCCGCCGGTCTTGCCGGTCTGGGGATTATTCAGATCCCGCGCATTGCCGTGCGCGAAGCCCTGCGTGCCGGGCGGCTTATTGAAGTATTACCTGGCTACCGTGCCGAGCCGCTCTCCCTTTCGCTGGTTTATCCGCAGCGTCGGGAGCTTTCCCGGCGTGTAAACCTGTTTATGCAGTGGCTGGCTGGCGTAATGAAAGAGTACCTGGACTGACCGACTATACTTTTTAAGAATGATCAAGACAGAAGGATAAAAGAGCGGATGACGCAGGAAAACGAGATTAAACGTCCCACCCAGGATCTGGAGCTCGAGCCGATTAAACCGCTGGATAATAGCGAGAAAGGCGGCAAAGTTAGCCAGGCGCTGGAAACCGTCACCACTACTGCCGAAAAAGTCCAACGCCAACCGATTATTGCGCACCTGATTCGCGCGACTGAACGCTTTAACGATCGGCTGGGGAATCAGTTTGGTGCGGCTATCACCTATTTCTCATTTTTGTCGATGATTCCGATTTTGATGGTGTCGTTTGCCGCCGCTGGTTTCGTTCTGGCCTCCCATCCGATGCTGCTGCAGGATATCTTCGACAAAATTCTGCAAAATATTAGCGATCCGACGCTGGCAGCTACATTGAAAAACACCATCAATACCGCCGTTCAACAGCGTACGACGGTAGGGCTTGTCGGCCTGGCGGTGGCGCTTTATTCCGGCATCAACTGGATGGGTAACCTGCGTGAAGCGATTCGCGCTCAATCGCGCGATGTCTGGGAACGTTCGCCACAGGATCAGGAAAAATTTTGGGTTAAATATCTGCGTGATTTTATTTCGCTGATTGGTTTGTTGATTGCGCTCATTGTGACGCTTTCGATCACCTCGGTTGCCGGTTCGGCGCAGCAAATGATTATTAGCGCCCTGCACCTGAACAGCATTGAGTGGCTGAAACCAACGTGGCGGTTGATTGGTCTTGCGATTTCCATCTTCGCCAACTATCTGCTTTTCTTCTGGATCTTTTGGCGATTGCCGCGCCACCGTCCGCGCAAAAAAGCGCTAATTCGCGGAACATTTCTTGCTGCTATAGGTTTTGAAGTGATTAAAATCGTGATGACCTACACACTGCCATCGCTGATGAAATCTCCGTCTGGCGCAGCATTTGGCTCCGTGCTGGGACTGATGGCGTTTTTCTACTTCTTCGCTCGTCTGACGCTGTTTTGCGCGGCGTGGATTGCCACCGCCGAATACAAAGACGACCCGAGAATGCCGGGGAAAACGCAGTCTTAAAATATGCCGGATGCAGCGTAACGCCTTATCCGGCCTACGAATTTATTCGGCCTGGCTCCCCGTAGGCCGGATAAAATGCGCCAGCATCGCATCCGGCTATCATGCGCACATAACCACTTAAACTCTTCCCCAGAGCCTTTTCTGTCATCTCTTAGGAGCAAACAATTTCATTCCAACTCATTACTCCAGCATATAAATCCAGTTGGTAACTTTTATTTAACCTAAAACCAGTTTTATCCACCATTTATGAAATTATGTGAAGCATTTCATAGAAGAAAAATCACCAGCTTAAACATTATTCCCTTTTTGGCTGATTTTCGACCAACTCCGCGATTTGTTACACATTGAAATATCACTTTTGCTGTGCGTAATATGGCTATTCGTTAGCCAAAAAATAAGAAAAGATTATGCAAGCAACAGCCACAACACTCGACCACGAGCAAGAATACACGCCGATCAACTCGCGTAATAAAGTCCTTGTCGCCTCTCTCATTGGCACGGCCATTGAGTTCTTCGACTTTTATATTTACGCCACTGCGGCCGTTATTGTGTTTCCGCATATCTTCTTCCCGCAGGGCGATCCTACGGCAGCAACGCTACAGTCGCTTGCCACCTTCGCCATCGCCTTCGTCGCGCGCCCTATTGGCTCTGCCGTCTTTGGTCATTTTGGCGATCGCGTTGGGCGTAAAGCGACGCTGGTCGCCTCGTTGCTAACGATGGGGATTTCGACCGTGGTGATTGGTCTGCTGCCGGGCTATGCCACGATTGGTATTTTCGCCCCGCTGCTGCTGGCACTGGCTCGATTTGGTCAGGGTCTGGGCTTAGGCGGCGAATGGGGCGGAGCGGCGCTGCTGGCAACCGAGAACGCACCACCGCGCAAACGTGCACTGTATGGCTCCTTCCCGCAACTGGGCGCACCGATTGGCTTCTTCTTTGCCAACGGCACTTTCTTACTGCTTTCCTGGCTACTGACCGACGAGCAGTTTATGAGCTGGGGCTGGCGGGTGCCATTTATCTTCTCGGCGGTGCTGGTCATTATCGGCCTGTATGTTCGCGTATCGCTGCATGAGTCGCCGGTGTTTGAGAAAGTCGCTAAAGCGAAAAAACAGGTGAAGATCCCGCTGGGTACGCTGCTGACCAAACATGTTCGCGTAACCGTACTGGGTACGTTCATTATGCTGGCAACCTATACGCTGTTTTACATCATGACGGTCTACTCAATGACCTTCAGTACCGCCGCCGCGCCAGTTGGGCTTGGCCTGCCGCGTAACGAAGTATTGTGGATGCTGATGATGGCAGTGATTGGTTTTGGCGTGATGGTGCCAGTCGCCGGATTACTGGCTGATGCCTTTGGTCGCCGTAAAAGCATGGTAATCATCACCACGCTGATCATCCTGTTCGCGCTGTTCGCCTTTAACCCGCTGCTCGGTTCTGGCAACCCGATTCTGGTTTTTGCCTTCCTGCTGCTGGGGTTAAGTCTGATGGGACTGACCTTCGGGCCGATGGGCGCGCTGTTACCAGAGCTGTTCCCGACAGAAGTGCGTTACACCGGAGCATCGTTCTCTTACAACGTAGCGTCGATTCTCGGGGCTTCCGTTGCACCATATATCGCAGCCTGGTTGCAGACTAACTACGGGTTAGGTGCGGTGGGGTTATATCTGGCGGCGATGGCTGGCTTGACGTTAATCGCCCTGCTGCTGACCCATGAGACGCGACATCAGTCGTTGTAATAAGGTTGAAAATTGCCTGATGCGCTACGCTTATCAGGCCTGAACTTCCATAAAATATATTGAATTCGCAAGGATTTGTAGGCCGGATAAGGCGTTCACGCCGCATCCGGCAGTTTCCATCACTTCTTCATCTGCGACAAAATCGTCCGACACTGATTAGCCTCCCCTTCGGAAGGAGAGATCAGCGCCAGTAACGCCGCCGCCGGTGTTACCAGCGTTGCCAGTGCCGCCGCAACAGCACCACGGGCAATCAACGGCCCGGCTTTCACCCCAGCCTGCGGATTTTTAAATGTCCCACGCACATACAGCGGCGAACGCAGTGTGATAATGCGAATCCCTTTACTTTCTGGATCGATAGTTAAATCCAGCTGTTCCGAAGCAAAACTTGCCGTGCCGGTAACATTGATCAACGCATTCTCAGTATCAAAAGCAAAAATCTGCGGACGCGCCACACCGTTGGCAATATCCAGATTCGCCGCCGCGCAGTTCACCCGCACCTCATCATCACCAAATATCGCACCGACAATGTAGTTGCCGACATTCAGGCCGACAATCTCCATCAGGTTGCGGCTCACCAGCCCGTCATTCATCAACAGTTTCAGGTTGCCGTTACTGTTGCCTAAAAGCGCCGCCACCGAGTTACCGCTACCGCGTAGTTCCGCGTCACCGTTCATTTCCCCCAGCGTCTTCTGCATCAGTTCTACATCGGGCATCAGTTCTTTCAGTTTCAGCCGACGCGCCTGAATATCAGCCCGCCCCTGCATCGGTTTTTTATCACCTTCCAGATGAATATTCGCCGCAATGCTGCCGCCTGCCATGCCAAATTTCAGCGGTTGCAGGCGCAGGTCAGCATTTTTGAGGATGATATGGGTAGAGAGATCGCTAATCGGCAAGCTACTACCATGTTCAATGCGCCGACCTTTGAAGCGGACATCGGCATCCATGACGTCCCATTTATCGGTTTCGAAGCGGTCATAAGGCAGCACTTTGCCCGCAGGCTGAACGCTTTTTTCGCCTTTCTTCTGCTCAGACCGTTTCGACTTTTCTGCACCTTTTCCAGAATCAACGCCAATCAATGGCCCTAAATCTGCCAGCCGCAATTGCCGCGATTCGACATCACCTTCCAGTTTTGGCCGTGGCTTGCCGGTGGTGTAGATCAGAGAACCGTGAATATCACTATCGCCAATGCGCCCATTAAAGCCTCGATAATCAAATACCGACGATTTTTCAGTGTCGATTTTCGCGACCAGCCGACCATCGGTTTCAAACGGCGGGGTATCGGGCAGCAGAACGCCCGTCAGTTCATAGAGATCACCCAGCGAATCGCCAGAAAATTTAAGCCGTAAATCGACACCGCCCATCTTCATTGGGTCATTCACGACGCCATCAAAAGCGACGCGAGTATTCCCGGAGCGGAAATCAGCCTGTACCGGAAACGGTGTACCTTCGCCGCGTAGTGCCAGCATACCGCCGATTTTACCTTTGCCCGTGAGCGGTTCACCGTTATAACGTCCCTGCGCCTTCAGACCAAAAACGTAATCGCCCACCTTTTCTTTGTCCGCTTTACCTTTCGATCCGGTAACTTCACTGAACGGCAGCGGCTTGCCTAACGGATCGACAAAAATTTCCAGATCCGCTTTGCTTACTTTGTCATCAATAGCGATCCGCCCTTGATCGAACAGAATATTATCCAGTCGAAACGACCACGCAGACGGCTTTGCATTCATGTCTTTGTTGTCATCATTGGCGAGATTAAAGGTCCAGTTATTGTTCTTTTCAGAGAGACGAATCAGACGCGCGTCGGGCTTCTCCAGTTTTATCCACGGTAGCCAGACCGTTTTGGTCAGCAACGCCAGCGGGGCCAGCGTCGCTTCTACCCGCGGCAAATGCACCATTGTTACTTCGGGAATATCCGGCGGATTGCCAAGAATGATGTCTTCTGCATGCACATGAGGCCACGGCACCCAGCTGCGCCAGCCGGTTTCTTGTTTTTGCCGCTCCCACACCACGCCCAGATCGCCACGGATAGCGAATGGACGATTCAACTCCGCAGAGACTTTCTGGTTGATGGTCGGTTTGAGTCGATTCCAGTCAAATGTTGCAATCAAAATGATCGCCACGACAATCAACAACAAGAAAGTCCCTGAAATAGCAGCGGTTATTTTGCCTGCCTTGCTCATCGTTCGCTTCCTCATATTCTTCCTGTGCCAGTCCTAAAGATAGTCCAGCCAGGCGGAAAATGAGGCAGCTTATAGCGCCAGAACCGCCGTATTCAGCGTTTCTATCGGTGCCGGGCGTGAAAGAAACCAGCCTTGTGCGGCGAATGCGGGCGAGTTCTGTACATCGCGCCACTCTTCCGGCGTTTCTACGCCCTCGACGATCACCCCGCGACAATAGCGATTCATGAGATGTAAAAGCTGAGAAAAGAGTGTGCGTCCTTCCGGCGACTGACGCAGCATCACAAACAGCTCTCGCGCGATTTTGATGTAGTCATAACGCACTTCACTTAGCGCAGAGAAATTTGCCATCCCGGTGCCAAAATCATCCAGCCACAGCGGGCCAAATTCACACATCGAGGCAAAGGTTGAATCTTTCGGCAGACGGATGTGTTCCACCAGTTCGAAACGCAGCCAGGGAAGATGCTCAATCTGGCGCAGGATTTTTGGTTGCTGACGCAGGGCGATGAGCGTAGGACCATCAATATTGACCGATGCCAGCAGGCCGTGCTCGACAAAGAAGTCGGCATTTTGCGCCAGCAAATCAATCTGCTCTTTCACAACCTCCATCCGATGGCTGACGGTGATTTCAGTAAAATAGCGATCCGGCGGCAGACGTTGTAAAGGGTTCGAGGGATGCGTGACCACCGTTAATAGCTCCACGGCCATTAACCGTCCGCAGGTTTGATAGATCGGCTGCCAGGTGTAAGCACGCTCACACTGCAACCAAAAACGCCGCTCCTGCAAGCTCTCGATGCTTGCTTCAGGGTTGCTTATTCGCTGGATAACCTGCCTTATCATCAAAGATGTCCTGTGTTTAAAAGTGATGCTGCCCGGACTCGACAAAGATTATCGGCGCGCAAGAGCAGAACTTTACCGCCTGACCGGGTTAAATTTCCCCACTCCACTACGGAATCTTTCAGGAATACGTTCTGGCTCAAAAAAATAATGGAACACTGTTTTAATATGGTTGACCAGCAAACCACCACAGCGCAAACTAACGCTAATTTTTTACAGATCAGGTTCACGACTATGTCCAAAAAGATTGCCGTGATTGGCGAATGCATGATTGAGCTTTCCGAGAAAGGCGCGGACGTTAAGCGCGGTTTCGGCGGCGATACCCTGAACACTTCCGTCTATATCGCCCGTCAGGTCGATCCTGCGGCATTAACCGTTCATTACGTGACGGCGCTGGGAACGGACAGTTTTAGTCAGCAGATGCTGGACGCCTGGCAAGGCGAGAACGTTGATACTTCCCTGACCCAGCGGATGGAAAATCGTCTGCCGGGTCTTTACTACATTGAAACCGACAGCACTGGCGAACGTACGTTCTACTACTGGCGTAACGAAGCCGCCGCCAAATTTTGGCTGGAGAGTGAGCAATCCGCAGCGATTTGTGCAGAGCTGGCGAATTTTGATTATCTCTACCTGAGCGGGATTAGCCTGGCAATCTTAAGCCCGACCAGCCGCGAAAAGCTGCTTTCCCTGCTGCGCGAATGCCGCGCCAACGGCGGAAAAGTAATTTTCGACAATAACTACCGTCCGCGCTTGTGGGCCAGCAAAGAAGAGACACAGCAGATGTACCAGCAAATGCTGGAATGCACGGATATCGCCTTCCTGACGCTGGACGACGAAGACGCGCTGTGGGGTCAACAACCGGTGGAAGACGTCATTGCGCGCACCCATAACGCGGGCGTGAAAGAAGTGGTGGTGAAACGCGGGGCGGATTCTTGCCTGGTGTCCATTGCTGGCGAAGGGTTAGTGGATGTCCCGGCGGTGAAACTGCCGAAAGAAAAAGTGATCGATACCACCGCAGCTGGCGACTCTTTCAGTGCTGGTTATCTGGCGGTACGTTTGACGGGCGGCAGTGCGGAAAATGCGGCGAAACGCGGGCACCTGACCGCAAGTACCGTTATTCAGTATCGCGGCGCGATTATCCCGCGTGAAGCGATGCCTGCGTAAAAGCAGCATATGCAAAAGGCTGGATAAAGTGTTACCCCTCTATCCAGCTCATCCATAAATACCTGATGGTTGTGCTAACTCATCACCATCAGGCATTACTGTGCGGGTGGAATATCCGTCACTTCAGGATGTACGTCATCCGTGGCAACTGAGGTTGTGGCAGCAGTAGTAGATGGGGCCATGATTTGATCCCAGGCCGCCTGCAACGCTTTCATGTTAAATTCTGGCTCGCCTTTCGGCTGCAGAAGAATTAACGCCATATCGTTCGACAACTGCTGACGCAGATCCTGATTTAACATCTCCACCGTCAGGCTGTTAAGGAAGTCCTGGCGCAGTTTCTGATATTGCTCCGGCGCGATATCAACGACCTGATTTTGCAACGAACGCATCCGCTGACCCATCAAAATATCGGTATCAGCTCGCGCATAGGCGGCAAACAGTTTCTGCAGCTCCAGTTTCTTTTGCGCCACTAACGCATTGAACTCTTCTTCCGGCAGACCTTTATCGCGAACCTTTGCCAGCTCACGCGCTACCAAATTAAGGTTGCTGTTCAGCTTGTCGTTTGGTGATTCGATGTTGATGGCACACTGCGCACGCAGATACAGCACACGGCAGTCAAATCCAAGACCGATGTCTTTGCTGTTACTGGTGCTTAACGCTTGCTGAACGTGCCAGAACAGCGCCTCACGGGCCAGGTCCGCACGCCAGTAGCGCAGCAGTGCGGCTGATTCACGAATTGGCTGCCACGGCGTATCCCACATGATAGATAACCGGTCCTGACGTACCGCATCGGTCATAATACTCACCGCTTCAGGACGCAGCGGAGAAAGCGTCGGCACCGGAGCCGGTGTTTCACGTTTGCCTTTCAGTTCGCCAAACGTTTTGTTGATTTGGTCGACAACCGAGCGCGCATCCACGTTTCCCACCACCAGCAGCGTCATTGCATCCGGGGTGTACCATTTCTGATAGAAATCTTTAATCTTTTCCGCTTCAACGGGTTGTTTCAGCGGATCGGCAGGATCGTGACCTAACAAGGTTGATCCTTTCAGACGATAGCGCCACCAGCCCTCTTTAGTATCGGCAGGCCAGGTTGCCACCATGTCCTGACTTTGCAGCGCGTGGTTGATGGTTTCTGGCGTGATAGTCAGTTTGCCAGTGGCATTTGCCAGATAAGAGAGCGCTTCTTTCAGCAAGTCGTTACGGTTATTGGGCAAACTCAGATTAAACAGCGTGGTGTCATAAGAGACAATTACCGGCGGCATCGGGCGTTTAGGGTCGATCCCCTGCTGCCACAATGAACGCGCCTGTGCTGCTTCAAGGCCACCGCTTTGCGTTAACGCAATACGAGGGATGGCGTGACTGTAACCGCTCTGTTGTGTACTTTCGGCGAGCGAACCGGTATTAACCAGCAGGCGAATTTCAACGCGATCGCTGGGACGCTGGGGCGTGGTCAGCACTTGCCACTGTAAACCGTTGGAAAGCGTCCCCTGTTGCCATGCTGGATCAGGCTGGAGCGCATCTGCCTGCACATAGCCAGCAGTGGCCATCATCAGCAAACCGCCCGCTAAAAGTCGAATTTTTGTGCCCTGCATGTGAACCCCTGATCAACTATCCTGGTAATAAAAAACTGCCCGTTGTCGGTCAGTCTAAATGACGTTAAAAACACTTCGTGTTAGACCGCAAGAACATGAAAATGTCACGGAAGAAGTGAAATAAACCTGAACTCACCCAGGTGGTAAGTTCAGGCACAGGGGTCAATTATGCGCAAACACCCGCATTCGGGGAAGGGAGTGCGGGCATAAGTGGTGAGATTAAGAGGATAATTCGTGCGTTTTGCCATCCGGCGCACGATTATTCAGCACATCGTCCAGTTTTTTGTGGTCCAGTTCTTTCACCCACTTAGCAACAACAATGGTCGCTACGCCGTTACCGACCAGGTTAGTCAGCGCACGAGCTTCTGACATAAAGCGGTCGATACCAAGAATTAGCGCCAGACCCGCTACCGGCAAATGGCCCACCGCAGAGAGCGTCGCTGCCAGCACGATAAAGCCACTACCCGTTACCCCTGCCGCCCCTTTAGAAGAAAGCAGCAACACGATTAACAGCGTGATTTGGTGGACGATATCCATCTGACTGTTAGTGGCCTGGGCGATAAACACCGCCGCCATTGTCAGGTATATCGATGTGCCATCAAGGTTAAACGAGTAGCCTGTCGGGATGACCAGCCCCACCACCGATTTGCGGCAGCCGAGTTTCTCCATCTTGTCGAGCATACGCGGCAGCGCCGACTCGGAAGATGAAGTCCCCAGTACAATCAGCAGTTCTTCACGGATGTAGCGGATAAATTTGAAGATACTGAAACCAGTCGCTTTAGCGATTGAACCCAGTACCAGCACCACAAACAGGATACAGGTGATGTAGAAGCAGATAATCAGCTGCCCCAGTTGCACCAGTGTGCCGACGCCGTATTTACCGATAGTAAACGCCATTGCCCCGAACGCACCAATAGGTGCCAGACGCATGATCATATTGATGATGCCGAAAATGACCTGCGAGAAACTTTCGATAACGTTAAAAATCAGTTGGCCTTTGCTGCCCAGACGGTGGAGCGCAAAACCAAACAGTACGGCAAACAGCAGCACCTGCAGAATGTTACCGCTGGCAAATGCGCCAATGACGCTCGCCGGGATGACATCCATAATGAAGGCGACAATGCCCTGGTCTTTCGCCTGATCGGCGTAAACCGCTACCGCTTTCGCATCAAGCGTTGCCGGATCGACGTTCATTCCGGCACCAGGCTGCACGACGTTAACGATGATAAGACCAATAATCAGTGCGATGGTGCTGACAATTTCAAAGTAAAGCAGTGCGACTGCGCCGGTACGACCGACCGCCTTCATGCTTTCCATGCCCGCAATGCCCGTTACGACGGTACAAAAGATGACAGGAGCGATGATCATCTTAATGAGCTTAACGAACCCGTCGCCAAGCGGTTTCATTTGCTCGCCTATTTCAGGGTAGAAATGGCCAAGGAGAATACCAATGGCTATCGCTGTCAGGACCTGAAAGTAAAGGCTTTTAAACAGAGAGGTTTTCATAGGGTGTCCTTTAGTAAAACCACAGGTCTTGTAAGGTTATGGGGTACCTGCGGCCTTAAAATAACACCCAGACAACATCACAGAAATGTACCTGGATCATAATTGAAACAAAAAGGTTAAAAAGTTTGAGCTGGCTCGCACAAACCAGCACTTTTTAAAGTTTTGTAATCAGTTTGGGGTAGCTACTTTTCTTCCAGGTAACTCTCTTCGAAGATTTCAATAGGGAGTGGGCGAGCAAAAAGGAAGCCCTGGGCAATACCAACGCCCGCTTTTGCCAGCCAGTCGCGTTGTGCTTCAGTCTCCACGCCTTCGGCAATCATTTGTAAGTTCAGGCTTTGCGCCAACATGATAATTGCAGCAATCATGCTGCTATCTTCCGGCAAGCCTTCAACAAACATTTTGTCGATTTTTAACACGTCGATTGGCAACGATTTCATATGCTGCAGCTGACGCAGCCCTGCGTAGCCCATGCCGAAATCATCCAGCGCCACCCGAACGCCGGCATTACGCAACGGGCGGAGGATTGCCACCGCTGCATGAGGGTCGTCAATACGTCGGCTTTCTGTCACTTCCAGAATCAGTGTTCCCGGCTGAATGCGATAGCGGGTTAACAGTTCCAGCATATCCGCTACCATATTCGGGTGCATCAGTTGCAGCGCTGAGAGGTTTACCGACAAGGGCAACATAATGCCGCGCTCTTGCCAGGCAGCCAGCAGTCGACAGGACTCTTCCAGCACCCAGTGACCGACGGTAACCATCAGCCCACAGCACTCAATGCGATCGATTAAGCCATCCGGCAGATCCCAACTGCCATCCGGTTGCTGGATACGCAGTAACACTTCCGCACTGACCAGTTTACCGCTGGTCATCTCGACCTGTGGCTGTAACCAAATCGCAAACTGATGATTTTCCAGTGCATTAAGGATATCGCTCTCTTCCGTCAACCGCTGTTGGGCGGCTTCCATCTGCTGCGGATCAAAGAACTGAATCTGATTCTTACCTTTATGGCGAGCGGTAAATGCCGCAGAAATAGCGCGACTGTAAAGCTGTTCGGCGGTGAGATCGCCGTAGAACATCGCCACGCCAATGCTACAGTGCGGACGGAGTTGAATACGTTCAATCGGCAGGCGCTCGCTCATGATAGTGAGCACTTGCTGACCTAAAGTAATAGCATGCCACGGCTCCTGTACACCGTTGGCAATGACAGCAAAGTCATAACCACTAATCTGCGCGAGGATCATACGTGGCGACAGTACCGATTTGAGTTTTTCCACCAGCGTCAGCAGCAGAATTTCTCGTTGCGCCTCTTTCAGCACGCCCGCAGTATCACGCAGGGTTTCACAGGTGATAATCATCAGCGCGGTGGTTTGTTTACGCGCGACAACCTGCTCCAGCATCTCCATCAGCAAGGCTTTGTTCGGCAAATCCGACACCGGGAAGCGCATCGCATTTTCGTTCTGTTCTTCATAATGGCGCTGCAGCAATTGCTGGTTGAGGTTGTAACTGCGCACCAGCATACCGATTTCATCGTCCTGATGCAGACGTGGTAATGCCAGTTGGTGACCAACAAGCTCCTGGGCTGGGATGGCGTTAAGTTCACGAGCAATATTGCGTAACGGATGCAAAATCAGGCGGTTAATGCACCAGCTAATCGCCACCGTCAATATTAACGACAAAAGTAAGTAAATGGTCACTAACGTCGAGAGGGTGCTCATCACGAACTTATACATGCGGAAGGAATCCGCCTGTAGCACCAGATAGGCAATTGGCTGCGGGTTTGCCGGACGTTCCAGCGAGTAAACGCCCAGCGAGATTTGCACCGGTAGCTCAAACATGCGAGTAACCATTACCGGCACCGGACGCTCTGGAATAAAACTTTTACGCAGCGCCTGGAACTGGTTAGGCAGCACCACATCGGCACGGCTGACCACGCCTGCCGGTTTAATGCTGGCAAGAATAGCTTCCGCTTCGGGAATATCGCCTTTCAAAATGGCAGAAGATAAGGGTTCGCGGACAGAGCGAGCAATGCTTTCCAGTTGCGTAGCCGTGTTATAGCGATTCTGCTGGACCAGATGGAACAGCAAAACGGTGCAAAAAATAAAAACGAACACCAGGACAACGGCTGCCACCATTGCCATCTGCTTGATTGTTAACGAGCGACTTACGCGCAAATTGTCTCCCCCCGGAAATCCCAGATTGCCGCCCGAGTATACCCGATCGCAGCGGCATTAAGAGAGGCGCTATCTGAAAACTTACCAGTCGGCGTAAGGTATCAGCGGCTGCGGCGGTAAATCCATGTCACCCTGCCATCCGGCGGCGGAATAACGTACGTAGAGCAGGAAATGGCTGGGCGCGTAATCCTTCGCTTGCTGGATATCAATTGCCGTACCGACAAACCAGTTGGATGTGACGCGACGCTCAAGTAATGCCCGCGCCGTATAGCCAAAGCCCTGACTGCTGCCGCCATCGTTGGATTGCCGCGCAGCTTCTTCCTGCCAGTCAGTCGGGATCAGATTCATCAGCGGATACCGCGGCATGGTTTTGGTGCGCGAATGCGACCACGAACCAGACGCCCCCAGCTCCCACGACCAGTTTTCTGTCCGTTCACGCCACATCACCGGAATGGCAAACGACAGGTATTCCTGCGGGCTGTAGTAACCGCCCTGACCGAGTGAGTACCCACTCAGGTCTTTGTCGTAATGCCAGATCATATTGTTCAGGCCAATGGTCACACGGCGATTATTCTGGTTGATGACCTTATAGTAATAGCCCGTCATCCAGCGCACGCGCCAGTTATCTTCGACATTTTTACCGGTTAACTGGTCACCGCTAAGCGATGCCCAGACGCCGTTTGCTTCACCTTTATCGTAGCTCAGGCTTAGCCCCACGCCGTCGGCACGCACGCCGCCCCATTTTTTCCCGGTATTGCTCGGGGAGTCTTTTTGCCCGCCAAAGGCCAGCAAAGAACTGGAGATGGGCCGACGATGGGCGTTAACTGTGTAACCCAGCGGCCCGATATCATCGCTGTAACTGATGCCGCCGACCACATCCACCACGTTGAAGCCCATCGGCGTGGTGCCGATATCCCAGCTCCAGACGTCATTTCGCCAGCCGACCGCCACGCTGGCACCGGAATCCGACTGGCTGCGGTTGCCGCTACAGTCCTGTAATGTACAGGTGCCCCAGTTGTCATCCCATTTGCCATCGGCATTCGTGGAGAAACTGCCGACGTTCATATTGACGAAATCACTGCGAAAGAACATCCGCCCGTCAGAATACGGTGCGTCCACCTGCAACATAGTGGTGTGCGCTTTCAGATCGGAATAACCACCGGTGCCGCTCGATCCCCAATAATCATGCTCAAGGGTGACGTTAAGATCCTGCTGGCGGTAGAGATCTGCCGCATCGCTGCGCACGCCGCGTTTCAGCCAGTCATCTTTCTCGTCGTTACGAGTCAGCCGGGTAAAGGTGTCGTTATCCTGCGGACGCGTCGTGGTCACACCGGATGCGACCATCGCGTCTTTGTAGGTTTCCAGCGCCTGCGTTGGATCGCCCGCCTGCGCTTCAAACTTCGCACCGTCGCGCAGTACCATCGCGCTTTCCATCGACGGTGGCTGAGATTTTGCCTGCGGGATCAGCTTGTTAAATGTCTGCTGCGCCGCTGCGGTATCGCCAAGCTGCGCCTGCGCCAGCGCCACGCGCCGCTGTGTGTTCAGGGAGGCGTTATCGGTGGCAGGCAGTTTCGCCAGTTGGCTACGTGCCGCCGCTTTGTCACCGGCAGCGATATCCACTTCCGTCAGGCCAAGAATGGCATCAGCGTTAGTTGGCTCCCGCGTCAGGACATTCTGATATGCAGCACGGGCAGCAGCGTAATCACGTCGTTGTTGCGCCCAGTCAGCCAGCGTCAGATCAATACGCGAGGAAGGCGGTTGCTGGCGCAGCATCGCTTCTGCTTCTGCCTCTTTACCGTTTTCTCGCAGGCGATTAGCGGTTTCCAGCACCTGGTCGCTTTGCAGCCGATTAACCAGCTCCTGAATATTGCTGTTCCACTGCGCGCGCGGCAGGCTGTTGATATGCGCCAGTGCCGCTCTGTCCTGGTCGTGACCTGAGAGGTACAGCCCGTAAGCGTAAACCTGCTCCGGGTCGTTCGGCTTCTGCTGCGCGAGATTGCGCATTAACGTATCGGCCTGGCTGCGTTGTCCGGCCTGCCAGAGATCCTGCGAAAGTCGGTAAGTAATCCATACACTGCCGGGGTCCAGTGCCAGTCGTTGCCGCTGAAGTGCTGCTGCCTGCGCCCATTTGCCCTGGTTTTCCAGTGCCTCTGCCTGCTGTGCCAGATGATCGTTTTGCAGGCTACGTTCGATATCATCAATGCTGCGCCGCTGGCTGGCAGAGAGCGAGGCGATAAACGCTTCTGCTTTTTCTGGCGATTGCTGGCGGTAAATATTCGCCAGCCCGCGCACGGCGTTGGTATTGCCGCTGTCCATGCGCAGCGTCTGCTGGTAATAGCGTTCGGCGGCGGAATAATCTTTTCGCGCCATCGCCACATCGCCCAGCCCCAACACCGCATAGCTGTCGGTGTTATCGACACTGCGCGCCTGCTGGAACAGGCGTTCTGCCCGGTCAGGATTATTGGCTTTCAGCGCGGCATCACCCTGCTGGATCGCCAGCCAGTAGCGGTTTACTTTCAGCAGACTGTTCCATTTGTCGTTGTTGCTGCTGTGCGGGTCCAGTGCGAGGGCTTTTTCCAGATTCGCCACCGCATTGACGCGATCGCCTTTCTGAGAATACGCCTGGCCCAGCGCCCCCAGTGCCTCACTGTCTTTCGGGTTCGCCCGCACTGCCTGTTGTAGTTCGGGAATGGCTTTACCCGCCATGCCAGAGTCCACCGCCGCTAAACCTTGCACACGTGCGCGGAAAGCAGGATCGGCCAGTTGTTTTTGCTGTTCTGCCAGTTGCGATTGCGCAGCAGCTACGCTGTCGCCATCGCTAAAGATAGAGAGATATTTTTTCAGCGCCTGCACGCTGGCATCGCTGACAGGCATGTCTTTAATCTGCCCGTACCAGATTTTAGAGGCTCCCTCGCGCCCGGCGTTCGATTTCGCCATCTGCTCCAGTACAGCAAAACCTTCATCACGGCGATCGCTACTAAACAGCAATAGCGCCAGATTGTTTTGCAGGCCCGTATTGCCTGGCGTATCCGCATTAATGCGTTTTAGCTGATTAATCGCTTCGCCACGGCGAGCCGGAATTTTCGCCACCGTACTCCAGTACTCGACGGCAATGTCACCTTCCGGCGGCGCACCGTTGAACAGCTTGTTGTAACTCGCCACAGCTTCTTCTGCATGACCGGTAGTCGCCTGCAATCTTGCCTGTTGCAGTGCCTGACGACCATCCGGCGTAGAAAGTAACATTGTGGTCCGCGACGATTTATACGCATTTGAACTCGGCGCTAACTGCGACAGCCGATCGAGCTGTTTTTGCGCGCCATCAATATCGCCCTGACGTAACAGAGAACGGAAACGGGCGGCAACGACGTCCGGGTTATTTGGATCAATAAGTTCCAGCCGATACAACGACTGTTGCACCAGGTCTTCACGATGGGTCGCTTCGCCTAACCGAACTTGCTCCAGCAACTGTTGCTGAGCGGTTGGTGCTGCCTCGACCATCGGCATGACGGCCAGACCGAGGGAAAGCGTGAATATGTTTAGTGTGAATTTGCGCATTCCTGGCCCCAGTCAGGTAATAACTCACCTTTTGTCGAGAAGCGGAAACGGTGTTGATCCCAGCCTTGTCCAAACAGGGTCAGCACATAGTTGTAATAGGCATCGCTGCCGGGAAAGTTATCGGCCACGCGCTGGCGCTGAACGGCCTGTGCATCGCGGTTTTGTAAAAAGGGCAGCATGGCGGCAGAAAAACCGACCGGTCCTTTACCCTGCGCTTTCCCCGTAGCCACATCGACTTTTTCCGGCGGATAGCCGTTTTTCTCGGTGAATGTCGCCATCGGTTTAAACCGGTTGAGCATCCGCGCTTTTTGCGGATCGCTGTCAGGCATCATGCCTACCCACATGTAAACACGGATAGCGTCGTAGCTGCTGATCAATGTTTTTTCGGCTTTTAGCTGCCAGCCTTTGTCTTTCTCATAGCGCACCCAGTCTGGTGAAAAGCCTTTCGGGGCGGTTTCCAGCAATAAACGTTGATTGGTTTCGCGCAGCGTAGTCCACGGCGCGCCAAAGCGGGTGAAATACTGCGCCAGCGTCGGCGGCAGGTAGCTGGGGTTAAAACACCAGCTGTTATCCTCAGCAAATCCCACTTTGCCCGGTAACAACATGGAACCCAGCCCAGGCACCGTCACCACTTCCTCCCGCGCAATACGTTTTAACAACGCGCTGCCGATGTCGGTATAACGCTGCTCTTTCCACAAACGCCCCGCCTCCAGCAACGACCAGGCCATCCAGACATCACCATCAGAGGCCGAATTGCTGTCCAGCACTTCCCACTTACTGTTCTCTTTCTTGCCCCACAGCCAGGCGGGCAAATGTTCTTTTAAAGAACCCTGAGCGAGATTGTTCTGCGTCCAGTCGAGAATATTATCGAAAGCTGCACGGTCGTTAGCCGCCAGGGCAAAGAACATGCCGTAACTTTGCCCTTCGGAGGTGGTGATTTTGCGCGCGTCGCTGGGGTCGATGACGCGCCCTTCCTGACTGATGTAATCCTTTTTGAACTGCTCCCAGGCAGGCCAGTTGCAGGCTGCCTGAACACTAAAGGCAGCCAGCAGCAGCATCGTCACGAGTCCACTACGCAACACATTCATCTTCAATTACTCGTTATCCGGGTTAAGACGACGACGGCTGATAATACGCAGCAAACGCCACAGTACCCAGGCCAGCAGCACGACGCTGATTGCCGCCAGCACCGCCAGCAGAATCGGATGGTTTGCCAGCGCATACCATAAGCGTTCGAACCACGGCAGATGGCCAACGTAATAGACGTCGCCAACACGCAGGCTATTGATACCGGACTCGCGGATCACCGCGACCGAGCCGAACATGGTGGCGCGTTTGCCGCTATCGTTCACCGCATCGTTAAGCATTTCATAACCGCGTGGGCTATCTGCCAGCAGCGCAATCACGCTACGCTGGTCGTTATACGGCGACTGGAAGCCAATCACCGCTGCCATCGCACCGGAAGAGGTCAGCGTTGATTGAGTTTCTGCCGCGCGATCGCTCTCGTCCGGCACAATGCCGGGGAACGGGGTCTGGCGCATCGGCGTTTTCACCCAGCTTTCGGTCGCCTGCACCAACAGGTCGATCTGCTTGTCGTCTTTCAGTTTGTCCGGGATACCACCGATGATCATGATGTCGGCATCTTTGCCCTGAATGGTGCTGCCATCATCGGTCACCGTCAGGTTAATCGCCGGGAAGCCCGTCTGCGCACCGATAAAGCCAACGGTATTCAGCAAGGTTTCCATCTGTGCTTCGTTAGGCGCTTTCGGCATCACGGTGATGGTTTGTGACAGATCCGCCATCCGGCTGAACGGGAAGCCCGCGTTAGCAAAGGCGCGTAGATCCGGCATCGGGATGAAGTGGTAATACTTCGAGAAGTCGATGGTGGAGTCGTCACCAATCACCACATGATTCTGCACCGGCTGGAAGGTAATACAGTTATCCACCGAACCGCCCGGCATCGGGTTCATATACTCAAAGTCGAACCGCAACTGGTTGGTCGCGCCCAGTTTCAGCGCCGGAATAGAGACATCCGTTTTGCCATCCAGCAAACCTTGTAATACCGGAATACGCAGCAGCAGGCGGTTCGCCTCCTGTTTACTGCTCAGGTTGAAGGATTGCAGGAACTGGTTATTCAGGCTGATATCCATCCGCGAACTGTCTTTCACCGGCGGCATGGTGTAGCGATAGTTGATATCCATATCAATGCCGGTACTGCGCATCAGGTAGAGATCCGGCGGCAGGTTTAGCGAAACGTTAATCGCTGCTGGCTCAAGACCGCTGGATTGTAACTGTTCTTCATAGGTTTTTAGTTCACCAAAGGTGACCGGGCGATCGGTACGCACCCAGTTCGGCGCATCGTACGGCTTACGCGGTAGCAGCGGTTTCACTTCATTCACTACCACGCTTTCACCACGGAACAGAATGTTACCCTGAGCGATACCTTTCGCTGCCTGCAACAGGTCTTTGTCGTCACGACCAAAGACCACCAGCAGTTTGACGTAAGGATTCTGTGGATGGTTGATCATCTCAATCACCGGGGCTTTTACCGCCGGATGATCGCGCAGGAAGTCCGGGCGTTTGTCATTAGTGGCAAAAACGATGGCATTGCGATCCGGCAGTTGGTTATAGAGCACCGGGAAGTTCTGCCCACGCCAGCCAGAACGCGAACCAAACCACGAGGCGACAATGGCAGATGCTTGTTGCAGCCCAACATCCGGCGCACCCGCAAAGACCATCGGCAAGGTGTTGGTGCGGTTATCACGCGGGTCAAAGAATGGTACCGGGAAGTGTGACAGATCATTCTTCACATTCAGGGTCTGATAGGTCAGATCCAGTCCACTGCTCCGCCCAACATCCAGCCAAAGCGTGGTGCTGGCCGGATTTTCGCACACGTCCTGATAATGACCGACAAACTCCAGCCGCACACGGTTGAAGTCGGTAATAAACAGTGGGTTAATTGGCATTTGTGCCAGCGTTTTTTTACCCAACTGTTCTTTGGTCACTGGCAGCACGCCCATCAGTTCATCATTGAGATAAACCTTTAACTGCGACTGGACAGGCAGTAACGATGGCGATGGCGTGTATTCGAGGTTGAGCATCGCCTTCGTCACCACTTCATCGCTGCGCATACCAAACTCAATGCTGCCGTTCGGGTTAATGCCACGTAGCACCATGCTGCCCGGCGGTGGCGCAATTTGCGCAAAGGTCAGCTTCACATCACGCGAAGGACCGTTCTGCGCCACGATGGGGGCATCAGCGCCCTGCACGCCCGGCATCACTTGCCCCACCTGCGGATTTTGTTCCGTCTGGGCGGCTACAGCTGGCTCAGCATTGATCAGTGGTTGCGTTGCTGGCGTCGCCTGCGTCATGAAAGAGGGGAACGCACTCATCCCCATAGCCACTGCACAAATCCAGAATAGTTTTCTTTTCATCGCGTTATCATCATTGTTGAGCCAAAGCCTGATCCGATGGTTGTGCCGTTTCGCTCCGCTCCGTGCGGCGCGGAATAAACGATACAACCCAGGAAACCAGAGAAGTCAGCACACGGAATATGCCCTTCACCGAAGAAGGCGCAAACTCCGCCAGATGGCGGTAGCCACGGAAGCCGAGCTTCAGAATATCCAGCAGACTTTCCAGCGGCTTATCTTCCGGATAGCTGTCCTGCCAGAGCGCCCATGTATCCGCACGGGCAAACGTACACTGCACAAAATCGATATGTTGCTGGGTGGTGAGCGGCATTAATTTCAGCCCAACTTCATTACCCATCACGCGCGCCACCTGGGCCGGGAAGACGTATTCTTGCTGACCGCGTTTAAGCAACAGATTCACTTTCTGCCCTTCCAGAATCTGTGCCTGACCGTTGATCTTGATCCCCAAACCACCGTCGGAGAAATCCTGAACGGTACACGAGAAGAGGTGACCATCTTCGCGGGCAATTGCCGCGGGCATCGTCATCTCCACGCGGTGCGATCGGCGAACCTGTTTGCTTTCTACCGATACCGCTACCGCACCACCGAGAATAATCAGGTTGTAGAACACCCACACCATACTGACGATGACAGTGAGCATCTCGGTTGGCGGGCCGTAGAAGTAACGCCAGATACCGACCGCAATACCGACCAGGTTGAGCAATACCAGGAAAATGTAGGGCCGTGAGATCACCCAGTCGACGTACTCTTCTTCCACCAGTCCACCTTTGGCGGTGACGTTAAATTTGCCTTTGTGCGGGTTAATCAGCGCCACCAGCGTCGGTGGTGCGATATACCACGCCAGTACCGTTTCGTAGATTTCGCTCCAGAAAGAGTGGCGATATTTACCCTGAATCTTCGAGTTGGTCAGGCTGGCGTGAATCATATGCGGCAGCACAAACAGAGCGATCATTAACGCTGGCGCGTAGATGATGTAGGCATGCAGCAGCAGGAACGCCAGCGGCGCAGTCAGGAAGATCAGTCGTGGAATGCCCGACAAGAAATGGAACATGGCGTTGACGTAGCACAGCCGCTGAGCAAACTTCAGCCCTTTACCGGTGAGCGGGTTATCGAGACGGAAGATTTGCACCATCCCGCGCGCCCAGCGAATACGCTGACCGATATGCGCCGACAGACTTTCGGTCGCCAGCCCCGCCGCCTGTGGAATACGCATATATGCAGAGGTGTAGCCACGACGGTGCAAACGCAGAGAAGTATGCGCATCTTCGGTTACCGTTTCGACAGCAATGCCGCCAATCTCATCCAGCGGCTTACGACGAATCACCGCACAGGAACCGCAGAAGAAAGTGGCATCCCACATATCATTGCCGTCCTGCACCAGACCATAAAACAGCGTGCCTTCGTTTGGCGTTTTACGAAAACGCCCGAGGTTGCGTTCAAACGGGTCCGGTGAGAAGAAGTGGTGCGGCGTCTGCATCATCGCCAACTGTTTTTCTTTCAGGAACCAGCCCATGGTCATTTGCAGGAATGAGCGCGTCGGCACGTGGTCGCAGTCGAAAATCGACACGAACTCGCCTTTGGCATATTTCAGCGCATTGTTGATGTTGCCTGCTTTCGCATGTTCATGAGTGGTACGGGCGATATATTTCACCCCCACGTTTTGTGCAAACTGGCGAAACTCTTCCCTGCCGCCGTCATCGAGGATCCAGATGTTCAGCTTGTCTTTCGGCCAGTCGATACCCAGCGAGGCGTAAATCGTATTTTTCACCACGTTGAGATCTTCGTTGTAAGTCGGGACAAAGATATCCACCGACGGCCACAGCGACATATCTTTCGGCAATGGCACCGGCTGACGATTCAGCGGCCATACCACCTGGAAGTAGCCGAGCACCAGCACAATCCACGCGTACGTTTCAGCGAACAGCAGAATAAGCCCGCACACCAGACTGACCGGATCGTCCCAGTTCAGCGTAGAGGTGTAGCGCCACCAGATATAACGGCAAGAAACGGTCAGCGACAGCACAATCAACATTAGCGCCGAGAAGCGCCCCGGCATCCGCCGTACGATCAGCGCTACACCCCACAGCAGCATCAGGAAGATAAACTGCGCCAGCGGGTTAAACGGCTGGGTAACGCAGATTAACGCCAGAATCAGCGAGAAGGTGACGATGATACCGAGGATCAACCGCCGCGCCCCGGCGCTCAAATGGCCGAGTTCTTTTTTCTCATCGAGATGCTGTGTTTTATGGCTAACGCGCTCAGGCAGCTCGTTCATCCATTGATGGTAACGTCCACGAATATTCTGCAGACCTGAAAATGTCCGCCTGCGCGGTTTCGGCGTTTCTTTGCGCGATGTACCGATCAGTAACCAGCATGTTTGAATGAGATAACGGACCGGGTCCAGCGGACGCGGACGCGAGGCGTTGATATGCGGATACAGGTTTTTATGTTCTGCGCGAATACGCTGCCAGCGCGGGTGCTCCAGCGGGATAAAAATCCAGGCAAGGATCAACCAAAAACAACCGAGCGTCGCGCTGAAAGCCGACGCGCCGTGACGACGATAATCGCGATAACGCCCGATAAGCCGCGCGTTGACCGGCGGGAGAAGCAACCACCGGGTCAGGATACTCATGATGCACTCCCGACTGGTGTTTTCAGCCCGGAATAGTTCAACAGGCACCAGTTAGCCAGCGTCAGTATCTCTTCAGCCGCCAGCGCATCACTGCGGTATTCACCGACTGGTTGCTTAGCCGCCAGGCATTGAGCCATCGCTTCATCACGATGAATGAGCATTGGCAGTAATCGGCGCTGGCTTTGCAACCAAAGCTGGTAAATATCGTCCTGAACCTGACTGCCGATACGGAAGTCATTAATCAAAATATGCGCGCCATCCGGCAGCGCCTGCTGATGCAGCCGGATATGGCAGTTGGCATCCACATTGACGATTGCCAGCGAGTGATCGCACAAACTCAGCAGCTGGTGGGTTATCTGCGAGGCATCACGCGGTAAGTCGATTAAAATCCACTGGTAACGCCCGCTGGCTTTTAGTTGCTGTAAGCCGGAGCAAATATCGCTCAGCCGGGTTTGCCAGTGCTGTGGATTTTCTTGTTCTTCAATGGATAACTGACCAAAAGGCAGCAAATCGAGTTGCGAGGTATAGCGCAACCCGGCGTCACGCCAGTCCTGACCGTCCAGCATGGCTCTGGCCCAGCCCTGACGGTGGGTAAAATCGACGTTAAATGACAGGCGCAACAAGTTGTCCGGGCAGGCATCGACCACCAGGACATCTTCTCCCAACATTTGTAATGACCAGGCTAATGCGGCAGTGATGGTTGTTGTTCCCACGCCTCCCCGCACCCCCTGCAATCCCAGTACGGCCATTCACCAATCCCCTACTTTTGTTGCGCAAACTCTGCCAGCAACGGCCAGCGTTTTAATGCCGCGGCCAACTGTTCGCGTTGGGAAATATCGGCATAATCAATATCAGGCAGTGAAAACGCCTGCTTTAACGCCAAAATATCATTCTGGAAGATATAGCCTATCGCGGGATCAGGCAGAGTATCTGGTTCATTGTTATTCATTTGCTTGATCCCTATGAAATAACCGTACCGTTCATGAGACAATTCTAACCGTGAGCATTTCGCCGGTTTATTGTTTACGGCGAGACGGGAATTTGCTCACTTTTTGACTTTCCGTTACGCAACAAAAAAAGTTAAAAACGAAAAGACTAAAATCACACGTCTTGTGACCTGCTAAATTGATTCACATGCTAAATCTGATAAGTTTTAATTTCAATGGTAGGTTTATTTCTTAGCTTTCGCTAGTAAACTGATAATCAGACAAAATGATGACATGAGGGACATTGTGGACCCTGTATTCTCTATCGGTATCTCATCATTATGGGATGAGCTGCGACATATGCCAGCAGGCGGCGTCTGGTGGTTTAACGTCGATCGCCATGAAGATGCTATCAGTCTGGCGAATCAAACAATTGCATCCCAGGCTGAAACCGCACACGTCGCGGTCATTAGCATGGACAGCGATCCGGCGAAAATCTTTCAATTAGATGATTCTCAAGGGCCGGAAAAAATAAAATTATTTTCAATGCTAAATCATGAAAAAGGTCTATACTATTTGGCCCGTGATTTGCAGTGTTCTATTGATCCCAATAATTACCTTTTTATTCTTGTTTGCGCAAATAACGCATGGCAAAACATTCCTGCCGAACGGCTTCGCTCATGGTTGGATAAAATGAATAAATGGAGCAGGTTAAACCATTGTTCGCTTTTGGTAATTAATCCCGGAAATAATAACGATAAACAATTTTCATTGTTGCTTGAGGAATACCGTTCACTTTTTGGTCTTGCCAGTTTGCGTTTTCAGGGCGACCAACATTTGCTGGATATTGCCTTCTGGTGCAACGAAAAAGGGGTCAGCGCCCGTCAGCAGCTTAGCGTTCAGCAACAAAAAGGTATCTGGACATTAGTTCAAAGCGAAGAGGCAGAGATCCAACCACGCAGCGACGAAAAACGCATTCTGAGTAATGTTGCTGTACTGGAAGGTGCGCCGCCGCTATCGGAACACTGGCAACTGTTCAACAATAACGAAGTTCTGTTCAATGAAGCCCGTACCGCTCAGGCGGCGACGGTGGTCTTTTCTTTACAGCAAAATGCGCAAATCGAGCCACTGGCCCGCAGCATTCATACTCTGCGTCGCCAGCGCGGTAGTGCGATGAAAATCCTCGTACGGGAAAATACCGCAAGCCTGCGCGCCACCGATGAACGTTTGTTATTGGCCTGCGGTGCAAATATGGTTATCCCGTGGAATGCGCCACTCTCCCGCTGTCTGACGATGATCGAAAGCGTGCAAGGGCAGAAGTTTAGTCGCTATGTGCCGGAAGATATCACTACCTTGCTGTCAATGACCCAGCCGCTCAAACTACGTGGTTTCCAGAAGTGGGATGTGTTCTGTAATGCCGTTAACAACATGATGAATAACCCTCTCTTGCCTGCACATGGTAAAGGCGTTCTGGTTGCCCTACGTCCGGTACCGGGTATCCGCGTTGAGCAAGCCCTGACGCTGTGTCGCCCTAACCGTACCGGCGATATCATGACCATTGGCGGTAATCGGCTGGTGCTGTTTCTCTCATTCTGTCGGATTAACGATCTGGATACCGCGTTGAATCATATTTTCCCATTGCCGACTGGCGACATTTTCTCAAACCGTATGGTCTGGTTTGAAGATGATCAAATCAGTGCCGAGCTGGTGCAGATGCGCCTGCTTGCTCCAGAACAATGGGGCATGCCGCTGCCTTTAACGCAAAGTTCTAAACCGGTCATCAATGCCGAGCACGATGGTCGCCACTGGCGAAGAATACCAGAACCAATGCGACTGTTAGATGATACTGTGGAGCGCTCATCATGATGACCATCAGCGATATCATTGAAATTATTGTCGTTTGCGCACTGATATTTTTCCCGCTGGGCTATCTGGCGCGGCACTCTTTGCGACGCATTCGCGACACCTTACGTTTGTTCTTTGCTAAACCTCGTTATGTTAAACCGGCCGGGACGTTACGCCGCACGGAAAAAGCCAGGGCAACCAAAAAATGACTCAATTTACGCAAAATACCGCCATGCCTTCTTCCCTCTGGCAATACTGGCGCGGCCTTTCCGGCTGGAACTTCTATTTTCTGGTTAAGTTCGGCCTGTTGTGGGCGGGATATCTTAACTTCCATCCGCTCCTCAATCTGGTGTTTGCCGCGTTTCTGCTGATGCCCATTCCGCGCTACAGCCTGCATCGCTTACGCCACTGGATTGCCCTGCCGATCGGCTTTGCTTTGTTCTGGCATGACACCTGGTTGCCGGGCCCGGAAAGCATAATGAGCCAGGGTTCGCAGGTGGCGGGGTTCAGTACCGATTATTTAATCGACCTTGTCACACGCTTTATTAACTGGCAGATGATTGGGGCCATTTTTGTTTTATTAGTGGCCTGGTTATTCCTGTCACAATGGATTCGCATTACCGTTTTTGTGGTTGCCATTCTGCTATGGCTGAACGTACTTACCCTGGCGGGACCAAGTTTCTCCTTGTGGCCTGCCGGTCAACCGACGACCACTGTAACAACGACGGGTGGTAACGCAGCGGCAACCGTTGCGGCGACGGGTGGCGCACCGGTAGTGGGTGATATGCCCGCACAAACTGCACCGCCAACAACGGCGAACCTTAACGCCTGGTTGAATAATTTCTATAACGCGGAGGCGAAACGTAAATCGACCTTCCCGTCTTCGCTGCCCGCTGATGCTCAGCCATTTGAACTACTGGTGATTAATATCTGTTCGCTTTCCTGGTCGGATATTGAAGCCGCCGGGTTGATGTCGCATCCGCTGTGGTCGCATTTCGATATTGAGTTCAAGAACTTTAACTCCGCCACCTCCTACAGTGGCCCGGCGGCGATCCGTTTACTGCGCGCCAGCTGCGGGCAGACTTCGCACACTAATCTGTATCAACCGGCAAATAACGACTGCTATCTGTTTGATAACCTGTCGAAACTGGGCTTTACCCAGCACCTGATGATGGGACATAACGGCCAGTTCGGCGGTTTTTTGAAAGAAGTTCGCGAAAATGGCGGCATGCAGACCGAATTGATGGATCAAACAAATCTGCCGGTTATTTTGCTGGGCTTTGATGGTTCGCCGGTTTATGACGATACCGCCGTGCTTAACCGCTGGCTGGACGTTACCGAAAAAGATAAAAACAGCCGTAGTGCCACGTTCTACAACACGCTTCCACTGCATGACGGCAACCATTATCCGGGCGTCAGCAAAACAGCGGATTACAAAGCGCGAGCGCAGAAATTCTTTGATGAGCTGGACGCCTTCTTTACTGAACTGGAGAAATCGGGTCGTAAAGTGATGGTGGTAGTGGTGCCGGAACACGGTGGCGCGCTGAAGGGCGACAGAATGCAGGTATCTGGCCTACGTGATATCCCTAGCCCGTCTATCACAGACGTCCCCGTTGGGGTGAAATTCTTCGGCATGAAGGCACCACATCAGGGGGCACCGATTGTCATCGACCAACCGAGCAGCTTCCTGGCTATCTCCGATCTGGTGGTTCGCGTTCTTGATGGTAAGATTTTCACCGAAGACAATGTTGACTGGAAAAAACTCACCAGTGGGTTGCCACAAACAGCACCGGTCTCCGAGAACTCAAATGCAGTGGTTATTCAATACCAGGATAAACCGTACGTTCGCCTGAACGGCGGCGACTGGGTGCCTTACCCGCAATAAGAACGAAAAAGGCCGCAGAGTTTCACCCCTGCGGCCTGATCCGGGCGCAAATTGCCATTACGGCAGCCTGACGCTCGTCCGACACGTTACTTCCGCTTGTTCAGCCAGTTCACGATCAGACTGGCAAGAATGCCAGCAATGACCGGAGCCGCTAAATCATGCCAGAAGGCCATGCCCAGTTCTGCGAGCGTCATATAGCCGCCTCTGTTGTAATGACAACGTTTCGCGGCTATTCTTGAGTTGTTTGGGTTCAAGATTAGCCCCCGTGATGTTGTCAGGTGCATACCTGCAACGTGCGGGGGTTTTCTCTCTCCAGCAACCAATGCCACCAGGGATTAAGCCCCCGCAACATTGCGCCTCACCGGAACCCTTCCGGCTTGCCGCTGATTCTACGACTGTTTTTCTGTTCCGGAATCCATCACTTCTTCACTCTGTGCTGCACATTCCGCAGAATATTATCCGCTTGCAACCGTTGCATTTTTCTTACGAAAAAGGCCGCAGAGTTTTATCCCTGCGGCCTGGTCCGGGCGCAAATTGCCATTACGGCAGCCTGACGCTCGTCCGACACGTTACTTCCGCTTGTTCAGCCAGTTCACGATCAGACTGGCAAGAATGCCAGCAATGACCGGAGCCGCTAAATCGTGCCAGAAGGCCATGCCCAGCTCTGCGAGCGTCATATAGCCGCCAGTGTTGTAATGACAACGTTTCGCGGCTACTCTTGAGTTGTGTAGGTTCAAGAATGGCCCCCGTGGTGTTGTCAGGTGCATACCTGCAACGTGCGGGGGTTTTCTCTCTCCAGCAACCAATGCCACCAGGGATAAAGCCCCCCGCAACATTGCGCCTCACCGGAACCCTTCCGGCTTGCCGCTGATTCTACGGCCATTTTTGTTCGTCGAAATCCATCACTTCTTCACTCTGTGCTGCGCATTCCGCAGAATATTATCCGCTTGCAACCGTTGCATTTTTCTTACGA
>NZ_PTRH01000026.1:0-40704 GCF_002965045.1 Escherichia sp. MOD1-EC6300 | reverse complement strand
TTGGTTCCCGTGGCAATACCATGATTATTTATATTCTGTGTGCCACCATTAATTATGGTATTTGTCGCGTTTCCGGCAACATCCATAACGCCGCCATTATCTATTCGGGTCGCATCAGCTTTAGCATTCGTTAAAACTGACATTGTTCCTTTATCTTTAATAATTGTCTTGTTTGCCGAACCATATGCATTTATGTCTAAATGACCACCATTTTCCAGCAACACATTGTCTGCCACGTGATTGTGGATGGAGAATGCACCTTCACTATTCGTACCGCTCACCGTCGTACCGTTAGTGTTTGTTTTTAAAATTGCACCATCGTGCTGGGTAACATTTGTTGCCGTACCACCACTAACATCAAGCACGCCACCGGAATAAATTTCAATAACATCCGAGGTGCTGGTGTAATCAACAATTTGCGTACCTCCAGAATAGATCTGAGTATATTTTGCCGTTGACTTATTATTCAAAGACTGAGTTCCACCTTCAATCGTCGTGTCCAGCGCATAGCTTTCATATACTCTTTGCTCACCGCCATTTTTAATGGTGGTTGTTTCTACTGTGCTCTGTTCAACATACTGTCGACCACCATTTATGGTTGTGTTCGTTGCCAGACTTCCTTGCGTGATGTCCTGAGAGCCAGACTTATTTATCGTTGTACTGTCGACATGCCCCTGAGTTGTTACTCGTTGGCTGCCACCATCAATGATTGTTCCATTCGCAGTCCCCCCACTTATGTGTGAATTACCCCCCTTAATTGTCGTTCCATTGCTGATACCACCTGTATAAACGTCCTGATTGCCACTCTCGATTATCGTACCTGTGGAAATACCCCCGTCATGAATTGTCTGTCTGCCCCCGTTAATGGTTGTATTATTAGCCTGCCCCACAAAATTGTTATGACCTCCTACATCTTGATATCCACCTGATTCAATAAGACTTCTATTAGATACCCCGCCATAAACATCCTGCCGGCCATGGTTGATAATATGAGTATTATTTGTTGTACCTCGTTCATCTACTTTTTGGACACCATCTACAGTCTCATCGTTTACCACACCAATAACATTAGAGGTAAAGGCCGCCATCCCGGGCGGAGCATATATCAAGGCAGATATCAATAAGGAAAGTACTGAACGGCGAAAATAATAGCGACTGGTCCTGTTCATAAATTTCATCCTCTGAAAAGTGAATACTGAGTAGCGGGTAAGCAACCTTAGCTCTGCTGCAACATCAGCCCACAGGCACCAGACCAAGGGGATTCATCCTGAAGAGACAGCGCAAGTGTATTGTGTTCACCGCTCATCAAAGACATCATGATGAAATGATGATATTCCGCATAAGAAAGAGGCATTTTTTAAACACAGTGCGCTGAAGTGTGGTTGGATAAAAAAGTCAATCTATTCAGGAAATACGGGCGTATTCTTTTCTTTCGACATTGAAGCCGTCGGAAAAATAAAATGATTTACATAATCGTTTCTGATGAATATCTTCTGCTCACATAAAAATCACACAATAATATTGAGATTGCAGATTGTTTTACTTTTACAGCTTTCGTCCCCCATTGTTGGGCAAATATTGGTAGAGTCAGAGCACGAAAGTTAATACCACGTTCTCACAGCTCCTCCAACAGCACGGCAAGATGCCGCATACTGCGCCCCAGTCGGTTCAGTTTACAGACTAGCAGTGCGTCCCCTACCGATAATGTCCTGAGCCGTTTGTTCTGTCCGGGCCTGCTGCCACGGTTATGCGCTGAAGTGGTAACTCTGAGCACGCAGTTCTTCAGTCAGGCGTGGTGCACCGTCACCCTATTATTGCTGGGTAAGATCAAAAAACTTTCAAGCAGCTAAGGAAAGTTGAACCAGACATTAGATGAAATATTTCAACCAATTACAGCACCAGTTCAGACACCGCCAACTCATCAAATAAATCAAGGGGTTACGTGAAAGCGTAGCCCCTTTTACTTTGGTAGTGACAGCAAAATGGATGTAGTGTGAAGAATAATCCCGTTTACTCAATCAATAATACATATTATTTCAATCTACGTTATTATCTCTTTGTAAAAATCGCCATTTATTTATCATTGAAAACTGCTTTTAGAACTTTATACAAGGGGCCTAGTCACAACAGGACTATTCTCAACGGGCTCATCCTCAGAGGAACTATCATCAAAGTCATCATCCATAGATGAAATACCATCGAATGGTGCCACGCCCGTGATCATTTTTATTTTTTTATTACGATCAGATAAGACTCCATTTAAACCGTTTTCGCTCACAGGCTTTAATGATTTTTCATAACTCTCATTGTTAGCAGGCGTATTAAAAATACACGGAGTATCAACATCAAACAATGACGTCCCCCAGTTCACATATTTAATATCATAGTTACTGAAGTTCTGTCCAGAAAAGAAGCACCCCTTAAAGTCCAATCCACCTAAATTATATAAACCACCCTCTTCTTTTGGGAGAGTAATTTTAATTCTGGCTATCTCCCAGACAAAATTGCCATTTTTGTATTTGAATACCGTTTCAAGATCTCCTCCAGACAGTTTGACTTCTGGAAATAATTTGAAATTAAACCCTACATTATTATGTGTGAACGTAGATGAACAAAAGATGGAAAAAGCTTGCAGTGCTGAATTATAGCTATCGATTTTATCTTGAGGCTGCGCTCTTGGTAAAAACTTATAGCAACACTCATAAAAATTAAGTAGAAACTCTGATGACCTTCCATTTTTATCAAATAATACCCGCTGAAAATGCTGCACAAACTTATTCGTTTTTTCTTGAATATCTATGGTGTGTTCCTTTGACTCTAACAAAGATGAATCCTGTTGAAGTGCATTGCTCATCTGGTTGAGGAACAACTGCATTTCTTTCAACTTATCTCCATAGTGACCTTTAACTTGCTGAGAATTTTTAGTTACAGTTGAAACCTTATCTGTGTGGTTTTCATATAAATTAGGTGATTCCATACAGTCATTTGGCGGCGTTTCTGAAATAACACTACGCGTTCTACCTGGCTGAAGTGAAGCAACATGAAAATCACTTTTTCTTATATTGTCGAATAGGGTCTGTTCATTTCTCTTAGCGCATTCAATAAACTGATCAACATTATTTTTATTAGATGACAGGTTAATTTCAGAAACCGCATTTTCTTTGTTCTCCAGATTTAGTTTAACGAGAAGGTCTTCCCACACCGTTTTTTTTAAAAATACTACGTCAGGCTCACCATCAGCAACTAACTCTTGATTATTATCAAAGTGTACGTTGTATACTTTTAATTTATTTTCATTAGCATCATATTTAATACGTTTTAATTGTTCTCCGGCTCCCATAATGACAAAAGCATTGCCTTCATGATATTTACATTCAGACATCATTTTTTGTAAAATTTCAAGAGCACCGTTATACGTCCCTGAGGCAGCTTCTTTTCAAATTAATTTTATAATACTATAAGCTAGTAACTCCATGGATTTAGAAGATTTTCTTTCATTACAATTTCCACTATTTATAAATGTGCTAGTGTTAATTTCGTTGCTTTTACTAACTAACATTGTCTTTTCCTCAGTTAATGTCTACATGACTATTTTTAATGTTATTATTGTTAGTCACTATAAAAAATCGCTCATTTGAGACAATTGCTGGCATTAACAGATTCATATGCTATACATGGTACTTTTAATTAATTTAGCACAGGAATGTTAAATTTAATAAACAAAAGGTTATTTCGCTGTATGATAAAAACCATCCGTTATAATTTATTTGTGAAAATCGTTTTTCGAGTATTAGAAATTTATATCTAAATAGCGTTGATTAATGAGCAAAGCCAGACTCCTGTAACGCTCACAAGACTCTTCTGCATGCGACGGCGGTTCTAGTCAGTAGTAGATGTTTAAGGCGTGGCAGAGACATTTCATCCTTACTCTACGGCATTGTTCTACATACATTGGTCGTGGTACTCACTCAGCATAAGTGAGCGAACAGAGAATAGTTCAGTGATTTGAGTAATTAACCTGATTAAATGAAGGGGTATAATAAATGATAATACTCTGGCTTTATCGTTAATTACTTAATTCCACATGTAAGCAATTTGCCCGCTTGGCATAGCGGGCATTTTTTCCAGGTACTTTTGAATGAGTACTGATGGATAAATACATTGCAGTGGCGTGCCACGTACCAAAACACCAGCCCTCATTCGAAACCACCCACCACACTTCTTCCTTGAAATGGCGTTAGTCGTGAAATATAGACCGCCATCGAGTACCCCTTGTACCCTTAACTCTTCCTGATACAAGAATGCTGATTTGGTGGCCCTTGCTGGACTTGAACCAGCGACCAGGCGATTATGAGTCGTCTGCTCTAACCACTGAGCTAAAGGGCCTTGAGTATGCAATAACAATACTTATAAACCACGCAATAAACATGATGATCTTATGATGTAAATAACAGATTTTTTATGCGTTCTCATCCATCCTGGGTCGTCAATACATGCGACATAAAACCCGACACCACCTCCATTCGCAAAGTCGATACTCGCAGTCAACAAGCAAATGTTAATAATTAGCACAATCTATAGTTATCATCGATTCAATGATACTTTGTAATGATTTTGTATCTAATAATATAAGTTTATTACATTAACTGAAGAGTTTTCGCATCATTATGATATCTGTTACTTTTCACCCCATAAAAATAAACTTCATATAGCAATATATTCTTTCATAGATCTTATTCTGCTAATCATTAGTTTCGTATGAGCGATTTTTGACAGTTGCCTCTCCAGACCACATCGATAATTAAAAAAACAGATTTAAGCATTATCCTTTTCCATATAAATATTGGATAAAAGTAGGACATCTGTTTGCAATTACTTTCACAACAATTAAACATTTTTATGTTTCCGTATACACCATATTACTCTACCATTAGAGGAACTTTATTATGTTTTCTATAAAACCAGGACCAAGAAATTTACCTATCGACAACCCCACATTGTTATCATGGAACATTACTGACGGGAATCTAAATTCCAAATTAAATACATTAGAATATCTAAACTGTATAACAAATATTATTAATTCTTGTGGAGTTTATCCTCAGGATTTAAAAGACAGAGAAATTATATCAACTTTTCACGCAGAAAAAGTCATTAATGATCTGTTAAAAAACGATTATAAAATTTCCCTTTTTCCAGATACAACTTACCGAGAGTTGAATAAAGCAGCACAGCGTAGCATTACAGCGCCAGACAGGATAGGAGAAGGAAAAACATGGGTTTATCAACGAGATACAATGATTGAAAGAGGTGATAACAGCGGTGTTCATCAGTATGGTCCAGCTGAACATTTCACTCACATTATATCTGACAAACCGTCTCCAAAAGATAAGTATGTTGCATATGCTATTAACATTCCTGACTATGAACTGGCAGCTGATGTATATAATATTAACGTAACGTCACCTTCCGGCCAGCAAGAAACATTTAAAATATTAATCAATCCAGAACATCTACGGCAAACACTTGAGCGTAAATCTCTTACTGCTGATCAGAAATCACAATGTGAAATCATCACACCCAAAAAACCTGGCGAGGCGATTCTTCATGCTTTTAATGCCACCTACCAGCAAATCAGGAAAAATATGGCGGAGTTTGCACGTTGCCATTATGGTTATATACAAATCCCTCCCGTAACAACTTTCCGCGCCGACGGACCAGAAACACCTGAAGAAGAAAAAGGTTACTGGTATCACGCTTATCAACCCGAAGATCTTTGTACCATTCATAATCCAATGGGAGATTTGCAGGATTTTATCGCATTGGTTAAAGATGCCAAAAAATTTGGCATCGATATCATTCCTGATTATACATTTAACTTTATGGGGATCGGAGGAAGTGGTAAAAATGATCTGGATTATCCCTCTGCCGATATACGAGCGAAGATTAGTAAAGATATAGAAAGTGGTATCCCTGGCTATTGGCAAGGTCAGGTCTTGATTCCCTTTATTATAGATCCAGTAACAAAAGAACGTGACCAAATCCATCCAGAAGATATACATCTCACTGCAAAAGACTTCGAAGCAAGTAAAGATAATATTTCTAAGGATGAATGGGAAAACCTCCATGCATTAAAAGAAAAGCGTTTAAATGGAATGCCTAAAACAACACCCAAAAGTGACCAGGTTATTATGTTGCAAAATCAATACGTTCGTGAAATGCGAAAATATGGCGTACGAGGTTTACGTTATGATGCAGCAAAACACTCAAAACATGAACAAATAGAGAGGTCGATAACCCCACCGCTTAAAAATTATAATGAGCGGTTGCACAATACAAATTTATTTAATCCAAAATATCAAAAAAAAGCTGTTATGAATTACATGGAATACCTGGTAACTTGTCCGTTAGATGAACAACAAATGTCATCGCTGCTTTATGAAAGAGATGATTTAAGCGCCATTGATTTTTCATTGCTCATGAAGACGATAAAAGCCTTTTCATTCGGTGGAGATCTCCAAACCCTTGCATCAAAACCGGGTTCCGCAATCTCAAGCATCCCATCAGAAAGACGGATATTGATTAACATCAACCACGATTTCCCTAACAATGGTAATCTTTTCAATGACTTTTTATTTAACCATCAGCAAGATGAACAATTAGCAATGGCATATATGGCCGCTCTCCCGTTCAGCAGGCCTTTAGTTTACTGGGATGGTCAGGTATTAAAATCAACGACTGAGATTAAAAATGATGATGGGTCCACTCGTGTCGGCGGTGAGGCGTGGCTTAATAAAGGTTGCTCTACCTATCAGCAGCTCTACAATGAATTCCACGCATTATATATAGATAAAGAAGGAATATGGAGCGCATTTGAGGGTGTATTTGCAACTAAAAATGTTCTGGCCTTTAGTCGTGGGGATTCTGTGAACATTAATCACTCTCCTCATGATGGACTAGTTATAATAAATAAAGGAAACGAAGAAGTTGAAGGTACCTGGCCTAACAAATTGCAACCAGGAATATATAAAAACATGGGGAGTAATAGCATTACCATTAATAATAATAATACACGCAAAAGTATTCCCCCTGGTAAAGTATTTACGCTTAGAGGCGGAGCTCTAAATATCAATATTCCTGGGCGCAGCGCTCTTCTTTTAGGGAAAACAGGAGAACCGCCGAACTATTTCTATTTGTAATTTAATGTTATATCTGCCCCGCTAAAACGGGGCAGATGATATGTTTAGTTTACTAACGGTCATTTTGCAGTGAAGCCATTTACTGTTTTTTATCGACCAGATAATCTGTTCTCTGATGGTAGCTCTCCCTAACCTGTTGCTTTAGTTATTCATTTCCTGTCTCCTTTGCCTTAATACCCTACATTAAATGTTACTAATTTGTTGCTTTTGATCACAATAAGAAAACAATATGTCGCTTTTGTGCGCATTTTTCAGAAATGTAGATATTTTTAGATTATGGCTACGAAATGAGCATCGCCATGTCACCCTACATCTCATAAGAGGATCGCTTCTGATGAATGCACTGACCGCCGTACAAAATAACGCTGTCGATTCAGGCAAGGACTATAGCGGATTCACTCTCATCCCGTCGGCGCAATCCCCGCGTCTGCTGGAACTCACCTTCACCGAACAGACGACCAAACAGTTTCTCGAGCAGGTTGCCGAATGGCCCGTGCAGGCGCTGGAGTACAAATCGTTTCTGCGCTTTCGGGTGGGTAAAATTCTTGACGATCTGTGTGCGAATCAGTTGCAACCGCTACTGTTGAAAACGCTGCTAAACCGCGCTGAAGGTGCGCTGTTAATTAATGCGGTAGGTATCGATGATGTCGCGCAGGCAGATGAGATGGTGAAGCTGGCAACGGCGGTGGCGCATCTGATTGGTCGCTCAAATTTCGACGCCATGAGTGGTCAGTATTACGCGCGTTTTGTGGTGAAAAATGTCGATAACTCAGACAGCTATCTGCGTCAGCCGCATCGTGTGATGGAGCTGCACAACGACGGCACCTACGTCGAAGAAATCACTGATTACGTGCTGATGATGAAAATCGACGAGCAAAACATGCAGGGCGGAAATTCGCTGCTGCTGCATCTCGATGACTGGGAACATCTGGAGCACTATTTCCGTCACCCGCTGGCGCGCCGTCCGATGCGCTTTGCTGCGCCGCCGAGCAAAAACGTCAGCAAAGATGTTTTCCATCCGGTGTTCGACGTCGATCAGCAGGGCCGCCCGGTGATGCGCTATATCGACCAGTTCGTCCAGCCGAAGGATTTCGAGGAAGGCGTGTGGTTGAGCGAGCTTTCAGACGCCATTGAAACCAGCAAAGGCATTTTGTCTGTACCCGTTCCCGTTGGCAAATTCCTGTTGATAAACAATCTGTTCTGGCTACATGGACGCGACCGCTTTACTCCGCATCCGGATCTGCGTCGCGAACTGATGCGCCAGCGCGGCTATTTCGCTTACGCCACTCACCACTACCAGACGCATCAGTAAGCGCAAAGGAATCGAGCGGATGTATGATTTTGTGATTATTGGCGGCGGCATCATTGGCATGTCGACCGCCATGCAACTGATTGATGTCTATCCGGATGCCCGCATTGCGTTGCTGGAAAAAGAGTCCGGCCCGGCCTGTCACCAGACGGGCCACAACAGCGGCGTGATCCATGCCGGGGTCTATTACACACCCGGCAGCCTGAAGGCGCAGTTTTGCCTGGCGGGAAACCGCGCCACCAAAGCCTTTTGCGAGCAAAACGGCATTCGCTACGACAACTGCGGCAAGATGCTGGTCGCCACGTCTGAACTCGAAATGGAACGGATGCGCGGCTTATGGGAACGCACGGCGGCGAACGGGATCGAGCGCGAGTGGTTAAACGCCGAGGAGCTACGCGAGCACGAACCGAATATCACCGGACTGGGCGGCATTTTTGTGCCGTCCAGCGGTATTGTCAGCTACCGCGAAGTGACAGCGGCGATGGCAAAAATCTTCCAGGCCAGAGGCGGCGAGATTATTTATAACGCCGAAGTCAGCGCTCTCAATGAGCATAAAAAGGGCGTGGTAATACGGACCCGTCAGGGCGGCGAATATGAAGCATCGACGCTGATTAGCTGTTCCGGGCTGATGGCTGACCGGCTGGTGAAAATGCTCGGCCTCAAGCCGGGCTTTATCATTTGCCCGTTCCGTGGCGAATATTTCCGCCTTGCGCCGGAGCATAACCAGATTGTTAACCACCTGATTTACCCCATACCCGACCCGACAATGCCATTTTTGGGCGTTCATCTCACTCGTATGATCGACGGCAGCGTGACCGTCGGGCCAAACGCGGTGCTGGCGTTCAAACGCGAAGGCTATCGCAAGCGCGACTTCTCATTTAGCGACACGCTGGAGATTTTGGGCTCGTCGGGGATTCGCCGGGTGCTGCAAAACCATCTACGCTCAGGACTGGGCGAGATGAAAAACTCGCTGTGCAAAAGCGGCTATCTGCGGCTGGTGCAAAAGTATTGTCCCGGGCTTTCGTTAAGCGATCTCCAGCCCTGGCCCGCCGGTGTGCGTGCGCAGGCAGTATCGCCGGACGGTAAGCTGATTGACGATTTTCTGTTTGTCACTACCCCGCGCACGATCCACACCTGCAATGCGCCCTCCCCGGCAGCGACATCAGCAATTCCTATTGGTGCGCATATTGTCAGCAAGGTACAAACGCTGTTGGCAAGCCAGAGTAACCCCGGACGCACGCTGCGAGCGGCACGTAGTGTGGATGCCTTACACGCCGCCTTTAATCAATAACCTTTGAAAACAGGATGTAGCGATGAAACTGAACGACAGTAACTTATTCCGCCAGCAGGCGTTAATTAACGGGGAGTGGCTGGACGCCAACAATGGCGAAGTCATCGAGGTCACTAATCCGGCAAACGGCGACAAGCTGGGTAGCGTACCCAAAATGGGCGCAGATGAAACCCGCGCCGCTATCGACGCCGCCAACCGCGCCCTGCCCGCCTGGCGTGCCCTTACCGCCAAAGAGCGCGCCAACATTCTGCGTAACTGGTTCAATTTGATGATGGAGCACCAGGACGATTTAGCGCGCCTGATGACCCTCGAACAGGGTAAACCGCTGGCTGAAGCGAAAGGCGAAATCAGCTACGCCGCCTCCTTTATTGAGTGGTTTGCCGAAGAAGGCAAGCGTATTTATGGCGACACCATTCCCGGTCATCAGGCCGATAAACGCCTGATTGTTATCAAGCAGCCGATTGGCGTTACCGCCGCTATCACGCCGTGGAACTTCCCGGCGGCGATGATTACCCGTAAAGCCGGTCCGGCGTTGGCGGCAGGCTGCACGATGGTGCTGAAGCCCGCCAGTCAGACGCCGTTCTCTGCGCTGGCGCTGGCAGAGCTGGCGATTCGCGCGGGCATTCCGGCTGGCGTATTTAACGTGGTCACCGGTTCGGCGGGCGCGGTCGGTAACGAACTGACCAGCAATCCGCTGGTGCGCAAGCTGTCGTTTACCGGCTCGACCGAAATTGGCCGTCAGTTAATGGAACAGTGCGCGAAAGACATCAAAAAAGTGTCGCTGGAGCTGGGCGGCAACGCACCGTTTATTGTCTTTGACGATGCCGATCTCGATAAAGCCGTGGAAGGCGCGCTGGCCTCGAAATTCCGTAACGCCGGGCAAACCTGCGTCTGCGCCAACCGCCTGTATGTGCAGGACGGCGTGTATGACCGCTTTGCCGAAAAATTGCAGCAGGCGGTGAGCAAACTGCACATCGGTGATGGGCTGGAAAAAGGCGTCACCATTGGGCCACTGATCGATGAAAAAGCGGTAGCAAAAGTGGAAGAGCATATCGCCGATGCGCTGGAGAAAGGCGCGCGCGTGGTTTGCGGAGGCAAAGCGCATGAACGCGGCGGCAACTTCTTCCAGCCGACCATTCTGGTGGATGTTCCGGCCAACGCCAAAGTGTCGAAAGAAGAGACGTTCGGCCCCCTCGCCCCGCTGTTCCGCTTTAAAGATGAAACCGATGTGATTGCGCAGGCCAATGACACCGAGTTTGGCCTTGCCGCCTATTTTTACGCCCGTGATTTAAGCCGCGTCTTCCGCGTGGGCGAGGCGCTGGAATACGGCATCGTCGGTATCAATACCGGCATTATTTCCAATGAAGTGGCCCCGTTCGGCGGCATAAAAGCCTCGGGGCTGGGTCGTGAAGGTTCGAAGTATGGCATCGAAGATTATTTAGAAATCAAATACATGTGCATCGGTCTTTAACTGGAGAACGCGAATGAGCAGCAATAAAGAGTTAATGCAACGCCGCAGTCAGGCGATTCCCCGTGGCGTTGGGCAAATTCACCCGATTTTCGCTGACCGCGCGGAAAACTGCCGGGTGTGGGACGTTGAAGGCCGTGAGTATCTTGATTTCGCGGGCGGGATTGCGGTGCTCAATACCGGGCACCTGCATCCGAAAGTGGTTGCGGCGGTGGAAGCGCAGTTGAAAAAACTGTCGCACACCTGCTTCCAGGTGCTGGCCTACGAGCCGTATCTGGAGCTGTGCGAGATTATGAATCAGAAGGTGCCAGGCGATTTTGCCAAAAAAACGCTGCTGGTGACGACTGGTTCCGAAGCGGTGGAAAACGCGGTGAAAATCGCCCGCGCCGCCACCAAACGTAGCGGCACCATCGCCTTTAGCGGCGCGTATCACGGGCGCACGCACTATACGCTGGCGCTGACTGGCAAGGTGAATCCGTACTCTGCTGGGATGGGCCTGATGCCGGGCCATGTTTATCGCGCGCTTTATCCTTGCCCGCTCCACGGGATCAGTGAAGATGACGCTATCGCAAGTATTCACCGAATTTTTAAAAATGACGCGGCGCCGGAAGATATCGCCGCCATCGTGATTGAGCCGGTTCAGGGCGAAGGCGGTTTCTACGCCGCGACGCCAGCCTTTATGCAGCGTTTACGTGCGCTGTGTGACGAGCACGGGATCATGTTGATTGCCGATGAAGTGCAAAGCGGCGCGGGGCGTACCGGCACGCTGTTTGCGATGGAACAAATGGGCGTGGCACCTGATCTCACCACCTTTGCGAAATCGATCGCAGGCGGTTTCCCGCTGGCGGGCGTCACCGGGCGCGCCGAAGTGATGGACGCTGTCGCTCCGGGCGGCTTAGGCGGCACTTATGCGGGTAACCCGATTGCCTGCGTCGCGGCGCTGGAAGTGTTGAAGGTGTTTGAACAGGAAAATCTGCTGCAAAAAGCCAACGATCTGGGGCAAAAGCTGAAAGACGGATTGCTGGCGATCGCCGAAAAACACACTGAGGTAGGCGACGTTCGCGGGCTGGGGGCGATGATTGCTATCGAGCTGTTTGAAGGTGGCGATCACAGTAAACCGGACGCCAAACTCACCGCCGACATCGTGGCGCGCGCCCGCGATAAAGGCCTGATTCTTCTCTCCTGCGGCCCGTATTACAACGTGCTGCGCATCCTTGTCCCGCTCACTATTGAAGATGCTCAGATCCGTCAGGGTCTGGAGATCATCAGCCAGTGTTTTGATGAGGCGAAGCAGTAGCACCGCACCCATGCCGGAGGCGACGCTTTGCGTCTTGTCCGGCCTACGGAAATGTAGGTCGGATAAGGCGTTTACGCCGCATCCGACATTCGGCGCACCATGCCGGAGGCGACGCTTCGCGTCTTGTCCGGCCTACGAGAATCCAAGTCGGATAAGGCGTTTACGCCGCATCCGACAATCTGTACGTGAACAGGAATAAATCTATGTCGGCCGGATAAGGCGGAGCCGCTCTCCGGCAAAAAGAACCAATAACAATTACACGCGTGACCCGACGCGGGAAATGTCGGGGCGCTCTCCCAAGTGACACACTTTCGAGAGGATTCAGGATGGGGCAATCATCGCAACCACATGAGTTAGGCGGCGGGCTGAAGTCACGCCACGTCACCATGTTGTCTATTGCCGGTGTTATCGGCGCAAGTCTGTTTGTCGGTTCCAGCGTCGCCATCGCCGAAGCGGGTCCAGCGGTATTACTGGCCTATCTGTTCGCCGGATTACTGGTGGTTATGATTATGCGAATGCTGGCGGAAATGGCGGTTGCCACGCCCGACACGGGTTCGTTTTCCACCTATGCCGATAAAGCTATTGGTCGTTGGGCGGGTTATACCATCGGCTGGCTGTACTGGTGGTTTTGGGTACTGGTTATCCCGCTGGAAGCCAATATCGCCGCCATGATCCTGCACTCGTGGGTTCCAGGCATTCCTATCTGGTTGTTTTCCCTCGTCATTACCCTCGCCTTAACTGGCAGTAATTTATTAAGCGTTAAAAACTACGGCGAATTTGAGTTCTGGCTGGCGCTGTGCAAAGTCATTGCCATTCTGGCATTTATATTCCTTGGTGCAGTCGCAATTAGCGGTTTTTACCCGTATGCCGAAGTGAGCGGGATCTCAAGATTGTGGGATAGCGGCGGCTTTATGCCCAATGGCTTCGGTGCGGTATTAAGCGCGATGTTGATCACCATGTTCTCGTTTATGGGCGCAGAAATTGTCACCATTGCCGCCGCGGAATCCGACACGCCGGGAAAACATATTGTCCGCGCCACCAACTCGGTTATCTGGCGTATTTCTATCTTCTATTTGTGCTCTATTTTTGTCGTCGTGGCATTAATACCGTGGAATATGCCGGGACTGAAAGCCGTTGGATCTTATCGCTCGGTTCTGGAATTGCTCAATATTCCTCATGCGAAATTAATCATGGACTGCGTGATATTACTTTCCGTAACCAGTTGCCTGAACTCGGCGCTGTATACCGCGTCAAGGATGCTCTACTCCTTAAGCCGTCGCGGTGATGCACCCGCGGTAATGGGCAAAATTAA
Organism: Escherichia sp. MOD1-EC6300; assembly: GCF_002965045.1. Classification (NCBI taxonomy): domain Bacteria; kingdom Pseudomonadati; phylum Pseudomonadota; class Gammaproteobacteria; order Enterobacterales; family Enterobacteriaceae; genus Escherichia; species Escherichia sp. MOD1-EC6300. Next base: position 26,828 of record NZ_PTRH01000026.1, on the reverse strand, counting down.
CCGCAGTAAAACCCCGTACGTGGCGGTGTTACTCTCCACCGGCGCGGCGTTTTTAACGGTGGTGGTTAACTATTACGCACCGGCGAAAGTGTTTAAATTTCTGATCGACAGCTCCGGCGCTATCGCCCTGCTGGTTTATTTAGTCATCGCCGTTTCGCAATTACGAATGCGCAAAATCCTGCGAGCAGAAGGAAGCGAAATTCGCCTGCGAATGTGGCTTTACCCGTGGCTCACCTGGCTGGTAATCGGCTTTATTACCTTTGTGTTGGTAGTGATGCTATTCCGCCCGGCGCAACAGTTAGAAGTGATCTCCACCGGTTTATTAGCGATAGGGATAATCTGTACCGTGCCGATTATGGCGCGCTGGAAAAAACTGGTATTGTGGCAAAAAACACCCGTTCATAATACGCGCTAATAATGATCAGGAGTCACACCATGACCATTACGTCTCTGGATGGCTATCGCTGGCTGAAGAACGATATTATTCGCGGTAATTTTCAACCGGATGAAAAATTACGGATGAGTTTGCTGACATCGCGTTATGCACTTGGCGTTGGGCCGTTGCGGGAAGCGCTTTCGCAACTGGTAGCAGAACGACTGGTCACGGTGGTGAATCAAAAAGGGTATCGGGTGGCGTCTATGTCAGAGCAGGAGCTGCTCGATATTTTCGACGCCCGCGCCAATATGGAAGCGATGCTGGTCAGTCTGGCGATTGCCCGCGGTGGCGATGAATGGGAGGCAGACGTTCTCGCAAAAGCGCATCTGCTGAGTAAGCTGGAGGCCTGTGACGCCAGTGAGAAAATGCTTGATGAGTGGGATCTGCGTCATCAGGCGTTTCATACGGCAATTGTGGCGGGCTGTGGTTCTCACTATTTGCTGCAAATGCGTGAACGGTTGTTTGATCTGGCGGCGCGCTATCGATTTATCTGGCTGCGGCGAACAGTGCTTTCGGTGGAAATGCTGGAGGATAAACGCGATCAGCACCAGACCCTGACTGCGGCGGTACTGGCGCGAGATACCGCGCGCGCCAGTGAGTTAATGCGCCAGCATTTACTGACGCCAATTCCCATTATCCAGCAAGCAATGGCTGGCAATTAACTACTCTTCAGGAATACGCAACACTTGCCCCGGGTAAATTTTATCCGGGCTTTTTAGCATCGGTTTATTCGCTTCGAAGATTTTATTGTACAGATTGGCATTACCGTAGACCTGTTTGGAAATGGCACTCAGAGTGTCGCCAGACTTAACGGTATAAAACTGGCTGGCAGTGGCTGGTGTCGCCGTTTTCACCTGATCATCGACACTGGCAATACCGGAAATATTCCCCACCGCAACAAGGATTTTCTCCTTCGCCTCCTGACTTAAGCCGTCACCAGTGACCGTCGCTTTGCCGTCGGCAATTTGAATATTCACTTTATCGGCATCAGGTATACCGGTTTTGTTCAAATGCTCCTGCACCTTCTTCGCCTGATCGTCTTTATCGTGCTGACCTGTAACCGCGTCCCAGAGTTTTTCTCCAGCATCTTTCACAAAATTGAACAGACCCATAGCTACCTCATTCGTTAACGGAAACACTCAGAAAGTGTAGCAGAGGAACGCGGCGCGTTAACGCCGCGGGGGTGAGGACAGGTTTAATCGCGGGTTTGCACCCAGAACGCGTGAATCAAACCGGGGATATACCCAAGCAGTGTCAGCAGAATATTAATAATGAACGCCCAACCGAACCCTTTACCGAGCAGCACGCCGAGCGGCGGCAGAATGATGGTGATGACGATTCTCCAGAAACCCATATGTACTCCCTATAAGAAAATTACTCATTGTTTAAAAAGAGATTTTATCTCTTAAGCGTAGTAATTTTAGCGGAGCCTGCCAGTTTCAGCTTACGCTTTTACTCTCATTTACGCTGCTGATGCTGGCATATGTTGTATTTTTAGTTTAGAGTTTACTTAATTTAGAAAATACTTAAATAACTATGACTGAACTCGCGCAATTACAGGCCAGTGCCGAACAGGCAGCAGCCTTATTGAAAGCAATGAGCCACCCCAAACGGTTGCTGATTCTGTGCATGCTTAGCGGTTCCCCCGGTACCAGCGCGGGAGAGCTGACGCGCATTACCGGATTGAGTGCCTCTGCGACATCACAGCATCTCGCGCGTATGCGAGACGAAGGGCTTATCGACAGCCAACGGGATGCCCAACGCATTCTATATTCCATTAAAAATGAGGCGGTAAATGCCATTATCGCCACCCTGAAAAATGTCTATTGTCCGTAAGGAGTCACTATGGCTTTGACAACCATTTCGCCGCATGATGCACAAGAATTAATCGCACGCGGCGCAAAGTTAATCGATATTCGTGATGCTGATGAATATCTTCGTGAACATATTCCTGAAGCAGATCTGGCTCCATTATCTGTGCTCGAACAGTCAGGTCTTCCGGCTAAATTACGTCGTGAGCAAATTATCTTCCACTGCCAGGCAGGTAAACGCACCAGTAATAACGCCGATAAATTAGCAGCGATTGCCGCACCCGCAGAAATCTTTTTACTCGAAGATGGGATTGATGGCTGGAAAAAAGCAGGATTGCCAGTAGCGGTAAATAAATCTCAACCCTTGCCGTTAATGCGCCAGGTGCAGATCGCCGCGGGTGGTTTAATATTAATCGGTGTTGTACTGGGTTATACCGTAAATAGCGGTTTCTTCTTATTAAGCGGCTTTGTTGGTGCCGGGTTACTGTTTGCAGGAATTAGCGGTTTTTGTGGGATGGCAAGGTTGTTAGATAAGATGCCGTGGAACCAACAAGCTTGAGAAGCGACGCCGGACGCGCCATAGCAGCGACATCCGGCCTCAGTAATTAGATCAGGAAATCGTCGAGAGATTTACCTTCTGCCAGCGCCTGAGCGATTGGCTTCGGTGTACGGCCCTGACCGGTCCAGGTTTTAGTTTCACCGTTAACATCGGTGAATTTATATTTTGCCGGACGCGGCTGGCGTTTTTTACCAGCGCGTGGTGCGGCAGCAGAGCTATTACCCAATAACTCTTCCGGGTTAATTCCGTCAGCTTTCATCAGCTCCAGCCAGGTACTAATTTTTTCCTGGCGCTCTGCCAGTTCACGCTGCTGCTGTTCTTCTTCTTCACGTCTTTCTTTAGTGACAACCCTGAATTTTTCGAGCATTTCTTCAAGAACGTCAATGGAGAATTCGCGAGCCATCGCACGGAGAGTGCGAATGTTATTTAGACTTTGTAACATTACGGACATAATAAAGGAAACCTTTTAACGCCAAAACAAAAAGTATTTCGTCGCGTAGTGTAAGCGATCACTTATTATATTTCCACAAAATTTAATCTATTTACAGTCCTGCACGAGATTATTTCAGCTGTTATTTTCTGAAACTCTCAGAATAATTTCAAGATTATATATTAGCCAATTTGATGAGTAATTTCGGTTATTGGTGAACAGAGCGGCGCTCTCTGCTCGCTAATTCCGCAAGCCTGATAAAACCAAATCGAATAAAAATGCAATATATACGAATAAAAATAAACATCACTCACTGGTGCTTTCTGCTGTTAATGTACATTGTCTGGCATAAAAAATGCTGAAAATGACCCAGTCACTGCATACACCGAATTCTCTACGCTTATAGCGTTACCTCACCCCCAAACTTTCATTAGTGAAAATAAAGATACGCCCATATCTAATTGATTTAATTAAAAATAAATCATATCAGCATGTAAAAATCCACAATGTACAAAAAACGCGCCGCTACGGAATATTTTATCTACAAAAACAGATTAAATAAAAATTTTTCACTAATTGATTAGTCATAGCCAGCGATATACGCTATGCGAAAATGCAGATGGCAATGAGATCCACTGCTTTCATCTCTATTAACGTCCCATTACGCTTTTATTAAGGAGCATTAGCATGTTCTCACCGCAGTCACGCTTGCGTCATGCAGTTGCAGATACGTTCGCGATGGTTGTTTACTGTTCTGTCGTGAACATGTGTATTGAAGTTTTCCTCTCCGGAATGAGCTTCGAACAGTCTCTTTATTCCAGATTGGTAGCGATTCCGGTGAACATCTTAATTGCATGGCCATACGGTATGTACCGCGATCTGTTTATGCGCGCGGCACGCAAAGTTAGTCCGTCGGGCTGGGTAAAAAATCTGGCGGATATCCTGGCGTATGTGACGTTCCAGTCACCGGTGTATGTGGCGATCTTGTTAGTGGTGGGCGCAGACTGGCATCAGATTATGGCTGCGGTCAGTTCAAACATCGTTGTTTCGATGTTGATGGGGGCGGTTTATGGCTACTTCCTCGATTATTGCCGCCGACTGTTTAAAGTCAGCCGTTACCAGCAGGTAAAAGCCTGACCCTTCTTTTCGCGACTGGCATCGCCAGTCGCGTCTTTAACTGGCTTCGCCAAATAAACCATTCAAATAACGTTCAAGCGCAACACGCGAACTAAAGCCATGTGGGATACCGTAATGCTCATGACGTTCACCCGCTAAATAGAGCGGAAATTGCTGGTAATGGTCGCACGTTTTAATATCGGAAGCGGGTTCAGCCAGTGTTGAACTGCGTTCTTTTAATGTTGGATGAATTACCAGAGCGGTACGTCCCATTCGCGCTTCGCGATTAACATAGACATAATTTTCCCCACGGCGGTAACCATACGCTTTCTGAGTTACCACATCGACAGTAAAACCGACTTTTTCAAGTACGCGCGCCACCTCGTCTGGTCGTAAATACATATTTGATCCTCGTTATTATCAACCGCGGGCCTACCTTACCTGATTGCGCATTCACAACGCTTTCAGAAAAGTCCATAAAGCCGCGATGAACCTCAGTTAAGAAAATTATGGTCTACACTGAAAATTACATCGAATTCTAATGGGGGATCATATGTTTAACCGACCGAACCGCAACGACGTTGATGATGGCGTGCAGGATATCCAGAATGATGTCAATCAATTAGCTGACAGCCTCGAATCTGTATTGAAGTCCTGGGGCAGCGACGCCAAAGGGGAAGCCGAAGCCGCTCGTAGTAAAGCGCAGGCTCTACTGAAAGAAACCAGAGCGCGAATGCATGGTCGTACTCGCGTTCAGCAAGCCGCGCGCGATGCCGTTGGCTGCGCGGATTCTTTTGTTCGTGAAAGACCCTGGTGTAGCGTGGGTACAGCAGCTGCGGTTGGTATTTTTATCGGCGCACTGTTAAGCATGCGCAAATCGTAGTGCAACAATGATAATAAATACGCGTCTTGACCCCGGAACCTGATTTCGGGGTTTTTTAGCTTAAGGCTTTACGTAATTGTTGTGCTACCTGTCGCGCCATACCTTCGTTAACGATATTGGTAAACGAGAGAAGTAATCCACCTTCCCCACTTGAGCGGATACGCCAGTCGCTAAGTGCCTGCACCGCAAGGCCTGCAGCATTGGCTTTACGCGCATGGGCAATATCATCGCCCATCATTCTGATCACCATCTGGATACCACCTTTCTGCGGCACAACCTGAAATCCCTGCTGCGTCAACGCTTGCTCAATCCATTGCCGACGTTGAGCATAATGCTGACGCATTTTCTTCAGATGCCGCCAGAAATGCCCCTCGCGAAGAAAGTCTGCCAGTGTGTTCTGCCATAGAACAGGTACCGCACATGGAGCCAGTGACGCCTGGTGGCGGAATTGTGCAATTTGCTTCACCGGCACCACCAGCCACGCACAGCGCAATGCAGGAAATAGTGCTTTGCTGAATGTTCCGGCATAAATTACCCGCTGCGGTGCATCGAGACTTTTTAACGCCGGTAACGGCTTACCGTGATAGCGAAACTCACTGTCATAATCATCTTCAATAATCCATGCCTGACTACGCTCTGCCCATTCCAGTATCTGATGCCTGCGCGCTAAAGAGAGCGCCACACCCAGCGGGCTTTGGTGTGCTGGTGTTATCAGGGCAAAACACGCATCAGGATAATTTTGTATTCCGCTTGTGATATCCAGTCCGTTGTCATCAACCGGCACAGGCAAAATTTCCACACCGTGGCGAGTGACAATCGGGCGAATCAGTGGAAAGCCGGGATCTTCCATCCACATCCCGTTTCCCGGTTTCGCCAGCGCGTGCAGAATTAAAGCCATTGAGGCCGCATAACCGTGAGTGATAAAGACCTGCTCTGGCTGACAATCAATCCCACGTGAAACGCGTAAGTAATCAACTATTGCCTCACGCAACGCCGCCTCACCGCAGACATCGCCTAACGCCAAATCAAAGCGCGTCTGGGTACGAAGGCGACGCCCCATCACCCGCGCCCACAGCTCTCGCGGAAAGAGATCGAGTGCGGGTAATCCCATTTGAAATGGCAACGGTTGCTGACTTTCACCGGCAAAAGACACAACTTGTACAGTAGATTGTTGCGGATATATCTGCTCACTGACAAATGTGCCAGCCTGTCCCCGCCTGATCAGCCATCCTTGCGCCACCAGCTCAGCATACGCATTTTCGACAGTGGATCGAGACACCCCCAGTTCCTGCGACCAGGTACGACTTGAAGGTAGCCTTGCGCCGGGTTTCAGTTCCCCTTGCTCAATAGCCGTTTTTAACTGACGGGCGATATCCTGATAGCGCGGCATATGGTCTGCTTTTTTAGGTAATTTATGGCTCTCTTTAGCAGTCCATTATAGTGCTACATTGCGGGCGTTAATAAGAGGAGAAACTGTATGACTACATTACGTCAGCCTTACTACGAACTTAGCCCAACGGTATATAACGCGCTGGTGCAGGCCAAAACGGCGCTGGAAAATAGCACGCTGGAAACTACGCTGATGGAGTTAGTTTATTTGCGCGTCTCGCAAATCAATGGTTGCGCATTTTGTCTGGAGATGCACAGCAAAGCATTACGCAAATCCGGTGTGCCGCAGCATAAGCTGGATGCCCTGGCAGGCTGGCGCGTAAGCCATCATTTTGACGATCGCGAGCGGGCGGCGCTGGCATGGGCGGAATCGGTGACCGATATTGCCCGAACCCATGCGGAAGACGACGTTTATCAGCCTTTGCTTGAGCATTTCAGCGCAGCAGAAATCAGCGACTTAACATTTGCCATCGGGCTGATGAATTGCTTTAACCGCCTGGCCGTTTCCATGCGGATGTAACTTCCTGATGCCGGGCAATCGCCCGGCAAAAAAACACAAAATCCCCTACCCCGTTGAGCCATTCATCGGTGGTGTAATCAATCTAAAATTCCCATATCTTGTATGGTTGAATCTTTTTTCAACTACATCTAGTATCTCTGTATCAACAGAGAGACAACCCGACGCGTATCATCGCGCCGTATCTTCATTTTAAACGGAAATACGAATCATGCGCATTACTATTTACACTCGTAACGATTGCGTTCAGTGCCACGCCACCAAACGGGCGATGGAAAACCGGGGCTTTGATTTTGAAATGATTAATGTCGATCGCGTTCCTGAAGCGGCGGAAGCGTTACGTGCTCAGGGCTTTCGTCAGTTGCCGGTAGTGATTGCAGGAGATCTTAGCTGGTCTGGTTTCCGCCCGGACATGATCAATCGTCTGCATCCAGCGCCACACGCGGCCAGTGCATGAGCCAACTCGTCTACTTTTCCAGCAGCTCCGAAAATACGCAGCGTTTTATCGAACGTTTAGGACTGCCCGCGGTGCGCATCCCGCTCAATGAGCGGGAACGGATTCAGGTAGACGAGCCTTACATCCTGATCGTGCCCTCTTACGGCGGCGGCGGTACGGCTGGCGCGGTGCCACGGCAGGTCATTCGCTTTTTAAACGACGAGCACAACCGGGCGTTGCTTCGCGGCGTTATTGCTTCGGGTAATCGCAACTTTGGTGAGGCGTATGGCCGCGCCGGAGATGTGATTGCCCGGAAATGCGGCGTGCCGTGGCTGTACCGCTTTGAACTCATGGGTACGCAAAGCGATATCGAAAACGTTCGTAAAGGAGTAACCGAATTTTGGCAACGACAACCGCAGAACGCCTGACGCAGGAAACGATGGATTACCACGCTCTGAATGCGATGCTTAATATTTACGATAACGCGGGTCGCATTCAGTTCGATAAAGACCGCCAGGCAGTAGATGCATTTTTGGCGACGCATGTACGCCCGAATAGCGTGACCTTCAGCAGCCAACAGCAGCGCCTGAACTGGCTGGTCAACGAGGGTTACTATGATGAAAGCGTCCTCAACCGTTACTCTCGCGAATTTGTCATTACGCTATTTGCCCACGCACACGCCAGCGGTTTTCGTTTTCAGACATTCCTCGGAGCATGGAAGTTTTACACCAGCTATACGTTGAAGACATTCGACGGTAAGCGTTATCTGGAAGATTTTGCCGATCGAGTCACGATGGTGGCGCTGACGCTGGCACAAGGCGATAAAACACTGGCGACGCAACTGACCGATGAGATGCTGTCAGGACGCTTTCAGCCTGCAACACCGACATTCCTCAACTGTGGTAAGCAGCAGCGCGGCGAACTGGTTTCCTGTTTTTTGCTGCGTATTGAAGACAATATGGAGTCGATTGGCCGGGCGGTAAATTCCGCACTACAACTGTCGAAACGCGGCGGCGGCGTGGCATTTTTGCTGTCGAATCTGCGGGAAGCGGGCGCGCCAATTAAACGTATTGAAAATCAATCTTCTGGCGTGATTCCGGTGATGAAAATGCTGGAAGACGCATTTTCCTATGCCAACCAGCTCGGCGCGCGTCAGGGTGCTGGCGCAGTCTATTTACATGCCCATCATCCCGATATACTGCGTTTTCTCGATACAAAGCGGGAAAATGCCGACGAGAAAATCCGCATTAAAACACTGTCGCTGGGCGTGGTTATCCCGGATATCACCTTCCATCTGGCAAAAGAGAATGCGCAGATGGCACTGTTTTCGCCCTATGACGTTGAGCGTGTTTATGGCAAGCCGTTTGCCGATATCGCCATCAGTGAACACTATGACGAACTGGTTGCCGATGAGCGAATCCGCAAAAAATACATCAACGCCCGTGATTTCTTCCAGCGACTGGCGGAGATCCAGTTTGAGTCCGGCTATCCCTACATCATGTATGAAGACACGGTTAACCGTGCTAACCCTATTGCCGGGCGTATAAATATGAGCAATCTCTGCTCAGAAATTTTGCAGGTTAACAGCGCCTCAGAGTATGACGAGAATCTCGACTATGCCCGCACAGGCCATGATATTTCCTGCAATTTAGGTTCGTTGAATATTGCCCACACCATGGATTCCCCCGATTTTGCCCGCACGGTAGAGATCGCCGTACGCGGTTTAACTGCGGTGTCAGATATGAGTCATATTCGCAGCGTGCCGTCCATCGAAGCCGGAAATGCCGCCTCACACGCTATCGGTCTGGGGCAGATGAATTTACACGGTTATCTGGCGCGAGAAGGCATCGCCTATGGTTCGCCGGAAGCACTGGATTTCACCAATCTCTATTTCTACACCATCACCTGGCACGCGCTGCGTACCTCAATGTTGCTGGCGCGCGAACGCGGTGAAACCTTCGCCGGGTTCAAACAGTCACGCTATGCCAGCGGTGAATATTTTAGCCAATATCTGCAAGGTAACTGGCAACCGAAAACGGCGAAAGTTGGCGAGTTGTTTGCTCGTAGCAGCATCACGTTACCTACCCGCGAAATGTGGGCGCAACTGCGCGACGACGTGATGCGCTATGGCATTTACAACCAGAATCTCCAGGCAGTGCCGCCAACCGGCTCCATCTCTTATATCAACCATGCCACGTCGAGTATTCATCCGATTGTGGCGAAAGTAGAGATACGCAAAGAAGGCAAAACAGGACGCGTTTACTACCCTGCCCCATTTATGACTAACGAGAATCTGGCGCTGTATCAGGACGCTTACGAAATCGGCGCAGAAAAGATCATCGACACCTACGCCGAAGCGACTCGCCATGTCGATCAGGGGCTGTCGCTGACACTGTTTTTCCCCGATACCGCCACCACTCGCGATATCAACAAAGCGCAGATTTACGCCTGGCGCAAAGGTATCAAAACGCTCTACTACATCCGCCTGCGTCAGATGGCGCTGGAAGGCACTGAAATTGAAGGCTGCGTCTCCTGTGCACTTTAAGGAATATCTATGAAACTCTCACGTATCAGCGCCATCAACTGGAACAAGATAACAGACGATAAAGATCTGGAGGTGTGGAATCGCCTGACCAGCAATTTCTGGCTACCAGAAAAGGTGCCGCTGTCGAACGATATTCCTGCATGGCAGACATTAAGTGTCGTAGAACAACAACTGACGATGCGCGTTTTTACTGGCCTGACGCTGCTCGACACGCTGCAAAATGTTATCGGCGCGCCTTCGCTGATGCCCGATGCACTCACGCCCCATGAAGAGGCGGTATTATCAAATATCAGCTTTATGGAAGCGGTTCATGCCCGCTCTTACAGTTCGATTTTCTCGACGCTGTGCCAGACCAAAGATGTCGATGCCGCCTACGCCTGGAGTGAAGAAAACGCGCCGTTGCAGCGAAAAGCACAGATTATTCAGCAACATTATCGCGGTGATAATCCGCTGAAAAAGAAAATCGCCAGTGTGTTTCTTGAATCTTTTTTGTTCTATTCCGGTTTCTGGCTGCCTATGTATTTTTCCAGTCGCGGAAAGCTAACTAATACCGCAGACCTGATCCGTCTGATTATCCGCGATGAAGCAGTGCACGGTTATTACATCGGCTATAAATATCAGAAAAACCTTGAAAAGATCTCCCTGGCGCAACGTGAAGAGTTGAAGAGTTTCGCCTTCGATTTGCTACTGGAACTTTACGACAACGAGTTGCAATACACCGATGAATTGTACGCCGAAACCACATGGGCTGACGATGTGAAAGCGTTTCTCTGTTACAACGCCAATAAGGCGTTGATGAATCTGGGCTACGAACCGCTTTTCCCGGCAGAAATGGCGGAAGTGAATCCGGCAATCCTCGCCGCGCTTTCGCCGAATGCCGATGAAAATCACGATTTCTTTTCCGGTTCAGGCTCTTCATATGTGATGGGAAAAGCGGTCGAAACAGAAGATGAAGACTGGAATTTCTGAGTGTGTTATTTTCAAAAATATCACCAACCACAGTAGGGAAATAATTCCTGCCAAATAGCTTTTTATCACGCAAATATTTTGTGGTGATCTACACTGATACTCTGTTGCATTATTCGCCTGAAACCACAATATTCAGGCGTTTTTTCGCTATCTATGACAAAAAAATATCAACTTTCTCGATTTGCTCTCAGCCCTTATATCATGGGAAATTCCGGCGATTTGCTCGCATCAATATTCATGCCACATTTGCCATCAGGGGTTGCCTCAGATTCTCAGTATGTTAGGGTAGAAAAAAGTGACTATTTCCATTGGGTAATGTATCGACATAAACAAATAACAGGAATCTTTCTATTGCATGGCAATTAAATTAGAAATTAAAAATCTCTATAAAATATTTGGCGAGCATCCTCAGCGAGCGTTCAAATATATCGAACAAGGACTTTCAAAAGAACAAATTCTGGAAAAAACCGGGCTATCGCTTGGCGTAAAAGACGCCAGTCTGGCCATTGAAGAAGGCGAGATATTTGTCATCATGGGATTATCCGGTTCGGGTAAATCCACAATGGTACGCCTTCTCAATCGCCTGATTGAACCCACCCGCGGGCAAGTGCTGATTGATGGTGTGGATATTGCCAAAATATCCGACGCCGAACTCCGTGAGGTGCGCAGAAAAAAGATTGCGATGGTCTTCCAGTCCTTTGCCTTAATGCCGCATATGACCGTGCTGGACAATACTGCATTCGGTATGGAATTGGCCGGAATTAATGCCGAAGAACGCCGGGAAAAAGCCCTTGATGCACTGCGTCAGGTCGGGCTGGAAAATTATGCCCATAGCTACCCGGACGAACTCTCTGGTGGGATGCGTCAACGCGTCGGATTAGCCCGCGCATTAGCAATTAATCCGGATATATTATTAATGGACGAAGCCTTCTCGGCGCTTGATCCATTAATTCGCACTGAGATGCAGGATGAGCTGGTAAAATTACAGGCGAAACATCAACGTACCATTGTCTTTATTTCTCACGATCTCGACGAAGCGATGCGTATTGGCGACCGAATTGCCATTATGCAAAATGGTGAAGTGGTGCAGGTTGGCACACCGGATGAAATTCTCAATAATCCGGCGAATGATTATGTCCGTACCTTCTTCCGTGGCGTTGATATTAGTCAGGTATTCAGTGCGAAAGATATTGCCCGTCGGACACCGAATGGCTTAATTCGTAAAACCCCTGGCTTCGGCCCACGTTCGGCATTGAAATTATTGCAGGATGAAGACCGCGAATATGGCTACGTTATCGAACGCGGTAATAAGTTTGTCGGCGCTGTGTCTATCGATTCGCTTAAAACCGCGTTAACGCAGCAGCAAGGTCTTGATGCGGCGCTGATTGATGCGCCATTAGCAGTCGATGCGCAAACGCCTCTTAGCGAGTTGCTCTCTCATGTCGGACAAGCGCCCTGTGCGGTGCCCGTGGTCGACGAGGACCAACAGTATGTCGGCATCATTTCGAAAGGAATGCTGCTGCGCGCTTTAGATCGTGAGGGGGTAAATAATGGCTGATCAAAATAATCCGTGGGATACCACGCCAGCGGCGGACAGTGCTGCACAATCTGCAGACGCCTGGGGTACACCGGCGACTGCACCGACTGACGGCGGTGGCGCTGACTGGCTGACCAGTACGCCTGCGCCAAACGTCGAGCATTTTAATATTCTCGATCCGTTCCATAAAACGCTAATCCCGCTCGACAGTTGGGTCACTGAAGGGATCGACTGGGTCGTTACCCATTTTCGTCCCGTCTTTCAGGGCGTGCGCGTTCCGGTTGATTACATCCTCAACGGTTTCCAGCAATTGCTGCTGGGTATGCCCGCGCCGGTGGCGATTATCGTTTTCGCTCTCATCGCCTGGCAGATTTCCGGGGTCGGAATGGGCGTGGCGACTCTGGTTTCGCTGATTGCCATCGGCGCAATCGGTGCCTGGTCGCAGGCCATGGTTACCCTGGCGCTGGTGTTAACCGCCCTGCTGTTCTGTATCGTCATAGGTTTGCCGTTGGGGATCTGGCTGGCGAGAAGTCCGCGAGCGGCGAAAATTATTCGTCCACTGCTTGATGCCATGCAGACCACGCCAGCGTTTGTTTATCTGGTGCCAATCGTCATGCTGTTTGGTATCGGCAACGTGCCGGGCGTAGTGGTGACTATAATCTTTGCTCTGCCGCCGATTATCCGTCTGACGATTCTTGGTATTAATCAGGTTCCGGCGGATTTAATTGAAGCCTCGCGCTCATTCGGTGCCAGCCCGCGTCAAATGCTGTTCAAAGTTCAGTTACCGCTGGCGATGCCGACCATAATGGCGGGCGTTAACCAGACGCTGATGCTGGCCCTTTCTATGGTGGTCATCGCCTCGATGATTGCCGTCGGCGGGCTGGGTCAGATGGTACTTCGCGGTATCGGTCGTCTGGATATGGGGCTTGCCACCGTTGGCGGCGTCGGGATTGTGATCCTCGCCATTATCCTCGACCGCCTGACGCAGGCCGTTGGGCGCGACTCACGCAGTCGCGGCAACCGTCGCTGGTACACCACTGGCCCTGTCGGTCTGCTGACCCGCCCATTCATTAAGTAACTCTGCACTTGCCCGGTGACGCCGGGCATTTTCACCCTGCCAAAAAAAGGAATAACAATGCGACATAGCGTACTTTTTGCGACAGCGTTTGCCACGCTTATCTCTACACAAACTTTTGCTGCCGATCTGCCGGGCAAAGGTATTACTGTTAATCCAGTTCAGAGCACCATCACTGAAGAAACCTTCCAGACGCTGCTGGTCAGTCGTGCACTGGAGAAATTAGGTTATACCGTCAATAAACCCAGCGAAGTGGATTACAACGTTGGCTACACCTCACTTGCTTCCGGCGATGCAACCTTCACCGCCGTGAACTGGACGCCGCTGCATGACAACATGTACGAAGCTGCCGGTGGCGATAAGAAATTTTATCGTGAAGGGGTATTCGTTAACGGCGCGGCACAGGGTTACCTGATCGATAAGAAAACCGCCGACCAGTACAAAATCACCAACATCGCGCAACTGAAAGATCCGAAGATCGCCAAACTGTTCGATACCAACGGCGACGGTAAAGCGGATTTAACCGGCTGTAACCCAGGCTGGGGCTGCGAAGGTGCGATCAACCACCAGCTTGCCGCGTATGGACTGACCAATACCGTAACCCATAATCAGGGGAACTACGCAGCGATGATGGCTGACACCATCAGTCGTTACAAAGAGGGTAAGCCGGTGTTTTACTACACCTGGACGCCGTACTGGGTGAGTAACGAACTGAAACCGGGGAAAGATGTGGTCTGGTTGCAGGTGCCGTTCTCCGCACTGCCGGGCGATAAAAATGCCGATACCAAACTGCCGAATGGCGCGAATTACGGCTTCCCGGTCAGTACCATGCATATCGTTGCCAACAAAGCCTGGGCCGAGAAAAACCCGGCAGCAGCGAAACTGTTTGCCATTATGCAGTTGCCGGTGGCAGACATTAACGCCCAGAACGCCATCATGCATGACGGCAAAGCCTCAGAAGGCGATATTCAGGGACACGTTGATGGCTGGATCAAAGCCCACCAGCAGCAGTTCGATGGCTGGGTGAATGAGGCGCTGGCAGCGCAGAAGTAATTTTTATTCGGGCGGATAAGGCGCTTTTGCCTCATCCGCCACTCTGTACACAATGCCTGATGCGATGCGGCCGCGTCTTATCATGCCTACAAACCACACCGCACATTTCAACAATCTATCTTTCATCCCATATTCATCAACATCCGCTATTATTGATTTCCAGCTTAATCATCACCTGATGAACAAAAATAATGACTAAACCTAATCATGAGCTTAGCCCGGCACTGATCGTGCTGATGTCTATCGCCACCGGTCTGGCGGTAGCCAGTAACTATTACGCCCAGCCATTACTCGACACCATCGCGCGTAACTTTTCCCTTTCCGCCAGTTCGGCGGGCTTTATTGTTACCGCCGCGCAGTTGGGCTATGCCGCAGGTCTGCTGTTTCTTGTTCCCCTCGGTGATGTGTTTGAACGCCGCCGCCTGATTGTCTCGATGACCTTACTGGCAGCGGGCGGTATGTTGATTACCGCCAGCAGTCAGTCGCTGGCGATGATGATCCTCGGTACGGCATTAACCGGTTTATTCTCGGTCGTGGCACAAATTCTGGTTCCGCTGGCAGCGACGCTGGCTTCACCGGACAAACGCGGCAAAGTGGTCGGCACCATTATGAGCGGGCTGCTGTTGGGGATCTTGCTGGCACGAACCGTTGCCGGGTTGCTGGCAAACCTCGGCGGCTGGCGCACCGTCTTTTGGGTTGCCTCGGTGTTAATGGCACTGATGGCGCTGGCATTATGGCGTGGTCTGCCACAAATGAAATCAGAAACCCACCTCAACTACCCACAGTTGCTTGGTTCCGTTTTCAGCATGTTTATCAGCGATAAAATTCTGCGCACCCGCGCGTTGCTGGGCTGCCTGACCTTTGCCAACTTCAGCATTCTCTGGACCTCAATGGCCTTTTTGCTCGCCGCTCCGCCTTTTAATTACAGCGATGGCGTAATTGGTCTGTTTGGACTCGCGGGAGCTGCCGGAGCGTTGGGCGCTCGTCCGGCGGGCGGTTTTGCCGATAAGGGCAAATCGCACCACACCACAACTTTCGGTCTGCTGCTGCTGTTACTTTCATGGCTGGCGATCTGGTTTGGTCACACTTCCGTACTGGCCTTGATTATCGGCATCCTGGTGCTGGATCTCACCGTGCAGGGCGTGCATATCACTAACCAGACGGTAATTTATCGAATACACCCTGATGCGCGTAATCGCCTGACTGCAGGTTACATGACCAGCTACTTTATTGGCGGTGCCGCCGGTTCGCTAATTTCAGCCTCAGCCTGGCAACATGGCGGTTGGGCTGGCGTTTGTCTGGCTGGCGCGACGATTGCCCTGGTTAACTTACTGGTCTGGTGGCGAGGTTTTCATCGTCAGGAAGCCGCAATTTAAGCAATCAGCAACCGTTTTCGTGGCTTTACACTTATAAGGGTGTTAAGAAGCCCATCAGTCTGATAAGGTTAAGATATTCATTCAGTCTATTTATAATATTAACAATCGTTAAGCGTACACTCTATGGAAAGCCCTACTCCACAGCCTGCTCCTGGTTCGGCGACCTTCATGGAAGGATGCAAAGACAGTTTACCGATTGTTATTAGTTATATTCCGGTGGCCTTTGCGTTCGGTCTGAATGCGACCCGTCTGGGATTCTCTCCTCTCGAAAGCGTTTTTTTCTCCTGCATCATTTATGCAGGCGCGAGCCAGTTCGTCATTACCGCGATGCTGGCAGCCGGGAGTAGTTTGTGGGTTGCTGCACTGACCGTCATGGCAATGGATGTTCGCCATGTTTTGTATGGCCCGTCACTGCGTAGCCGTATTATTCAGCGTCTGCAAAAATCGAAAACTGCCCTGTGGGCGTTTGGCCTGACGGATGAGGTTTTTGCCGCCGCAACCGCAAAACTGGTACGCAATAATCGCCGCTGGAGCGAGAACTGGATGATCGGCATTGCCTTCAGTTCATGGTCATCGTGGGTATTTGGTACGGTAATAGGGGCATTCTCCGGCAGCGGCTTGCTGCAAGGATATCCCGCCGTTGAAGCAGCATTAGGTTTTATGCTTCCGGCACTCTTTATGAGTTTCCTGCTCGCCTCTTTCCAGCGCAAACAATCTCTTTGCGTTACCGCAGCGTTAGTTGGTGCCCTTGCAGGCGTAACGCTATTTTCTATTCCCGTCGCCATTCTGGCAGGCATTGTCTGTGGCTGCCTCACTGCGTTAATCCAGGCATTCTGGCAAGGAGCGCCCGATGAGCTATGAGGTTCTGCTGCTTGGGTTACTGGTTGGCGCGGCGAATTATTGCTTCCGCTATTTGCCGCTGCGCCTGCGTGTGGGTAATGCCCGCCCAACCAAACGTGGCGCGGTAGGTATTTTGCTCGACACCATTGGCATCGCCTCGATATGCGCTCTGCTGGTTGTCTCTACCGCACCAGAAGTGATGCACGATACACGCCGTTTCGTGCCCACTCTGGTCGGCTTCGCGGTACTGGGTGCCAGTTTCTATAAAACACGCAGCATTATCATCCCAACACTGCTTAGTGCGCTGGCCTATGGGCTCGCCTGGAAAGTGATGGCGATTATATAACCCACAAGAATCATTTTTCTAAAACAATACATTTACTTTATTTGTCACTGTCGTTACTATATCGGCTGAAATTAATGAGGTCATACCCAAATGGATAGTTCGTTTACGCCCATTGAACAAATGCTAAAATTTCGCGCCAGCCGCCACGAAGATTTTCCTTATCAGGAGATCCTTCTGACCCGTCTTTGCATGCATATGCAAAGCAAGCTGCTGGAGAACCGCAATAAAATGCTGAAGGCTCAGGGGATTAACGAGACGTTGTTTATGGCGTTGATTACGCTGGAGTCTCAGGAAAACCACAGTATTCAGCCTTCTGAATTGAGTTGTGCTCTTGGATCATCCCGTACCAACGCGACGCGTATTGCCGATGAACTGGAAAAACGCGGTTGGATCGAACGTCGTGAAAGCGATAACGATCGCCGCTGCCTGCATCTGCAATTAACGGAAAAAGGTCACGAGTTTTTGCGCGAGGTTTTACCACCGCAGCATAATTGCCTGCATCAACTCTGGTCCGCGCTCAGCACAACAGAAAAAGATCAGCTCGAGCAAATCACCCGCAAATTGCTCTCCCGTCTCGACCAGATGGAACAAGACGGTGTGGTTCTCGAAGCGATGAGCTAACGCGTCATCTCGCTCAAAAATCCAGATTTATAAAAGAAAAAATGACTGGCCAGCATCGCAACATGCTGGCCTTTTTGGCAAGCAGGTCGGCTCAGCCGATGAGTTAAGAAGATCGTGGAGAACAATATGAGCGCAAATGCGGAGACTCAAACCCCGCAGCAACCGGTAAAGAAGAGCGGCAAACGTAAGCGTCTGCTCCTCCTTCTCACCTTGCTCTTTATAATTATTGCCGTAGCGATAGGGATTTATTGGTTTTTGGTACTGCGTCATTTCGAAGAAACCGATGACGCATACGTGGCAGGGAATCAGATTCAAATTATGTCTCAGGTGTCTGGCAGCGTGACGAAAGTCTGGGCCGATAACACCGATTTTGTAAAAGAAGGCGATGTTCTGGTCACTCTCGACCCGACAGATGCTCGCCAGGCGTTTGAAAAAGCCAAAACGGCACTGGCTTCCAGCGTTCGCCAAACCCACCAGCTGATGATTAACAGCAAGCAGTTGCAGGCGAATATTGAGGTGCAGAAAATCGCCCTCGCGAAAGCACAAAGCGACTACAACCGCCGTGTGCCGCTGGGCAATGCCAACCTGATTGGTCGCGAAGAGCTGCAACACGCCCGCGACGCCGTCACCAGTGCCCAGGCGCAACTGGACGTCGCTATTCAACAATACAATGCCAATCAGGCGATGATTCTGGGGACTAAACTGGAAGATCAGCCTGCCGTGCAACAGGCTGCCACCGAAGTACGTAACGCCTGGCTGGCGCTGGAGCGTACCCGTATTGTCAGTCCGATGACCGGTTATGTCTCCCGCCGCGCGGTACAGCCTGGGGCACAAATTAGCCCAACGACGCCGCTGATGGCGGTCGTTCCAGCCACCAATATGTGGGTGGATGCCAACTTTAAAGAGACGCAGATTGCCAATATGCGTATCGGTCAGCCGGTCACTATCACCACCGATATTTACGGCGATGATGTGAAATACACCGGTAAAGTGGTTGGTCTGGATATGGGCACAGGTAGCGCGTTCTCACTGCTTCCGGCGCAAAATGCTACCGGTAACTGGATCAAAGTCGTTCAGCGTCTGCCTGTTCGTATTGAACTGGACCAGAAACAGCTGGAGCAATACCCGCTGCGTATCGGTTTATCCACGCTGGTGAGCGTCAATACCACTAACCGTGACGGTCAGGTACTGGCAAATAAAGTACGTTCCACACCGGTTGCGGTAAGTACCGCGCGTGAAATCAGCCTGGCACCTGTCAATAAACTGATCGACGATATCGTAAAAGCTAACGCTGGCTAATCCAGAGGTGCGTGTGATGCAACAGCAAAAACCGCTGGAAGGCGCGCAACTGGTCATTATGACAATTGCGCTGTCACTGGCGACATTCATGCAGGTGCTGGACTCCACCATTGCTAACGTAGCGATCCCCACTATCGCCGGAAACCTGGGCTCATCGCTCAGCCAGGGAACGTGGGTAATCACTTCTTTCGGGGTGGCGAATGCCATCTCGATCCCGCTTACCGGCTGGCTGGCAAAACGTGTTGGGGAAGTGAAGCTGTTCCTCTGGTCGACCATCGCCTTCGCTATTGCATCGTGGGCATGTGGTGTCTCCAGCAGCCTGAATATGCTGATCTTCTTCCGCGTGATTCAGGGAATTGTCGCCGGGCCGTTGATCCCGCTTTCGCAAAGTCTATTGCTGAATAACTACCCGCCAGCCAAACGCTCGATCGCGCTGGCGTTGTGGTCGATGACGGTGATTGTCGCGCCAATTTGCGGCCCGATCCTCGGCGGTTATATCAGCGATAATTACCACTGGGGCTGGATATTCTTCATCAACGTGCCGATTGGCGTGGCGGTGGTGTTGATGACACTGCAAACCCTGCGCGGACGCGAAACCCGCACCGAACGGCGGCGGATTGATGCCGTGGGGCTGGCACTGCTGGTGATTGGTATCGGCAGCCTGCAGATTATGCTCGACCGGGGTAAAGAGCTGGACTGGTTTTCATCACAGGAAATTATCATCCTCACCGTGGTGGCGGTGGTGGCTATCAGCTTCCTGATTGTCTGGGAGCTGACCGACGATAACCCTATAGTCGATCTGTCGTTGTTTAAGTCGCGCAACTTCACCATCGGCTGCTTGTGTATCAGCCTCGCGTATATGCTCTACTTCGGCGCGATTGTTCTGCTGCCGCAGTTATTGCAAGAAGTCTACGGCTATACAGCAACCTGGGCGGGGCTTGCCTCTGCGCCGGTAGGGATTATTCCGGTGATCCTGTCGCCGATTATCGGCCGCTTCGCGCATAAACTGGATATGCGGCGGCTGGTAACCTTCAGCTTTATTATGTATGCCGTCTGCTTCTACTGGCGTGCCTATACCTTTGAACCGGGTATGGATTTTGGTGCGTCGGCCTGGCCGCAGTTTATCCAGGGCTTCGCGGTGGCCTGCTTCTTTATGCCGCTGACCACCATTACGCTGTCCGGTTTGCCACCGGAACGACTGGCGGCGGCATCGAGTCTCTCCAACTTTACGCGAACGCTGGCGGGATCTATCGGCACGTCCATTACGACGACTATGTGGACCAACCGCGAGTCGATGCACCACGCACAGTTAACCGAGTCGGTAAACCCGTTTAACCCGAACGCTCAGGCGATGTACAGCCAACTGGAAGGGCTGGGGATGACGCAACAACAGGCATCAGGCTGGATTGCCCAGCAGATCACTAATCAGGGGCTGATTATTTCCGCCAATGAGATCTTCTGGATGTCAGCCGGGATATTCCTCGTCCTGCTGGGGCTGGTGTGGTTTGCTAAACCGCCATTTGGCGCAGGTGGCGGCGGAGGCGGTGCGCACTAAGGTTGTCAAAGGGAGCTGCGGCTCCCTTTTTATTTGCTCATTCTGTAAACGGTTGTTTTATCATCTCAAACGGTGTATCTTTTCGCCGCCCCAAACTCTTCCATTCACCATTAATCGGTTCTGAGCATTCGCTCAGGTTGTTAACTCTCTTTTTTCTTCGCCCTCGCTTTCGCGGGTGATACTCACATTTTTCTTTTAACCCCATAACTCGCACCCACGCGGGCGTACATTTATTACACACAAAATAATGGATTATTATGATTATCCAACGTAAATACGGGAGAACCTGGCATTATCCCTTCTCCCCTGGCACCACCAGCGATGACCGCATTAACGCCAGTTACTGGCAAGATATGCAGGCAATTTCGCAGTTGGTACATACTGAAAAACTCGACGGCGAAAATAACTGTCTTAATCGCTTCGGCGTGTTTGCCCGTTCCCATGCCGCGCCAACGGAATCGGCATGGACCTATAAAATTCGCCAACGCTGGCAATCGCTGAAAAACGATCTCGGCGATCTGGAGTTGTTTGGTGAAAATCTTTATGCCGTTCATTCGATTGAATATCGCGCCCTGGAGCAGGATTTTTATCTGTTTGCCGTTCGCTGCCAGGATATGTGGCTGAGCTGGGAAGAGGTGCAGTTTTACGCCGCTCTGTTTGATTTCCCCTGCGTTCCCGAAATCTCCGGCCCGCAGCCGGGGAATGATGAAAAAAGCTGGCAACGTGATTTTCTGGCGCTGACCAATGCGCGCGGCGCGTTCGATCCCTGGGATACGCAAACCGGGCAACCCTGTACGCTGGAAGGCATTGTCAGCCGGAATAGTGATGCGTTTTCCGTCGCTGACTTTTCGCATAACGTCTTCAAGTATGTACGCAAAAATCATGTCAAAACCACCGAGCACTGGAAACGCCACTGGCGACGGGCGCGGATGGCCCATGAGTTCGCTTATGGAGAACAGTCATGATTTGGCAACTTACCGACGACAAACGCTGGTCGACGCTACGCCAGCGTTTTAGCTGGGTTGAGGATATGCATAACACGCCGCAAGACCCGGAGCATCATGGTGAAGGCGACGTTGGTGTGCATACTGAAATGGTGCTGAACGCACTCGTTGCGATGGCTGAGTTTCAGCAACTCCCCGCTCAGCAGCAGGAAATTTTATGGGCGGCGGCGTTATTGCATGACGTTGAAAAGCGCAGTACTACCGTGCAGGAAAACGGACGTATTCAGTCCCCTGGTCATGCTCGTCGGGGTGAATTGACGGCCCGACAAATTTTATGGCGCGATATCCCGACACCGTTCGTGCTACGCGAGCAAATTGTTGCACTGGTGCGTCTGCATGGGTTACCGCTATGGTTACTGGAACGTCCGGAACCGGAGCGTTTGCTGCTCACGGCTGCAATGCGTATCGACACGCGTCTGCTCGCTTTGCTTGCTCGTGCCGATCTGCTTGGTCGCCATTGTCATGATCAGCAATCAATGCTGGAACGCATCGATCTGTTCAAGCTATTTTGCCAGGAGCAACAATGCTGGGGAAAAGTGCGTTCATTCGCTTCGGATTCCGCACGCTGGCATTACCTGACCCATGAACAAAGTTCTCCTGATTTTGTTCCCTGGGAGGCTGAATCTTTTGAGGTTATTTTGCTGTGTGGTTTACCGGGTATGGGCAAAGATCGCTTTATCAGTGAACAGTGCCAGAGAGTGAACGTTATCAGCCTTGATGATATGCGGCGGCGAATCAATGCCAGTCCGGACGACAAAACCGCCACCGGGCGTATTGTGCAACAGGCAAAAGAAGAAGCGCGCGTTTTTTTACGCCAGAAGAAGCCGTTCATCTGGAATGCAACGAACATTACCCGCCAGTTGCGTAGCCAGCTCATCAGTCTGTTTACGGCTTACGGTGCACGAGTAAAAATCGTTTATCTGGAAGTACCGTGGGCGCAATGGAAGCAGCAAAATGCCAGGCGCGAGTATGCCGTTCCTGAAGCGGTCGTGATGCGGATGGCCTCAAGGCTGGAAGTTCCTCAACCTGATGAAGCACATAGCGTGGAATATCGGGTGACTGACAGGTAATAAAAACCGGGCGGTGATATCACCTGCCCGGCCTCTTCAATTGACTAGATGTGCAATTCCTGCAACTTTTCTTTCGGCAGCGCCAACTCTTCGTTGCTGTTGATGCGTACGTCACGTTCCAGGATATTACGCGCAATATCCTGCGCTTCCTGCAACGAATGCATCTGATAAGTACCACACTGGTAGACGTTCAGTTCCGGGATCTGATTCTGATCCTGCACTTTCAGCACGTCTTCCATTGCCGCTTTCCAGGCATCAGCAACACGCTGCTCATCTGGCGTACCAATCAGACTCATATAAAAACCGGTGCGGCAGCCCATTGGCGAGATATCGATAATCTCAACGCCATTACCGTTAAGATGGTTACGCATAAAACCAGCAAACAGGTGCTCCAGGGTATGGATCCCTCTTTCTGGCATCACTTCTTTGTTCGGCACGCAGAAGCGCAGATCGAACACGGTGATTGCGTCGCCATGCGGGGTGTTCATTGTTTTCGCCACCCGAACTGCAGGCGCTTCCATCCGGGTATGATCGACTGTGAAGCTATCTAACAACGGCATTTAGCCACCTCCGGTAATTTTTTTAAAAATTTTCTGAACTCTTTCTTCCCAGGCGAGTCTGAGTATATGAAAGACGCGCATTTGTTATCATCATCCCTGAATTCAGAGATGAAATTTTGGCCACTCACGAGTGGCCTTTTTCTTTTCTGTCAGGCGTGTTTTTCCAGCCACACCGCAAACGGTTCGGTATCAGCGGCTTCCATTTCCTGCTGACGGCGTACAGACGCCTCGCGCTCGGCTACAAAATCCTCTTCACGCAGAATTTCCAGCGGCTCTTCACGCAGCAGATTACGGTACGCTTCAGCAAACGCTTTACCTGTTCCGCCAATACCAGTATCAATCATAGACCTTAAGATACGGGCAGAGAAAGTCAGATCGGGATTATCGAAGCAGGCGACCAGTTCATCACACACTTTCTGGTACGCTTCGCCGCCGTTAATGCTATCCAGCGTTTGCGCCACGCGTTTCAGATCGCGGAACAAATCTTTCCCCACCTGCGGCAACGGGAACTGCGCGGTTTCGCAGCCGATACCCAGCGTCAGGCCCGGTTTGCGACCTTCGAGGATCACCCGGTTCCAGTTAACGCGTGTACAGGCAAGTTCGCTACTGCTCATTTCCGGTGCATCAGCCAGCGCACACCAGACCATAAACAGATCGAGGAATCGCACCTGTTGTTCATCTACACCAATCGGCGAGAACGGGTTGATGTCCAGCGAACGCACTTCAATATATTCAATGCCGCCACGTAACAACGCATCAGAAGGCGACTCGCCGCTGTGGGTCACACGTTTTGGACGAATCGGCGCGTACAGTTCGTTTTCAATCTGCAGCACATTGCTGTTGATTTGCAACCGCTTACCGTCTTTCTCAATACCAATCTTTGCGTACTCTTCCGATGGCGTTTTGATTGCCTGTTTAAGGCCCGCTACGTACTCGTAGAGATCGTTAAAGGTGATACCAAGATTGCTTTGCGATTTGTTGGTATAGCCAAGATCGCTCAAACGAAGAGAGGTCGCATACGGCAGGTAATACATACCGCACTCAGTTTTCTCAAACGGCAGCGACGTTGGTTTTCCTTGCAGGAAAGAAGAACAAATCGCCGGAGACGCGCCAAACAGATAAGGAATGACCCAACCGAAACGATAGTAATTGCGGATAACGCGGAAATAGCCCGCAGAAATTTTCTCTTTGGCATCAGCGCCCGAGATATCACCACACTTCGCTTGCCAGAATGCCATTGGCAAAGAGAAATTGTAGTGCACGCCGGAAATGGTTTGCATCAGCGCGCCGTAGCGATTTTTCAGCCCTTCACGGTACAGCGTTTTAAAGCGTCCAGTGTTAGAAGTGCCGTACTGTGCCAGTTCGATGTCCTGACCTTCTGCGATGTAGCATGGCATACTTAACGGCCACATCCGCTCATCTCCCATATTGCGCGCCGTATAACGATGCAGATCGCGCATAAAGGTCAACATATGTTCAATATCACCATCCACTGGTGTAATGAATTCCAGCAATGCTTCCGCAAAATCGGTAGTAATCCATTTGTGCGTCAGTGCGGAACCTAATGCTTCAGGATGACCTGTTGTTGCCAGTGTTCCATCAGCATTAACACGCAAAGTTTCGCGTTCCAGCCCACGCTGTATCCCCTTTAACGCCTGAGGATGTTTTTCCAGCCAGGCCAGCGCCTGTGATACGTCCGGGATCAAATTGACCTCCCGCCTGTCAAAATCGTTTTAATTAGCATAACTGTAATGGTGACCATGTGTGCAGGCCTACAATTAGTGCCACCACATCATGCCCTGAACGGTCGCTGCTGCAACTGCAACATAGCGTAACGCTTTACCAAGGCACAAAAAAAAGATTACTGGCCCCCAGGAGATGCGCATCCATCCCGCTAACAGACACAGTAAATCGCCAACCACGGGCATCCAGCTTAATAATAGCGTGACTGCACCATAGCGTTTCAGCCAGCCGGTAGCTTTCTCTTGCCAGCGCGATGTTTTACGCAATGGAAAGAAACGCCCAAGGATAACGTTAGTTAACCCTCCAAGGCTATTACCCATTGTTGCTGTTAAAACTAAAACCCAGGGATGACTTACCCCGGAAAGCAACATTGCAACCAGCACGACTTCGGAATTACCGGGTAATAGTGTAGCGCTGAGGAAACTACTGGCAAACAACGAGAAAAGCGATAAAGCTTCACTCACAGCAAGCGAACATCCACAGCGTCCATGCCTGCAGCACGGGCCGCCTGAATACCGAAATCGGCATCTTCAAAGACCACACACTGCGTTGGTTGCACGCCCATACGCTGCGCGCACAATAAAAATGTGTCTGGCGCAGGTTTATGATGTTTGACGTGATCGGCAGCAACGACGGCGTCAAAATAACGGCGTAATCCCAGGTGCGTTAGCAGTGCCTCAGCGATGGCGCTTTCACTCCCCGTTCCTACAGCCATTGGTCGACGTCCGTGCCAGCTTTTCACCACTTCAACAAGGGGGAGTGGTTCGACGCTATCGAGTAACATGCTTCTGACTGCTTCTGTTTTTTCACGCGCCAGCGCATGCGGGTCGAGATCGGCCTGATTCAGTTCAATAATCGCCTGAGCAATGCGCCACGTGGGCGAGCCATTAAGCGCAATCATCGCCTGAACATCGTACTGAAGACCGTAGTGCCCTAATACTTCGCGCCACGCTTTACGGTGCGTAGGCTCCGTATCCAGGATTGTGCCATCCATATCAAAAATTAAACCTGCATAACGCTCGTACATGGTCTTCTCGCAAGTCGAAAAATATGACGCTACTTTAGCGTAATTGCTTGATTTTGTCGCTGATGGCGAAGGAGAAGAATATTCAGGAAATGGATAAAATAGTTATTTAGAAATGAAATATTTTTGAAGGGGATTTTTTGCAGAAGATGGTGCATCCGGGAGGATGACTCACTGGCGTTCGCCCTTCGGGCCGTTGCTGCCGCAACGTTATCCTCCCTGGAGCAGACGGTGATTACCATCGCCTCTTCCATACCATCATCGCTGAAGATTACGGAGAATATGGTGCATCCGGGAGGATTCGAACCTCCGACCGCTCGGTTCGTAGCCGAGTACTCTATCCAGCTGAGCTACGGATGCATCGGGAGAAATTACTTTACTGCTGATATTGATACCGCTACTAAAGCCATATCAAATAAGAGATGGTGCATCCGGGAGGATTACTCGCCTTGCGGCTCGCCCTTCGGGCCGTTGCTAAAGCAACGTTATCCTTCCTGGTGCCTGCGGTTAATTCCGCTACCTCTTCGATATCTTCATTGCTGAAGATTTCGGAGAATATGGTGCATCCGGGAGGATTCGAACCTCCGACCGCTCGGTTCGTAGCCGAGTACTCTATCCAGCTGAGCTACGGATG
>NZ_PTRH01000025.1:0-41532 GCF_002965045.1 Escherichia sp. MOD1-EC6300 | reverse complement strand
CGCCTCGGTCGTGAAGGCTATACCAAAGTACAGAACGCTTCCTACCAGGTTGCCGCTTATCTGGCGGATGAAATCGCTAAACTGGGGCCGTATGAGTTCATCTGTACGGGTCGCCCGGACGAAGGCATCCCGGCGGTTTGCTTCAAACTGAAAGATGGTGAAGATCCGGGATACACCCTGTATGACCTCTCTGAACGTCTGCGTCTGCGCGGCTGGCAGGTTCCGGCTTTCACTCTCGGCGGTGAAGCCACTGACATCGTGGTGATGCGCATTATGTGTCGTCGCGGCTTCGAAATGGACTTTGCTGAACTGTTGCTGGAAGACTACAAAGCCTCCCTGAAATATCTCAGCGACCACCCGAAACTGCAGGGTATTGCCCAGCAGAACAGCTTTAAACACACCTGATAACGTTTAACGGTAACGGTGTCCCGAAACGAACCCGTTTCGGGACAATTTCCAAAGTCTGTTCACTGGCATTAGCAACGGAAAATATTGTTCTGAATACGCTTCAGAACAAAACAGGTGCGGTTCCGACAGGAATACCGTTTTAGGGGGATAATATGGCTACATCAGTACAGACAGGTAAAGCTAAGCAGCTCACATTACTCGGATTTTTTGCCATAACGGCATCGATGGTAATGGCTGTTTATGAATACCCTACTTTCGCAACATCGGGCTTTTCATTAGTCTTCTTCCTGCTATTAGGCGGGATTTTATGGTTTATTCCCGTGGGACTTTGTGCTGCGGAAATGGCTACCGTCGACGGCTGGGAAGAAGGTGGCGTCTTCGCCTGGGTATCAAATACTCTGGGGCCGAGATGGGGGTTTGCAGCGATCTCATTTGGCTATCTGCAAATCGCCATCGGTTTTATTCCAATGCTCTATTTCGTGTTAGGGGCACTCTCCTACATTTTGAAATGGCCAGCGTTGAATGAAGACCCCATTACCAAAACTATTGCAGCACTCATCATTCTTTGGGCGCTGGCATTAACACAGTTTGGTGGCACGAAATACACGGCGCGAATTGCTAAAGTTGGCTTCTTCGCCGGTATCCTGTTACCTGCATTTATTTTGATCGCATTAGCGGCTATTTATCTGCACTCCGGTGCTCCCGTTGCTATCGAAATGGATGCGAAAACCTTCTTCCCTGATTTCTCTAAAGTCGGCACCCTGGTTGTGTTTGTTGCCTTCATTTTGAGTTATATGGGGGTAGAAGCTTCCGCAACCCACGTCAATGAAATGCGCAACCCCGGTCGCGATTATCCGCTGGCGATGTTACTGCTGATGGTGGCGGCAATCTGCTTAAGCTCTGTTGGCGGCTTGTCTATTGCGATGGTTATTCCGGGTAATGAAATCAACCTCTCCGCAGGGGTAATGCAAACCTTTACCGTTCTGATGTCACATGTGGCACCGGAAATTGAGTGGACGGTTCGCGTAATTTCCGCTTTGCTGTTGCTGGGTGTTCTGGCGGAGATCGCTTCCTGGATTGTTGGCCCTTCTCGCGGGATGTATGTCACCGCGCAGAAAAACCTGCTGCCAGCGGCGTTCGCTAAAATGAACAAAAATGGCGTACCGGTAACGCTGGTTATTTCGCAGCTGGTGATTACTACTATCGCGTTGATCATCCTCACCAATACTGGTGGCGGTAACAATATGTCCTTCCTGATCGCCCTGGCGCTGACGGTGGTGATTTATCTGTGTGCTTATTTCATGCTGTTTATTGGCTACATTGTGTTGGTTCTTAAACATCCTGACTTAAAACGCACATTTAATATCCCTGGTGGTAAAGGGGTGAAACTGGTCGTGGCAATTGTCGGTCTGCTGACTTCAATTATGGCGTTTATTGTTTCCTTCCTGCCGCCGGATAATATCCAGGGGGACTCTACCGATATGTATGTCGAATTACTGGTCGTTAGTTTCCTGGTGGTACTTGCCCTGCCCTTTATTCTCTATGCTGTTCATGATCGTAAAGGCAAAGCGAATACCGGCGTATCTCTGGAACCAATCAACAGCCAGAACGCACCGAAAGGTCACTTCTTCCTGCACCCGCGTGCACGTTCACCGCACTATATTGTGATGAATGATAAGAAACACTAACCATGTCTGAATGGTAATAATACAAGGGAGCGATAATTCATCGCTCCCTTTTTCATGCCTGTTGTCGTATTGACTTAACCGGGATAAGTACGAGAATGAGCGCACATCTGTTTACCGGAAACCAGCATATATGGATATCTGCTCCCGAAACGTGAAATTAGCGATTAGAAGACCAGCGGCACTGGTTGCACTGGCACTTTTACTGAGTAGTTGTAAAAGCACGCCTCCAGAGTCAATGGTGACACCACCAACAGGTTTGAAGCCACCAGCTACGACGCAACAATCGTCACAACCGATGCGTGGCATCTGGCTGGCCACAGTGTCTCGCCTCGACTGGCCACCGGTTTCCTCGGTTAATATTAGTAACCCCACCAGCCGGGCACGTGTACAACAACAGGCGATGATCGACAAACTGGATCATCTGCAACGTCTCGGCATAAACACGGTCTTTTTCCAGGTCAAGCCGGACGGTACCGCACTATGGCCATCGAAAATTTTGCCGTGGTCCGATCTTATGACCGGTAAGATTGGCGAAAACCCGGGTTACGATCCGTTGCAATTTATGCTCGACGAAGCCCACAAGCGTGGGATGAAAGTACACGCCTGGTTTAACCCTTACCGCGTATCGGTTAATACAAAGCCTGGTACTATCAGGGAACTGAATAGCACCCTGTCTCAACAACCGGCCAGCGTCTATGTGCAACACCGCGACTGGATTAGAACGTCCGGCGATCGCTTTGTCCTCGACCCTGGTATTCCTGAGGTTCAGGACTGGATCACATCAATAGTCGCGGAAGTGGTTTCCCGCTATCCGGTAGATGGCGTGCAGTTTGACGACTATTTCTATACTGAGTCACCAGCTTCACGGCTAAATGATAACGAAACGTACCGCAAATACGGAGGCGCATTTGCGTCAAAAGCAGACTGGCGGCGCAACAATACTCAGCAGTTAATTGCGAAGGTATCGCACACCATTAAAAGCATTAAGCCGGAAGTCGAATTTGGCGTTAGCCCGGCAGGCGTGTGGCGTAACCGATCACACGATCCGCTCGGTTCCGATACCCGAGGCGCGGCAGCCTATGACGAATCCTACGCTGACACGCGCCGATGGGTGGAACAAGGATTGCTGGATTACATTGCTCCCCAAATTTACTGGCCGTTCTCACGGAGTGCCGCACGTTATGACGTTTTGGCAAAATGGTGGGCGGATGTCGTTAAACCGACCAGGACCCGCCTGTATATCGGTATCGCCTTCTATAAAGTGGGTGAACCTTCAAAGATAGAGCCAGACTGGATGATTAACGGTGGCGTACCGGAACTGAAAAAGCAGCTCGATCTTAACGATGCTGTACCAGAAATCAGCGGCACAATCTTGTTCCGTGAGGACTATCTGAACAAACCTCAGACTCAACAAGCGGTCAGCTATTTGCAAAGTCGTTGGGGCAGTTAAACTTGTAACATGGCCGGTGCTTTACTCACCGGCTTGTTATCCTCTTGAAATATCCCACTAATAATCATGCTTATTTAAGCCAAATTAACCACGCAATTAACCACTCTTAGTTTAATAGCCATAAAACCCCTAATAAAAATGTATGAATATGAAAACCCTACGGTATTCGCTGTTTCCGAAAAATAATTACGATGGGCTATACTCTTCTGAAGAACAGTAGCGTAGATTGAAACTGTCCTAAGTCGCTTATTTCTTTTCAGTATATCTTCATATTTCAGGAGAATATGTGCAGTTAGTCGATCTCGCACGTTGCGTTTCGTTTTTGATTCCGTCTGCTTTCCCAGCCTTATAAGGGTGTGAATTATGGAGATGTATTTTAAAAGAATGAAAGATGAGTGGACCGGGCTTGTCGAACAGGCAGATCCGCTCATTCGTGCCAAAGCCGCGGAAATTGCCGTTGCGCATGCCCATTACCTGAGCATTGAGTTTTACCGAATTGTCCGTATCGACCCGCATGCCGAAGAATTCTTGAGTAATGAACAAGTTGAGCGGCAGCTGAAAAGTGCGATGGAACGCTGGATTATTAATGTGCTTTCTGCCCAGGTTGACGATGTTGAAAGGCTAATACAAATCCAGCATACCGTCGCAGAAGTGCATGCCCGCATCGGCATTCCAGTAGAAATTGTCGAGATGGGGTTTCGGGTGCTGAAAAAAATCCTCTATCCGGTCATCTTCTCTTCGGATTATTCCGCCGCAGAAAAACTTCAGGTCTACCATTTCTCTATTAACAGTATTGATATCGCGATGGAAGTGATGACCCGCGCGTTTACCTTTAGTGACAGTAGTGCCTCAAAGGAAGATGAAAACTATCGTATCTTCTCGTTACTGGAAAACGCCGAAGAAGAAAAAGAACGGCAAATAGCCTCAATACTTTCATGGGAAATAGATATTATCTATAAAGTCTTGCTGGATTCTGATTTAGGCAGTAGTTTGCCTTTAAGCCAGGCTGATTTTGGCCTGTGGTTTAACCATAAAGGTCGACATTATTTTAGCGGCATTGCCGAAGTGGGTCATATCTCCCGCCTGATTCAGGATTTCGACGGTATTTTTAATCAAACCATACGTAATGCAAAAAATTTGAGCAACAAAACTCTACGGGTGAGATTTTTATTACAGATAAGAAATACCGTATCGCAAATTATTACCTTGCTGCGTGAATTATTTGAAGAAGTATCTCGCCACGAAGTGGGTATGGATGTACTGACAAAATTACTTAACCGCCGCTTCCTGCCGACCATCTTTAAACGCGAAATTGCCCATGCCAACCGGACCGGAACCCCCCTGTCAGTGCTGATTATTGACGTTGATAAATTCAAAGAGATCAACGATACGTGGGGCCATAACACCGGTGATGAAATTTTGCGTAAAGTTTCTCAGGCCTTTTACGACAACGTCCGCAGTAGTGATTATGTTTTTCGTTACGGGGGAGATGAATTTATCATTGTCCTGACTGAAGCTTCTGAAAACGAAACGTTACGTACCGCAGAACGTATTCGCAGTCGGGTGGAGAAAACCAAACTGAAAGCCGCAAACGGCGAAGATATTGCCCTCTCACTGTCCATCGGCGCAGCTATGTTTAATGGTCATCCTGACTATGAGCGCCTCATTCAAATAGCCGATGAAGCTCTGTATATCGCCAAAAGACGAGGTAGAAACCGTGTTGAACTCTGGAAAGCCAGTCTTTAGATGCGCCAGGATGCAGAGGTAATCATGAAGCTAACCGATGCGGATAATGCCGCCGATGGCATTTTTTTCCCCGCCCTTGAGCAAAATATGATGGGCGCGGTGTTAATTAACGAAAATGATGAAGTGATGTTTTTCAACCCCGCCGCAGAGAAGCTCTGGGGATACAAACGTGAAGAAGTCATTGGCAAAAACATTGATATGCTGATTCCGCGGGATTTGCGTCCTGCGCATCCTGAATATATCCGTCACAACCGTGAAGGCGGTAAAGCGCGCGTCGAGGGGATGAGTCGGGAGCTGCAGCTGGAGAAAAAAGACGGCAGTAAAATCTGGACCCGTTTTGCGCTATCGAAAGTGAGCGCCGAGGGTAAAATTTATTACCTGGCGCTGGTACGTGATGCCAGCGTAGAAATGGCGCAAAAAGAACAGACCCGACAATTGATTATTGCTGTTGACCATCTCGACCGACCGGTGATTGTCCTCGATCCGGAACGCCATATTGTGCAGTGCAATCGCGCATTTACCGAAATGTTTGGTTACTGCATTAGCGAAGCCAGCGGTATGCAGCCCGATACACTCCTGAACATTCCAGAATTCCCTGCTGATAACCGCATTCGTTTACAACAGTTGCTATGGAAAACCGCCCGCGATCAGGACGAATTTCTGCTGTTGACGCGCACCGGTGAAAAAATCTGGATCAAAGCCTCTATCAGCCCGGTCTATGATGTGCTCGCACATCTGCAGAACCTGGTAATGACTTTCTCGGATATCACCGAAGAACGGCAAATCCGCCAGCTTGAAGGCAATATTCTCGCCGCCATGTGCAGCAGCCCGCCATTTCATGAAATGGGGGAAATCATTTGTCGTAACATCGAATCTGTTCTCAACGAATCGCATGTTTCGCTGTTCGCGCTGCGCAACGGGATGCCGATACACTGGGCGTCATCTTCGCACGGTACAGAAGTTCAAAATGCGCAAAGCTGGTCAGCGACCATTCGTCAGCGTGATGGCGCACCGGCGGGGATCCTGCAAATTAAAACCTCGTCAGGAGCAGAAACCAGCGCCTTTATCGAACGTGTGGCAGATATCAGCCAGCATATGGCCGCGCTGGCGCTGGAACAGGAAAAAAGCCGTCAGCATATTGAACAACTCATCCAATTTGATCCGATGACCGGTCTGCCAAATCGCAATAACCTGCACAATTACCTCGATGACCTGGTCGACAAAGCCGTCTCTCCGGTGGTCTATCTCATCGGTGTTGACCATATTCAGGATGTGATTGATAGCCTTGGCTATGCGTGGGCCGATCAGGCATTGCTGGAAGTGGTCAATCGCTTTCGTGAAAAACTCAAACCGGATCAGTATCTCTGTCGTATCGAAGGTACGCAGTTTGTCCTCGTGAGCCTGGAAAACGACGTCAGTAACATTACCCAAATCGCCGATGAGCTACGGAATGTGGTCAGCAAGCCGATAATGATTGACGATAAACCATTCCCGCTCACCTTGAGCATTGGCATCAGCTACGACGTGGGTAAAAACCGCGATTACCTGCTCTCCACTGCTCACAATGCAATGGATTTTATTCGCAAAAATGGCGGTAACGGCTGGCAGTTCTTCAGCCCGGTGATGAACGAAATGGTGAAAGAACGATTGATATTAGGCGCAGCGCTGAAAGAAGCGATTAGCAATAACCAACTGAAACTGGTTTACCAACCACAAATCTTCGCAGAAACGGGTGAACTGTATGGTATCGAAGCCCTTGCTCGCTGGCACGATCCTCTGCATGGTCATGTGCCCCCTTCACGGTTTATTCCTCTCGCAGAAGAGATTGGCGAAATCGAAAATATTGGGCGCTGGGTCATCGCGGAAGCTTGCCGTCAGTTAGCAGAATGGCGTAGCCAGAATATTCATATTCCAGCGTTATCCGTTAACTTGTCTGCGCTGCACTTCCGCAGTAATCAGCTGCCTAATCAGGTGTCTGATGCAATGCAAGTCTGGGGCATTGACGGCCACCAGCTAACGGTGGAAATCACCGAAAGCATGATGATGGAACACGATACGGAAATTTTTAAGCGCATCCAGATCCTGCGCGATATGGGCGTGGGTTTATCGGTAGATGATTTTGGCACGGGCTTTTCCGGATTATCCCGCTTAGTCAGTCTTCCGGTAACGGAAATCAAAATTGACAAAAGTTTTGTTGATCGTTGTCTGACGGAAAAACGCATCCTTGCCTTACTTGAAGCCATTACCAGCATTGGGCAAAGCCTCAATTTAACCGTCGTGGCGGAAGGCGTCGAAACCAAAGAGCAATTTGAGATGCTACGTAAGATCCACTGTCGCGTTATTCAGGGATATTTCTTTTCCCGGCCCCTTCCCGCCGAAGAAATTCCAGGCTGGATGAGCAGCGTGTTACCGCTGAAAATCTGACAAATTCCTCTCGCCCGCACTCGCGGGTTTTCATTTAACGTGACACTGTCACTTAAATACTGTGATTTCAGCTACGATTCCGGGAGATTCCTTCCTTAACTTCCCCTCTTGCACCAAAACTGCACTACGCTGCACAAATGTTGATCAAAAGTTAAAAAATATAACTTTAAGCCAGCATTCTGGCGCTTATCCCGGCATGGCATGAGATCTGCATAAGCGGAAAGCGCAGCAATTTTTGTCTTATACAGGAACCGTTTATGTCGGATACCACCGAACTGGTTGATTTAGCCGTGATCTTCCCTGATCTGGAGATCGAATTGAAATACGCCTGCGCTGATAACATCACAGGTAAAGCTATTTATCAGCAAGCGCGTTGTCTGTTACACAAGGATGCGATTACCGCGCTGGCGAAAAGTATCAGTATCGCCCAGCTGTCAGGCTTACAACTGGTGATTTACGATGCGTATCGCCCACAACAAGCACAGGCGATGTTGTGGCAAACCTGCCCAGACCCGCAATATGTTGTTGATGTGACGGTCGGTTCTAATCACAGCCGTGGCACCGCGATCGACCTGACGCTTCGTGATGAGCACGGGAACATCCTCGATGAAATGCACGAACGTTCCCATGCTTACCATCCTTCCGTCCCGCCCGCCGCTCAGCGCAATCGCCTGTTGCTGAATGCGATTATGACTGGCGGTGGCTTTGTCGGTATCCCGAGCGAATGGTGGCACTTCGAATTACCCCAGGCAGCGAGTTACCCACTACTCGCTGATCAATTCACCTGTTTTATATCCCCTGGCACACAGCACGCCAGTTAATCAGGAAACTGTCATGAAGAGATCGATTTCGTTTCGTCCTACATTGCTCGCGATCGTCCTTGCCACAACAATGCCGGTTGCGCACGCCGCCGTACCGAAAGATATGCTGGTGATCGGTAAAGCTGCCGACCCACAAACCCTCGACCCGGCGGTGACAATTGATAATAACGACTGGACAGTGACCTACCCGTCTTATCAGCGACTGGTTCAGTACAAAACGGACGGTGATAAAGGCTCAACAGACGTTGAAGGCGATCTGGCGAGTAGCTGGAAAGCGTCTGACGATCAAAAAGAGTGGACGTTCACCCTGAAGGACAATGCTAAATTTGCCGATGGCACACCCGTCACTGCCGAAGCAGTAAAACTCTCTTTTGAGCGGTTACTAAAAATCGGTCAGGGGCCAGCAGAAGCATTTCCCAAAGATTTAAAGATTGATGCTCCCGACGAACATACGGTGAGGTTTACCCTTAGCCAGCCATTCGCACCGTTCCTCTACACGCTGGCGAATGACGGTGCATCCATTATCAATCCGGCGGTCTTAAAAGAACATGCGGCCGATGATGCCCGTGGTTTCCTCGCGCAAAATACCGCTGGCTCCGGACCGTTTATGCTGAAAAGCTGGCAAAAAGGTCAGCAATTAGTTCTGGTGCCAAATCCGCATTACCCCGGCAATAACCCGAACTTCAAACGGGTATCGGTAAAAATTATCGGTGAAAGTGCCTCCCGTCGCCTGCAGCTCTCCCGTGGCGACATTGACATTGCCGATGCGCTGCCGGTGGATCAACTCAACGCCCTGAAGCAGGAAAACAAAGTCAACGTGGCAGAGTATCCGTCACTGCGCGTCACCTATCTGTATCTCAATAACAGCAAAGCGCCACTTAATCAGGCGGATCTGCGTCGGGCCATTTCCTGGTCTACCGATTATCAGGGTATGGTTAACGGCATTCTGAGTGGTAACGGAAAACAAATGCGCGGCCCGATTCCGGAAGGCATGTGGGGATACGATGCGACGGCAATGCAATACAACCATGACGAAACGAAAGCCAAAGCCGAATGGGATAAAGTGACGAGCAAACCCACCAGCCTGACGTTTCTCTACTCCGATAACGACCCAAACTGGGAGCCTATTGCTCTGGCAACACAATCCAGCCTCAACAAGCTGGGCATCAATGTGAAGCTGGAAAAGCTGGCGAACGCCACCATGCGCGACAGAGTGGGTAAAGGTGATTACGACATCGCGATTGGCAACTGGAGTCCGGATTTTGCCGACCCGTATATGTTTATGAATTACTGGTTTGAGTCCGACAAAAAAGGTCTGCCGGGTAACCGCTCGTTCTATGAAAACAGTGAGGTCGATAAGTTACTGCGCAATGCGCTAGCGACCACCGACCAGACGCAGCGTACCCGGGACTACCAGCAGGCACAGAAAATCGTCATTGATGACGCTGCTTATGTGTACCTGTTCCAGAAAAACTACCAACTGGCGATGAACAAAGAGGTGAAAGGCTTTGTGTTCAATCCCATGCTGGAACAGGTCTTCAATATCAATACCATGAGTAAATAACGTGACCTTCTGGAGTATTTTACGCCAACGCTGCTGGGGGCTGGTGCTCGTGGTGGCGGGCGTCTGCGTGATTACGTTTATTATCTCGCACCTGATCCCCGGCGATCCGGCGCGGTTACTGGCGGGTGACCGCGCCAGCGATGCTATCGTGGATAATATTCGCCAGCAACTGGGACTGGACCAGCCACTGTACGTACAGTTTTACCGCTACGTCAGCGACCTGTTTCAGGGTGACCTGGGAACATCCATTCGTACCGGGCGTCCGGTGCTGGAAGAGTTGCGCATATTTTTCCCGGCGACGCTGGAACTGGCATTTTGCGCTCTGCTGCTGGCACTCCTGGTTGGTATCCCGCTGGGCATACTCTCTGCAGTCTGGCGAAATCGCTGGCTGGATCATCTGGTGCGAATAATGGCCATTACTGGAATCTCCACACCTGCGTTCTGGCTTGGGCTGGGCGTCATTGTGCTGTTTTATGGTCATCTGCAAATTCTTCCCGGCGGCGGAAGGCTTGATGACTGGCTGGATCCACCAACGCACGTTACCGGCTTTTATCTGCTCGATGCGCTGCTTGAAGGCAACGGTGAAGTCTTCCTCAATGCGCTGCAACATCTCATCTTACCGGCATTAACGCTGGCGTTCGTTCACCTGGGGATTGTCGCTCGCCAGATCCGCTCAGCTATGCTGGAACAATTGAGTGAAGACTACATTCGTACCGCCCGGGCCAGCGGCTTGCCCGGCTGGTATATCGTTTTATGTTATGCGCTACCCAATGCGTTGATCCCCTCGATTACCGTATTGGGGCTGGCGCTGGGCGATTTGTTGTATGGCGCAGTGCTCACCGAAACCGTTTTTGCCTGGCCCGGAATGGGTGCATGGGTAGTAACATCAATACAGGCGCTCGACTTCCCGGCAGTGATGGGCTTTGCCGTCGTGGTTTCATTTGCTTATGTGCTGGTCAACCTGGTGGTGGATTTGCTCTATTTGTGGATTGATCCGCGTATCGGACGTGGAGGTGATGAATGATGCTAAGCGAGGAAACGTCCGTCGTACGCCCACCAAAACAAACGCGATTTAACGGTGCAAAACTGGTATGGATGCTGAAAGGCAGTCCGCTCACCGTGACCGGCGCAGTCATCATTGTATTAATGCTACTGATGATGATTTTTTCACCGTGGCTGGCGACGCATGATCCCAACGCCATTGATTTAACTGCCCGCCTTTTGCCGCCTTCTGCGGCGCACTGGTTTGGCACCGATGAAGTGGGACGCGATCTGTTTAGCCGCGTACTGGTCGGCAGTCAGCAATCAATTCTCGCCGGATTAGTGGTGGTCGCCATTGCGGGTATGATGGGTTCGCTACTCGGGTGTCTATCCGGTGTGCTTGGCGGACGCGCAGACGCGATCATCATGCGCATCATGGACATTATGCTGTCGATTCCTTCGCTGGTGCTGACAATGGCGCTGGCTGCCGCACTTGGACCGAGTTTGTTTAACGCCATGCTGGCGATTGCTATCGTGCGAATCCCGTTTTATGTGCGCCTGGCGCGGGGGCAAACATTAGTTGTCCGCCAGTACACTTACGTTCAGGCGGCGAAAACCTTTGGTGCGTCACGCTGGCATCTGATCAACTGGCATATTTTACGTAACTCCCTGCCGCCGCTGATTGTGCAGGCATCGCTGGATATTGGTAGCGCGATTTTAATGGCCGCCACGTTGGGATTTATTGGCCTGGGTGCTCAACAACCGAGTGCTGAATGGGGGGCGATGGTGGCGAATGGTCGCAACTATGTGCTCGATCAATGGTGGTATTGCGCATTTCCGGGGGCAGCGATTTTGCTTACCGCCGTCGGGTTCAATCTCTTTGGTGATGGTATTCGCGATCTGCTTGACCCGAAAGCAGGAGGAAAGCAGTCATGACCCAACCCGTTCTGGACATTCAACAGCTGCATTTGAGTTTCTCCGGTTTTAACGGCGACGTTCACGCGCTCAACAATGTGTCATTGAAAATCAACCGCGGTGAAATTGTCGGTCTGGTGGGAGAATCCGGCTCGGGTAAATCAGTCACTGCAATGTTGATTATGCGTCTGTTACCGACGGGCAGTTATTGCGTACATCGGGGACATATTTCACTGCTGGGAGAAGATGCTCTTAACGCTCGGGAAAAACAGCTTCGTCAGTGGCGCGGCGCACGAGTGGCGATGATCTTTCAGGAACCGATGACCGCCCTAAATCCGACACGTCGAATAGGTCTTCAGATGATGGACGTGATCCGCCATCATCAACCAATAAGTCGTCGGGAAGCCAGAGCTAAAGCGATTGCCCTGCTGGAAGAGATGCAAATCCCGGATGCCGTGGAAGTTATGTCGCGCTATCCGTTTGAGCTTTCAGGTGGTATGCGCCAGCGGGTAATGATTGCGCTGGCATTCTCCTGCGAGCCGCAATTGATTATTGCCGACGAACCGACTACGGCGCTGGACGTCACGGTACAGTTGCAGGTACTGCGTCTGCTTAAACATAAAGCCCGCGCCAGTGGAACTGCGGTACTGTTCATCAGCCATGATATGGCCGTGGTGTCGCAACTGTGCGATAGCGTTTACGTGATGTATGCCGGAAGCGTGATCGAGAGCGGTATGACGGCAGACGTTATCCATCATCCCCGGCATCCGTATACCATTGGTTTGCTGCAATGCGCACCGGAACATGGAATACCACGCCAGCCATTACCCGCCATTCCAGGGACGGTACCAAACCTCACCCATTTGCCTGATGGCTGCGCTTTTCGCGATCGTTGCTATGCGGCAGGTACACAGTGTGAAAACGTCCCGGCGCTGACAGCGTGTGGTGACAACAACCACCGCTGCGCCTGTTGGTATCCTCAGCAGGAGGTCATTAGTGTCTGACACGTTATTAACGTTACGCGACGTCCATATCAATTTCCCGGCCCGAAAAAACTGGCTTGGTAAAACTACGGAACATGTTCATGCCATCAATGGTATTGATTTACAGATCCGTCGTGGTGAAACCTTAGGGATCGTCGGTGAGTCAGGCTGCGGCAAAAGCACCCTCGCACAGCTTTTAATGGGTATGCTGCAACCGAGCCACGGGCAGTACATCCGTTCAGGATCACAACGCATTATGCAGATGGTGTTTCAGGACCCGCTCTCTTCGCTTAATCCGCGCTTACCGGTGTGGCGCATCATCACGGAACCGCTCTGGATTGCTAAGCGTAGTAGTGAACAACAGCGGCGAGCGTTGGCAGAGGAGCTGTCTGTGCAGGTGGGTATTCGTCCGGAGTATCTCGACCGCTTGCTTCATGCGTTCTCAGGCGGGCAGCGGCAACGTATCGCCATTGCCAGAGCACTCTCTTCGCAGCCTGACCTGATTGTGCTTGATGAACCCACCTCGGCGCTGGATATCTCCGTGCAGGCGCAGATCCTCAATTTACTGGTAACGCTACAGGAAAATCGCGAGCTGACTTATGTGCTGATTTCACACAATGTCTCGGTGATACGTCATATGAGCGATCGGGTGGCGGTGATGTATCTCGGACAGATTGTGGAACTAGGAGACGCGCAACAGGTGCTGACAGCTCCGGCACATCCATACACCCGATTATTGCTGGATTCCCTCCCCGCCATTGATAAACCGCTGGAGGAAGAATGGGCATTGCGTAAAACGGATCTACCAGGAAACCGCACGTTGCCACAAGGCTGTTTTTTCCGTGAACGTTGCCCTCTGGCAACCCACGGATGTGAAGTCCGGCAATCATTAACAATAAGGGAGGACGGACGTGAGATCCGGTGCTGGCGGGCGCTGTAGAGACGCTAACAACGCATCAGGCAATCACGCGCCTGACGCGTCATCCGGCAACGCTTTACGATTTCAACTGGTAATCAAGCGTAATTTCAGCTTTCAGTACCTGAGAAACCGGGCATCCTGCTTTTGCTTTCTGGATAATGCCGTCAAAAGTAGAGGCATCAATACCCGGCACCGCAACTTCGCTCTTCAGTGCGATTTTAGTAATCGCAAACCCGGCATCCACTTTATCCAGCGACACATCGGCGGTGGTATCAATCGATGTGGGCGTGAATCCTGCTTCCCCCAGCATTAATGAAAGCGCCATTGAGAAACATGCTGCATGCGCCGCGCCAATTAGTTCTTCAGGGTTAGTTCCTTTTTCGCCTTCAAAACGCGTATTAAATCCATACGGCTGTTGGTTCAGTACGCCGCTCTCGGTGGAAACGGTTCCCTTCCCGCGTTTGATATCGCCTTCCCAGTGTGCCTGACCTTTCTTATGGATTGTCATTGTTGCTCTCCTGTGGGCTTAAAAAGGAAATTATAGACTACGTGAGAAACAGCATGAGGATAAGCGGGATATTCCGAATAGAATCCGGCGAAAATATTATCTATGTACTTAAATAAAATTTCCACAATAGATAACCGGGAATATATAACTCAAGAGATATTGCATCAATATCAATCAACTCACACCAATAATATTCCCATTAATATCATGGAGTTAAAATATAAAAATCATCAACCAGGACTAATCTTAACAACGAAGCGGCAAATATTTGCCATGCTGAATGTGCTTTATAAATCTGCGATCCGTAGCAGACACCATAAATACACAGACACGGAGAATCACTATGTTTACTTATTATCAGGCAGAAAATTCAACAGCAGAACCCGCTCTGGTTAATGCCATTGAGCAAGGCCTTCGGGCAGAACACGGTGTTGTCACTGAAGATGACATTCTCATGGAGCTGACCAAATGGGTGGAAGCTTCTGATAACGACATCCTCAATGATATCTACCAGCAAACGATCAATTATGTGGTCAGTGGCCAGCACCCTACGCTTTAAGGTGCTATGCTTGATCGGCAACCTAATTTAGGGGTTTAGCACGTGTTTCTTCGCTACGGCGATGTTGTCCTTAAAACTAGCAACAGGATTGAGGAGTTAAAATGAAATCGAACCGTCAGGCACGTCATATTCTTGGACTGGACCATAAAATTTCTAACCAGCGCAAAATAGTTACCGAAGGTGACAAATCCAGCGTGGTAAATAACCCAACCGGCAGAAAACGCCCCGCTGAAAAGTAATTCATAACCATCAGTCCTCAATGACGATTAAACACCATTGCCTGCGCAATGGTGTTTTTGTTTTTAACTGCTTTATACTTGGAGCCGACGCCCTGGCGGTAAAGCAAAGACGATAAAAGCACCCCAGGGATGGATATTCAAAAAAGAGTGAGTGACATGGAACCAAAAACAAAAAAACAGCGTTCGCTTTATATTCCTTACGCTGGCCCTGTACTGTTGGAATTTCCGTTGTTGAATAAAGGCAGTGCCTTCAGCATGGAAGAACGCCGTAACTTCAACCTGCTGGGGTTACTGCCGGAAGTGGTCGAAACCATCGAAGAACAAGCGGAACGCGCATGGATCCAGTATCAGGGATTCAAAACCGAAATCGACAAACACATCTACCTGCGTAACATCCAGGACACCAACGAAACCCTCTTCTACCGTCTGGTAAACAATCATCTTGATGAGATGATGCCTGTTATTTATACCCCAACCGTCGGCGCAGCCTGTGAGCGTTTTTCTGAGATCTACCGCCGTTCACGCGGCGTGTTTATCTCTTACCAGAACCGCCACAATATGGACGATATTCTGCAAAACGTGCCGAACCATAATATTAAAGTGATTGTGGTGACTGACGGCGAACGTATTCTGGGGCTTGGTGACCAGGGCATCGGCGGGATGGGCATTCCGATCGGTAAACTGTCGCTCTATACCGCTTGTGGCGGCATCAGCCCGGCGTATACCCTTCCGGTGGTGCTGGATGTCGGGACGAATAACCAACAGCTGCTTAACGATCCGCTGTATATGGGCTGGCGTAATCCACGTATTACTGACGACGAATACTATGAATTCGTTGATGAATTTATCCAGGCTGTGAAACAACGCTGGCCGGACGTGCTGTTGCAGTTTGAAGACTTCGCACAAAAAAATGCGATGCCGTTACTTAACCGCTATCGCAATGAAATTTGTTCTTTTAACGATGACATTCAGGGCACCGCGGCGGTAACGGTAGGCACGCTGATCGCAGCAAGTCGCGCGGCAGGTGGTCAGTTAAGCGAGAAAAAGATTGTCTTCCTCGGCGCAGGTTCAGCGGGATGCGGCATTGCCGAAATGATCATTGCCCAGACTCAGCGTGAAGGATTAAGCGAGGAAACGGCGCGGCAGAAAGTCTTTATGGTCGATCGCTTTGGTCTGCTCACCGACAAGATGCCGAATCTGCTGCCTTTCCAGACTAAACTGGTGCAGAAGCGCGAAAATCTCAGTGACTGGGATACTGACAGCGATGTGCTGTCACTGCTTGATGTGGTGCGCAATGTCAAACCGGATATTCTGATTGGCGTCTCAGGACAGACCGGGCTGTTTACGGAAGAGATCATCCGTGAGATGCACAAACACTGTCCGCGTCCGATCGTGATGCCGCTGTCTAACCCGACTTCACGTGTGGAAGCCACACCGCAGGACATTATCGCCTGGACCGAAGGTAACGCGCTGGTCGCCACCGGCAGTCCGTTTAATCCGGTGGTATGGAAAGATAAAATCTACCCCATCGCCCAGTGTAACAACGCCTTCATTTTCCCTGGCATCGGGCTGGGTGTTATTGCTTCCGGCGCGTCACGTATCACCGATGAGATGCTGATGTCGGCAAGTGAAACGCTTGCTCAATATTCGCCGCTGGTCCTGAACGGCGAAGGTCTGGTACTGCCGGAACTGAAAGATATTCAGAAAGTCTCCCGCGCAATTGCGTTTGCGGTTGGCAAAATGGCGCAGCAGCAAGGCGTGGCGGTGAAAACCTCCGCCGAAGCTCTGCAACAGGCCATTGATGATAACTTCTGGCAAGCCGAATACCGCGACTACCGCCGTACATCCATCTAAGCCTGCGCCCGGTAGTGACTGCTACCGGGCAATTTTCCTCTTCCTTTTTCAGATCTCATCCATACTGGGTAGTGGCGAATAAATCTCATTTGCCTCACCTGCTATGCAGAACATCATCCGAAAAGGAGGAACTATGAAGGCTGCAGTTGTTACGAAGGATCATCATGTTGACGTTACAGATAAAACACTGCGCTCACTGAAACATGGCGAAGCCCTGCTGAAAATGGAGTGTTGTGGTGTGTGTCATACCGATCTTCATGTGAAGAATGGCGATTTTGGTGACAAAACCGGCGTAATTCTGGGACACGAAGGTATTGGTGTGGTGGCAGAAGTTGGCCCCGGCGTTACCTCATTAAAACCAGGCGATCGCGCCAGCGTGGCGTGGTTTTACGAAGGTTGCGGTCATTGCGAATACTGTAACAGTGGTAACGAAACGCTCTGCCGTTCAGTTAAAAATGCCGGATACAGCGTTGATGGCGGCATGGCGGAAGAGTGCATCGTGGTCGCCGATTACGCGGTTAAAGTGCCCGATGGCCTGGACTCCGCGGCGGCCAGCAGCATTACCTGCGCGGGTGTCACCACCTACAAAGCAGTAAAACTGTCAAAAATTCGTCCAGGACAGTGGATTGCTATCTACGGTCTTGGCGGTCTGGGCAACCTCGCCCTGCAATACGCGAAAAATGTCTTTAATGCAAAAGTGATCGCCATTGATGTCAATGATGAGCAGTTGAAACTGGCAACCGAAATGGGTGCAGATTTAGCGATTAACTCACGCACCGAAGACGCCGCCAAAATTGTGCAGGAGAAAACCGGTGGCGCTCACGCAGCGGTGGTGACAGCGGTAGCTAAAGCTGCGTTTAACTCAGCGGTCGATGCCGTTCGTGCAGGCGGTCGTGTTGTGGCTGTCGGTCTGCCGCCGGAGTCTATGAGCCTGGACATCCCACGGCTGGTGCTGGATGGTATTGAAGTGGTCGGTTCGCTGGTCGGCACGCGCCAGGATCTCACCGAAGCCTTCCAGTTTGCCGCCGAAGGTAAAGTGGTGCCAAAAGTT
The DNA here is from genome assembly GCF_002965045.1 of Escherichia sp. MOD1-EC6300. NCBI lineage: Bacteria > Pseudomonadati > Pseudomonadota > Gammaproteobacteria > Enterobacterales > Enterobacteriaceae > Escherichia > Escherichia sp. MOD1-EC6300. The sequence goes on along the minus strand of NZ_PTRH01000025.1, from coordinate 23,422 downwards.
GCCCTGCGTCCGTTAGCGGACATCAACACCATCTTTACTGAGATGGAAGAAGGCAAAATCCGTGGCCGTATGGTGATTGATTTCCGTCGCTAAGAGGCCTTTGCTGCGACTGCCATGTTTGAGTCGCAGCCTGTTTTGCGAGACGCTTTCCGCAATTTCACTCTTCTTCTTTTCCTCCCCCATCTTTCCTCTCACAATTCACGAAAACGTAGCGAAATTTGTTGCGCTGCACGGAACAACAGTGATAGTGTTCCTTTCGAAGGAACAAGGATGAAGAGATGATAATGAATTTCAGACACAAGGGATTGCGTGACTTGTTTCTTCTCGGCAAAACCTCCGGCGTTATACCGACGCAAATCAAACGATTACGCCACCGACTCGCTGTGATTGATGCAGCAAGCTGTCTTGCTGATCTCGATATGCCCGGTTACCGACTACACCCGTTAAGCGGCGATCGTGATGGAATTTGGGCGATATCTGTCTCGGGCAACTGGCGAATCACATTTGAATTCGTCAATGGCGATGCATACATACTGGATTACGAGGACTATCACTGATGAAAATGGCCAATCATCCCCGCCCGGGGGACATTATTCAGGAATCACTGGACGAACTTAATGTCAGCCTGCGCGAGTTTGCCAGAGCAATGGAAATTGCGCCCTCAACGGCAAGCCGATTGCTGACCGGAAAAGCCGCGTTGACGCCAGAAATGGCGATTAAACTTTCCGTGGTGATCGGCAGTTCGCCGCAAATGTGGCTGAATCTACAAAACGCCTGGAGTCTGGCAGAGGCAGAAAAAACGGTAGATGTGTCGCGATTACGCCGTCTGGTTACGCAATAAAAAAATGGCACCTTATAAAGCGCCATTTGAAACTGATGGCAAACGCAACATTGCCTGATGCGCTACGCTTATCTGACCTACACGTTCACTGCAATCTATTGGATTTGAACGGTTTGTAGGCCGGATAAGGCGTTCACGCCGCATCCGGCATGAATAAAGCCTACGTTGTCTACAATATGAAAATGGCGCCTTTTACAGCGCCATTTTCAGCTTAAAGTTCAAAAGAGATTATATCCCTTCTTCACTCTCTTTTTTCGCTTCTGCCTTTTCGATTTCACGATACCAGCGTGGATGGTGTTTCTTCGCCCAACGACGGCTCACCTTCCCTTCGATCATCCCTTTAATCGACCCTTTCACCCAGAATGCCATATACATATGGATCAGGATGGCGTGGATCAGGATGATACCCGCAGCCGCGTGAATAAACAGGCTATAACGGACAACCTGTATCGGGAAGTACTGCGCAAAGTACGGACGCCAGATAATCACCCCGGTTACCAGCAGCACGAAAATCATGCTCATGATCGACCAGAACATCATCTTTTGCCCGGCGTTGTACTTACCAACATCCGCCACTTTGTGTTCATTGCCTTTTAATACTTCGACAATGTTCAACAGCCACGGAATATCTTTCTTATCCGGGATGTTGTGATGCACAAAACGCACAAACATAAACATCAGCGCGACGAAAATCGCAATGCCGAAGAACGGGTGCAAAATGCGTCCCATCTGCGGCGTACCGAAGGTTTGTGTCAGCCATTGCAGCGTCGGGAAGAAGAACGAAATCCCGGACAGCGCTACCAGGAAGAAGCAAATCACCACGGTCCAGTGACAGGCGCGATCAATAAACTTGGTGCGCACAATCATTTTCGACTTACTCATGATGATCCTCCTCGTCATCGTCCACTTCCTTATTCGGGCCAATACCGATGTAGTGGAAAATTAACCCGGCAAAAGTGGCGATAAAGCCAGCCGCTGCCAGCGGTTTCAACGCGCCTTTCCACAGATTTACCGATGTATCGATCTTCGGATCTTTCGGCAGACCGTGATACAGCTCCGGCTGATCGGCGTGATGCAGCACGTACATGACGTGCGTACCACCGACCCCTTCCGGATTGTAGACACCAGCATGTTCGTAACCACGCGCTTTCAGTTTCGCCACGCGCTGTTCCGCCAGCTCCAGCATCTCCTTCTTGGTGCCGAAGTGGATAGCCCCGGTCGGACAAGTTTTCACACAAGCCGGTTCCTGACCAACGCTGACGCGATCGACGCAGAGTGTGCATTTATATACCCGGTTATCCTCTTTGTTGAGGCGTGGAATATTAAACGGACACCCGGCAATGCAGTAACCACAGCCGATGCAGTTTTCCGACTGGAAATCGACAATCCCGTTAGCGTACTGAATGATCGCACCAGCAGACGGGCACGCCTTCAGGCAGCCCGGATCTTCACAGTGCATACAACCGTCTTTACGGATCAGCCACTCCAGCTTGCCGTTCTGTTCGGTTTCGCTAAAGCGCATCACCGTCCAGGACTTGGCGCTCAGATCGGCGGGGTTATCATAAACCCCGACGCAGTGCCCCACTTCATCACGGATATCGTTCCACTCCGAACACGCCACCTGACAGGCTTTACAGCCGATACAGGTGGAAACGTCGATAAGTTTCGCGACTTCTGCTTTGTAATCACGCACCTGAGAAGGCGGCGTGATGGAGTTAGTTGCGGACCTTTTGATAATGTCCTGCGTTTCCATAGCCATCTGTTCGCCCCCTTACGCCTTCTCGATGTTGACTAAGAACGCTTTATATTCCGGCGTTTGCGAGTTTGCATCACCGACATTCGGCGTCAGAGTGTTAGCGATATAACCTTTACGCGCGACACCCTCAAAGCCCCAGTGGATTGGAATACCCACCGTTTCAACCTGCTGACCGTTTACATTCAGTGGTTTCAGACGGCGCGTTACCACAGCCACCGCGCGGATAAAGCCACGCTTGCTGGAGACAGTGACACGATCGCCATTGGCAATGCCTTTCGCCGCCGCCAGCGTTTCGCTGATTTCCACAAACTGTTCCGGCTGAGCAATTGCGTTGAGCAACGCGTGCTTGGTCCAGGTGTGGAAGTGCTCGGTCAGACGGTAGGTCGTACCCACATACGGGAACTGCTCTTTTTTACCCATCCGCAGCGCGTCTTGTTCATACAGACGAACCACCGGGTTAGACACCACGTTCGGATGCAGCGGGTTAGTGCCCAGCGGCGTTTCAATTGGCTCGTAGTGTTCCGGGAACGGACCTTCCGCCATTTTGTTGATGGCAAACAGGCGTCCCATCCCTTCCGGCTGCATGATAAACGGCCCGGTTGGCGTACCCGGTGCGGCATTGCCGAAGTCCGGAATATCGTTACCCGTCCACTTGCTGCCGTTCCACTGGATCAGCATCCGTTTCGGATCCCAAGGTTTACCGTTGATATCCGCCGAAGCACGGTTGTACAGCACGCGACGGTTGAGCGGCCACGCCCAGGCCCATCCCAGCGTATTCCCCAGACCGGACGGGTCGGAGTTATCGCGGTTGGCCATCTGGTTGCCCTGCTCTGTCCAGCTACCGGTGTAGATCCAGCAAGAAGATGCGGTTGTACCGTCATCACGCAGATGCGCAAAGCTACTCAGCAACTGCCCTTTCTTCGCAATCAGTACGCCATTAGCGTCATAGAGATCTTCCAGCGCATAGCCGTTATTCTCTTTCGCCACTTCGTCAGACTGCGGTTCGTGCGGCTGCTTGTAGTTCCAGCTCATCTTCATCAGCGGTTCTACGCCTTTACCACCTTCGGCCTGGTACAGCTCGCGCAGATGATGGTAGATACCCGCCAGAATTTCGCCGTCATTACGCGCTTCGCCCGGCGCATCCTGACCTTTCCAGTGCCACTGCAACCAGCGACCGGAGTTAGCGATAGAACCATCTTCTTCGGCAAAGCAGGTCGAAGGCAGACGGAATACTTCAGTCTGAATAGACGCCGGATCGACATCGTTCGACTCGCCGTGGTTCTGCCAGAAGGTGGAGGTTTCAGTCACCAGCGGATCGATAACCACCATGTACTTCAGCTTGCTCAGGCAGCTCACCACTTTGTTTTTGTCCGGGAAGGACGCAACCGGGTTAAAGCCCTGGCAGAAATAACCGGTGACTTTACCTTCATCCATCATGTTGAAATACTTGATGACGTCGTAGGTCTGGTTCCACTTGGGCAGCCAGTCGTAGCCCCAGTTGTTCTCTTTCTGCGCAGCATCGCCGTAGAAAGATTTCATCAGGCTAACGAAGAACTTCGGATAGTTGCTCCAGTAGTTCACCTGATCAGCCAGCGTCGCTTTCGGCGTGTTCGCTTCCAGATACGACTGCAAATCAACCTGTTTTTCTGACGGCAGCGTCAGATAACCCGGCAGGCTGGTAGAGAGCAGACCTAAGTCAGTCAGGCCCTGAATGTTGGAGTGACCACGCAATGCGTTCACGCCGCCACCAGCCATACCCATGTTACCGAGCAGCAACTGGATCATCGCCATAGTACGGATGTTCTGCGCACCCACGGTGTGTTGGGTCCAGCCCAGCGCGTACAGGAAGGTGGTTGTGCGATCCGGCGCGCTGGTGGAGGCCAGCACTTCACATACTTTCAGGAAGTCAGCTTTTGGCGTACCGCAGATGTTTTCTACTACGTCCGGCGTGTAACGGGAAACGTGCGCTTTCAGCAAGTTCCACACACAGCGCGGATGGGTCAGTGTTTCATCGCGTTTCGCATAGCCATTTTCATCGAACTGATAGTTCCAGGACGACTTATCGTACTGACGTTTTTCAGCGTCATAACCGCTGAACAGGCCGTCTTCAAAAGTAAAATCATCACGCACCAGCAGGCTGGCGTTGGTGTAATGCTTAACGTATTCGGCGTTGATCTTGTTGTTTTCGATCAGGTAGCGCAAAACGCCAGACAGGAACGTAATGTCCGTACCGGAACGAATAGGTGCGTAGATATCCGCCACAGAAGCGGTACGCGTAAAACGGGGATCGACAACGATCAAGGTTGCATCGTTGTTGTTTTTCGCTTCCATCGCCCAGCGAAAACCGACGGGATGCGCTTCAGCAGCGTTACCGCCCATCACCATTACGACGTTAGCGTTTTTGATATCCACCCAGTGGTTGGTCATTGCACCGCGACCAAATGTTGGAGCAAGACTTGCTACCGTTGGTCCGTGTCAGACGCGCGCCTGGTTGTCTACCGCCAGCATCCCGAGGGAGCGGGCAAATTTCTGTGTCAGCATCCCGGTTTCGTTGCTGGCACCGGAAGCACACAGCATACCGGTAGAAAGCCAACGGTTTACCGTTACGCCCTGCTCATTCTTTTCAATAAAGTTAGCGTCACGGTCTGCCTTCATCAGCTTCGCAATGCGGGAGAATGCTTCTTCCCAGCTAATGCGCTGCCATTTGTCAGAACCTGGCGCACGATATTCCGGGTAGCGCAGACGGTTTTCGCTGTTGACGTAATCCAGCAATCCGGCCCCTTTCGGGCACAGCGCACCACGGCTTACCGGATGATCCGGGTCACCTTCAATGTGATAAATCGCTTCTCTGGCGTTTTTCGCGCCATCACCCAGGCTATACATCAATAGCCCGCAACCTACGGAACAGTATGTACAAGTGTTACGGATCTCTTTCGCGCGTAATAATTTGTAGTTTCGCGCCTGAGCCAGTGCTTGCTTCGGGGCAAAGCCCAATGCCGCGACTGTTGTTCCCGCCATACCGCCCGCGCAGATTTTAAAAAATTGTCTGCGACTGACGTCCATTGCTTTCCTCTTTTTTCAGGGGTATTACTGCGCGAGGAAACTAACAGTAAAATTCTGAATCTTTTTGCGCGAAATCAAAAAGAACAGCTGTTTGCCACAAAATAATCCGCCTGCGCAAATTGACCTACCTCAATAGCGGTAGAAAAACGCACCACTGCCTGACAGGCCAGTTAAAAAAATGCTATAAAATTCAGCTTAATTTTTAACGGCAAGAGAGACAAAACAGCGAGCATGACACGACAAAAAGCAACGCTCATAGGGCTAATAGCGATCGTCCTGTGGAGCACAATGGTAGGATTGATTCGCGGTGTCAGTGAGGGGCTCGGCCCGGTCGGCGGCGCAGCTGCTATCTATTCATTAAGCGGGCTGCTGTTAATCTTCACGGTTGGATTTCCGCGAATTCGGCAGATCCCGAAAGGCTATTTGCTCGCCGGGAGTCTGTTATTCGTCAGCTATGAAATCTGTCTGGCGCTTTCCTTAGGGTATGCGGCGAGCCGTCATCAGGCGATTGAAGTAGGTATGGTGAACTATCTATGGCCCAGTCTGACAATTCTCTTTGCCATTCTGTTTAATGGTCAGAAAACCAACTGGCTGATTGTACCTGGATTATTATTAGCCCTGGTCGGTGTCTGTTGGGTGTTAGGCGGTGACAATGGGTTACACTATGATGAAATCATCAATAATATTACCACCAGTCCATTAAGTTATTTCCTGGCGTTCATTGGCGCTTTTATCTGGGCAGCCTATTGTACAGTAACGAATAAATACGCACGCGGATTTAACGGTATTACCGTTTTCGTCCTGCTGACAGGAGCAAGTTTGTGGGTTTACTATTTTTTAACGCCGCAACCGGAGATGGTATTTAGCACACCCGTCATGATTAAACTCATCTCTGCGGCATTTACCTTAGGATTTGCTTACGCTGCGTGGAACGTTGGCATTTTACATGGCAACGTCACCATTATGGCAGTAGGTTCGTATTTTACGCCCGTACTTTCGTCGGCGCTTGCTGCGGTACTGCTTAGTGCTCCGCTATCGTTCTCATTCTGGCAAGGCGCACTGATGGTCTGCGGCGGTTCCCTGCTCTGCTGGCTGGCGACACGTCGTGGATAAAATTATTGTCGGGTCATAGCACCCGGCAGTTAACCCGCTAAATTACGACAATAATAAAAAATAAATTTCAAATACCAGTAATTCACCTTATATCTCATTTCGACTTCGATCACATATCGACAAATAATATTATTTCATCTAGTATTCTCATTGTTTTTAATCACCATTCTATTTTAAAAACAGTATGTCATTTGTAAATGACGCCGTTTAAAATTCGTTTAGAAAATAGGTTTAACGATAATTAAAAGGATACTGTTAAATGAAATTAAAAATAGTTGCGGTGGTTGTAACTGGTTTGTTAGCTGCGAACGTAGCACATGCTGCCGAAGTATATAACAAGGATGGTAATAAACTCGACCTTTATGGCAAGGTTACCGCTCTACGTTATTTTACTGATGATAAGCGTGACGATGGTGATAAAACTTATGCCCGTCTCGGTTTTAAAGGAGAAACGCAAATCAATGATCAAATGATTGGTTTTGGTCACTGGGAATATGATTTTAAAGGCTATAACGATGAAGCCAACGGCTCGCGCGGCAACAAAACCCGTCTTGCCTATGCAGGTTTAAAAATTAGTGAATTTGGCTCTCTGGACTATGGTCGTAACTACGGTGTCGGTTATGACATTGGTTCATGGACCGATATGTTGCCAGAATTTGGTGGCGATACCTGGAGCCAGAAAGATGTCTTCATGACATATCGTACCACTGGTGTGGCAACCTATCGCAACTACGATTTCTTTGGCTTAATTGAAGGGCTGAATTTTGCTGCACAATATCAAGGCAAAAATGAACGCACTGACAACGCTCATCTTTATGGTGCTGACTATACGCGTGCCAATGGTGACGGTTTCGGTATCTCCTCAACTTATGTTTATGATGGCTTTGGGATCGGTGCTGTGTATACCAAATCTGATCGGACAAATGCGCAGGAAAGAGCAGCGGCTAATCCTCTCAATGCCTCCGGTAAGAATGCAGAACTGTGGGCAACAGGTATAAAATATGATGCCAACAACATTTACTTTGCAGCTAATTACGCTGAAACATTAAACATGACCACCTATGGTGATGGTTATATCTCTAACAAAGCACAAAGTTTCGAAGTGGTGGTCCAATATCAATTCGACTTCGGCTTGCGCCCATCACTCGCTTACCTGAAATCAAAAGGCAGAGATCTGGGGCGTTACGGCGATCAGGACATGATTGAGTATATCGACGTTGGTGCAACGTATTTCTTCAACAAAAATATGTCGACCTATGTTGATTATAAAATCAACCTGATCGATGAAAGCGACTTTACCCGTGCTGTAGATATTCGCACCGATAACATCGTCGCAACGGGCATTACCTATCAGTTCTAACATCCTCTCCTGACCAGCCCTTCTCTGGGCTGGTTTTTGATTTAAGTGCTGCTGTATGACTCCTTAAGTAAAAATGAGCAATTTTTGATATTTCTGGTCATTCACCTCAATTAATATTCTTCCATACCCTCCGGGGACATCTTAGTATAATATTTATTGATGAGTGATTATGACCAATATTAATACAGCTTGTGTAAAAAATAATGCCAGTTATCAAGTGAATAACGCATTACCTAACAGAGAAACCAACGCCAGCAATTTTTTTGAACAACTGGCACAATGGGGTGAGAAATCGCTTAATAATGGCGTAGAAAAAAGAACTATTCTAGAGCGAATTAATGAAGCTTACAACTCAAACATGGAATCTCTTAATTTGTCATATCTTGATTTGAGTGAGTTACCGCCTATCCCCCCTACAGTTAAAACATTGAATTTGGAGGGGAATTGTCTAACTTTCCTTGACTTTACCGACAATGCTAGTCTTATCAATATCAACCTCACCTTGAATAATATTGAAACGATAACCTTTCCAAATGAATCAAAACTGGAAAATATTTATATCGATTGCAACAAGCTGGAAAGTTTAGATTTAAAAAATCAGCATTCATTGGTTAATCTGGAAGCGCAAAATAATAATCTAAAAGAAATTAATATTTCTGACAGTTATAAACTGAAATTTCTTAACCTTGATAATAACCAGCTAACATCGCTGGATGTTTCTCAACAAGAATCTCTGATTGAGTTAAGTGCTTGTCACAATATGATCAATGATCTTAAATTACACTATCACCCCATGGTGAAAAAAATCGCTTTAAACGACAACCATATTGCAAATTTAAACGCTAAAAGCACTGCGATACTTGAATATTTAGACTTAAGTAACAACAATTTATTGCCAACAGATAACATTAATGAGTTAATATCATCAAAACATCTTTGGTATTTATCAGTTAACGGTATTAACAATGATCCTATTGCACAAATGCAGTACTGGAATGCAATAATGGATTTAGTTGATAATATTGATGAAGTGACCATTAAGATATCTTATGATCTAGCAATTAAAAATATCGATACCAGTAATAAGCATCTTGTAGAAGTAAGCAAAAATACTGAAGGTGATAATAAAGAAAACAATGATTCAATGTCGATTCGTTACCGTTCAAAACCTTATTTCAGCAATTTAACTTTAACAGAACAAGAAACAACACTTTCTGAAGAAGAATTAAAAGCTATTCTGCCTATGTATCGCGCGTGTCGGTTTGATAACGACACTCCCCTATCCTCATCCTCATCCTCAGAACTCAAGGACGCAACAGGTACCCCTATCTGTTATTACATTTATGATGAGAATAAAACTTCCTTAGGTTATGGACCAACATTTCATAATTGGTTAAGCCAATCCTTTACCACAGAGTTATAAAAAACATCCTGATTAATCAAGGATAATAAATCAAAAAATATATTATTGCCATGGAGTAGTTATGAAGTTTCCTTTAATCTTTTTTAAAACAAAGCAGTCCCTACAGCGACTCCCCGAACAGAATTTATATAGCTGGATGCATGAATTGAATAAATGGAAAGAAAAATGCATAGTCACAGGTGAACTTCATCGTCAAGAATGCCGAAAAGAAGCGGCAGAAAGGATAAACCGTGCTTTTTTGTCGAAGCAGAATGACATTGATTTATCTGGACTTAATTTAACTACTCAACCACCAGGGCTGCAAAACTTCACCTCTATCAATCTTGATGAGAACCAACTCAAACATTTTGATGCAACCAACTACGATAAACTCATCAACCTTAGTCTGAATAGTAATGCTCTTGAGTCTATAAATTTTCCTCAAGGCAGAAATGTAAGCATTAAACATATATCTGTGAATAATAATGCTCTCAGAAATATTGATATAGATGGGCTTTCATCAGTTACTTATTTTAGTGCGGCACATAATCAACTAGAGTTTGTGCAATTAGAATGTTGCGAAAGGCTGCAGTACCTGAATCTCAGCCACAATCAATTAACTGATATTGCTGCAGGAAATAAAGATGAACTCTTACTTCTGGATCTATCCCATAATAAACTAACAAGTTTACATAATGCCTTATTTCCCAACTTGAATACGTTACTTATCAACAACAACTTGCTTTCTGAAATTAAAATATTCTTTAGCAACTTCTGCAATGTACAGACATTAAACGCTGCGAACAATCAGTTGAAAAAAATAAACCTTCATTTCCTGACTTATCTTTCATCTATCAAAAGTTTAAGACTGGACAATAATAAAATAACCCGCATTGACACTAAGAATACATCCGATATTGGAACTTTATTCCCCATAATAAAACAGAGCAAAAACTTAAATTTTTTAAATGTTTCTGGGAAGAACAATTGCCCTACTATGCAGCTCATGTTATTTAATTTGTTTTCCCCAGCACTTAAGCTTAATACTGGCCTGGCAATTCTTTCGCCTGGTGCATTTGAAGTTCACTCTGACGGAGTAGATGTGGAAAACGAATTGTTTCACTATACTTTTAAAGAAGCATACACCCCATATAATATACACACTTATAAAACAGAAGAAGTTGTAAATCAGATGAATATAAAAATTAAAAATATGACCTTAGATGAAATAAACAATACTTACTGTAATAACGATTATTACAATGAGGCGATAAGAGAGGAACCGATAGACTTTCTGGACAGATCGTTTTCCTCCAGCTCATGGCCTTTTTAGTGAATAAATCATCACTAATTCTATAAGTGTCTGGTCTTATTAAGAATATAGTTAATATGCAACCCTTTAGATTCACGATCTGAAGGGTTGAAACATGGCATACGTTCAAAGATTAACCCCCGTTTGAAGGTTAGCCTGTTAGTTACATTTAGTAACACATATCTGTCTGCTTAATCCCCATTCTGCCCCCGCGGTTACGCTTTCTTATCTATTCTTTCAATCAGCACTTCACCTAATTCATCCTTAATTCTAATAACTGGCTATTGCGCCTTACCTCCTGTTTTGTCTTTTTTTCATTACCAATGTGTACATGTGAGGAACAATATGGCACTGCAAAATGAGAAAAATAGTCGTTATCTTTTGCGCGACTGGAAACCAGAAAACCCGGCCTTCTGGGAAAATAAAGGAAAGCATATTGCACGAAGAAACCTCTGGATATCAGTCAGTTGTCTACTTCTTGCCTTCTGTGTCTGGATGCTATTTAGCGCAGTTACTGTTAATCTCAATAAAATCGGTTTTAATTTCACTACCGATCAACTCTTTTTATTAACCGCATTACCCTCCGTTTCTGGCGCATTATTGCGTGTCCCCTACTCCTTTATGGTGCCTATATTTGGTGGACGCCGATGGACGGTTTTTAGTACTGCAATCCTGATTATTCCTTGCGTCTGGCTCGGAATTGCCGTGCAGAATCCGAATACTCCTTTTGGGATATTTATCGTTATCGCTTTGCTATGCGGTTTTGCAGGGGCGAACTTTGCTTCGAGCATGGGCAATATCAGTTTCTTCTTCCCAAAAGCCAAACAAGGGAGCGCACTTGGGATTAATGGTGGATTAGGAAACTTAGGCGTAAGCGTGATGCAGCTGGTTGCGCCGCTGGTGATTTTTATCCCCGTATTTGCCTTTCTCGGTGTCAATGGCGTACCACAGGCCGACGGTTCGGTGATGTCGCTGGCGAATGCCGCATGGATTTGGGTGCCATTACTGGCGATTGCCACTATTGCCGCCTGGTTAGGGATGAATGATATCGCCAGTTCACGCGCGTCAATCGCCGATCAATTGCCTGTATTACAACGTCTGCATCTCTGGCTGCTCAGTCTTCTCTATCTCGCCACCTTCGGTTCGTTTATCGGTTTTTCTGCGGGTTTTGCCATGCTGGCGAAAACCCAGTTCCCGGATGTGAATATTCTGCGTCTGGCGTTCTTTGGCCCATTTATCGGTGCCATCGCGCGGTCGGTTGGTGGTGCTATTTCCGATAAATTCGGCGGCGTGCGGGTGACGTTGATCAACTTCATTTTTATGGCGATTTTCAGCGCCCTGCTGTTCCTTACCTTACCGGGCACAGGCTCCGGTAATTTCATCGCATTTTACGCCGTATTTATGGGGTTGTTTCTGACCGCAGGTCTGGGAAGTGGTTCTACTTTCCAGATGATCGCCGTCATCTTTCGCCAGATAACCATTTATCGGGTGAAGATGAAAGGCGGTAGTGATGAGCAAGCTCAGAGAGAAGCCGTCACCGAAACGGCGGCGGCTCTGGGCTTTATCTCAGCCATTGGCGCAGTGGGCGGCTTTTTCATTCCGCAGGCGTTTGGCATGTCGCTCAATATGACCGGCTCGCCGGTAGGCGCGATGAAAGTGTTTTTAATCTTCTACATCGTTTGTGTGCTGCTGACCTGGCTGGTTTATGGTCGGCGGAAGTTCAGCCAAAAATAAGAAATCGATGCCTGACACGTCTTATCAGGCTACAACCGTGTCGCATCCGACAAGGCATCAGATCCCAATTCATTCCTGGAGCAGGAGTTATGTCATGAGTAAACTTTTGGATCGCTTTCGCTACTTCAAACAAAAGGGCGAAACCTTTGCCGATGGTCACGGACAGGTGATGCATAGCAACCGCGACTGGGAGGACAGCTATCGCCAGCGTTGGCAGTTCGACAAAATCGTGCGTTCCACCCACGGCGTTAACTGTACAGGCTCCTGTAGCTGGAAAATCTACGTTAAAAATGGTCTGGTGACCTGGGAAATCCAACAGACCGACTACCCGCGCACTCGCCCTGACCTGCCCAATCATGAACCTCGCGGCTGCCCGCGTGGCGCAAGTTACTCCTGGTATCTTTACAGCGCTAACCGCCTGAAATACCCGCTCATTCGTAAACGACTGATTGAACTGTGGCGCGAAGCCCTCAAGCAACACAGCGATCCGGTACTGGCGTGGGCATCGATTATGAACGATCCGCAAAAGTGCCTGAGCTACAAACAAGTGCGTGGGCGTGGCGGCTTTATCCGCTCCAACTGGCAGGAGCTAAACCAGTTGATTGCCGCCGCTAACGTCTGGACCATCAAAACTTACGGCCCGGATCGCGTTGCCGGTTTCTCGCCGATTCCGGCGATGTCGATGGTTTCTTACGCCGCCGGAACACGTTATCTGTCGCTGTTAGGTGGCACCTGTTTAAGTTTCTATGACTGGTATTGCGACCTGCCGCCTGCCTCGCCGATGACCTGGGGCGAGCAAACCGACGTGCCAGAATCTGCCGACTGGTATAACTCCAGCTATATCATCGCCTGGGGTTCTAACGTACCGCAAACGCGCACACCAGACGCCCACTTCTTTACCGAAGTACGTTACAAAGGTACCAAAACTATCGCCATTACCCCGGACTACTCTGAAGTAGCCAAATTGTGCGACCAGTGGCTGGCACCGAAACAAGGCACTGATAGCGCCCTGGCAATGGCAATGGGCCATGTGATTTTAAAAGAGTTCCATCTCGATAATCCCAGCGACTACTTTATCAATTACTGCCGCCGCTATAGCGACATGCCGATGCTGGTAATGCTTGAACCGCGCGACGATGGCAGCTACGTTCCCGGACGGATGATCCGTGCATCTGACCTGGTGGATGGGTTGGGCGAAAGCAACAATCCGCAGTGGAAAACCGTAGCAGTTAATACAGCAGGTGAACTGGTGGTGCCGAACGGTTCGATTGGTTTTCGCTGGGGAGAAAAAGGCAAATGGAATCTGGAATCCATTGCCGCCGGTACGGAAACCGAATTGTCGTTAACTCTGCTCGGTCAACATGATGCCGTTGCAGGCGTGGCCTTCCCCTACTTTGGCGGCATTGAAAATCCGCATTTTCGAAGCGTAAAACACAATCCGGTCCTGGTGCGCCAATTGCCCGTTAAAAACCTGACATTAGCCGATGGCAACACCTGTCCGGTCGTCAGCGTTTATGATTTGGTACTGGCGAATTATGGCCTCGATCGCGGGCTGGAAGATGAAAACAGCGCGAAAGATTACGCTGAAATTAAACCTTACACCCCTGCCTGGGGCGAGCAAATTACCGGCGTACCGCGCCAGTATATTGAAACCATCGCCCGTGAATTTGCCGATACCGCCCATAAAACGCATGGGCGCTCGATGATTATCCTCGGTGCTGGCGTCAACCATTGGTATCACATGGACATGAACTACCGTGGGATGATCAACATGCTAATCTTCTGCGGTTGTGTCGGGCAAAGCGGTGGCGGCTGGGCACACTATGTCGGTCAGGAAAAACTGCGCCCGCAAACCGGCTGGTTGCCGCTGGCCTTTGCGCTCGACTGGAACCGACCACCGCGCCAGATGAACAGCACCTCGTTTTTCTACAATCATTCCAGCCAATGGCGCTATGAAAAAGTCTCTGCTCAGGAGTTACTTTCACCGCTCGCCGATGCCAGTAAGTACAGCGGTCATCTGATTGATTTCAACGTTCGCGCCGAACGTATGGGCTGGCTACCTTCTGCGCCGCAGCTGGGGCGTAACCCGCTCGGGATTAAAGCTGAAGCCGACAAGGCCGGATTATCCCCCACAGAATTTACCGCCCAGGCTCTGAAATCGGGCGATTTACGTATGGCCTGCGAACAGCCAGATAGCGGTAGCAATCATCCGCGTAACTTGTTTGTCTGGCGCTCTAACCTGCTTGGCTCCTCCGGCAAAGGTCACGAGTATATGCAGAAGTATTTGCTGGGTACGGAAAGCGGGATTCAGGGTGAGGAACTCGGTGCCAGCGACGGGATCAAACCAGAAGAAGTCGAGTGGCAAACTGCGGCGATTGAAGGCAAGCTCGACCTGCTGGTGACGCTCGACTTCCGTATGTCCAGTACCTGCCTGTTCTCCGATATCGTTCTGCCCACCGCCACCTGGTACGAAAAAGACGATATGAATACCTCAGATATGCATCCGTTTATTCATCCACTTTCTGCGGCGGTCGATCCGGCCTGGGAGTCACGCAGCGACTGGGAAATCTACAAAGGTATCGCCAAAGTCTTTTCGCAAGTGTGCGTGGGCCATCTCGGCAAAGAAACTGACGTGGTACTGCAACCGCTGCTGCATGACTCTCCGGCAGAGCTTTCGCAGCCGTGTGAAGTGCTCGACTGGCGCAAAGGGGAATGCGATCTGATCCCGGGTAAAACCGCGCCCAATATTGTAGCGGTGGAACGCGACTACCCTGCTACCTATGATCGCTTTACCTCGCTCGGGCCATTGATGGACAAACTTGGCAACGGCGGTAAAGGGATTTCGTGGAATACCCAGGATGAAATCGATTTCCTCGGCAAACTCAATTACACCAAGCGTGATGGCCCGGCACAGGGGCGACCGCTGATTGACACCGCCATTGACGCATCAGAAGTGATTCTGGCGCTGGCACCGGAAACCAACGGTCATGTTGCAGTCAAAGCGTGGCATGCGCTGGGCGAGATCACCGGACGCGAACATACCCATCTGGCGCTGCACAAAGAGGACGAAAAGATTCGCTTTCGCGATATTCAGGCGCAGCCACGTAAAATTATCTCCAGCCCCACATGGTCTGGTCTGGAAAGCGATCACGTCTCCTATAACGCGGGATACACCAACGTTCATGAGTTAATTCCGTGGCGCACGCTGTCGGGACGCCAGCAGCTTTATCAGGATCATCCGTGGATGCGTGCCTTTGGTGAAAGTCTGGTGGCTTATCGCCCGCCTATCGACACCCGTAGCGTCAGTGAAATGCGCCAGATACCGCCAAACGGCTTCCCGGAAAGAGCACTTAACTTCCTGACGCCGCATCAGAAATGGGGCATTCACTCAACCTACAGTGAAAACCTGCTAATGCTAACGCTCTCTCGCGGTGGACCGATTGTCTGGATCAGCGAAACCGATGCCCGTGAATTGACCATTGTCGATAACGACTGGGTGGAAGTGTTTAACGCCAACGGCGCGCTGACTGCCCGCGCGGTGGTCAGCCAACGTGTACCGCCGGGTATGACCATGATGTATCACGCTCAGGAACGCATTATGAATATTCCTGGTTCGGAAGTAACCGGCATGCGCGGCGGCATTCATAACTCGGTCACCCGCGTTTGCCCAAAACCAACGCATATGATTGGCGGTTACGCGCAGCTGGCCTGGGGCTTTAACTACTACGGCACCGTCGGCTCGAACCGCGACGAATTTATCATGATCCGCAAGATGAAAAACGTTAACTGGCTGGATGATGAAGGTCGCGATCAGGTACAGGAGGCGAAAAAATGAAAATACGTTCGCAAGTCGGCATGGTGCTTAACCTCGATAAATGTATCGGCTGCCATACCTGTTCGGTGACCTGTAAAAACGTCTGGACCGGACGCGAAGGCATGGAGTACGCATGGTTTAACAACGTCGAAACCAAACCGGGCATTGGTTATCCGAAAAACTGGGAAGATCAGGAAGAGTGGCAAGGCGGCTGGGTGCGTGATGTGAATGGCAAGATACGCCCGCGTCTGGGCAGCAAAATGGGCGTAATAACCAAAATCTTCGCCAACCCGGTGGTGCCGCAGATTGATGATTACTACGAACCTTTCACCTTCGACTACGAACATTTGCATAGCGCACCGGAAGGCAAACATATCCCTACTGCTCGCCCGCGTTCACTGATTGACGGCAAACGGATGGACAAAGTGATCTGGGGGCCAAACTGGGAAGAATTGTTGGGCGGCGAATTCGAAAAACGCGCCCGTGACCGCAACTTCGAGGCCATGCAAAAGGAGATGTACGGGCAGTTTGAAAACACCTTCATGATGTACCTGCCGCGCCTGTGCGAACACTGCCTCAATCCCAGTTGCGTGGCGACCTGCCCAAGCGGCGCGATCTACAAACGCGAAGAAGACGGCATTGTGCTGATCGATCAGGATAAATGCCGTGGCTGGCGTTTGTGCATTAGCGGTTGTCCGTACAAAAAAATCTACTTCAACTGGAAAAGCGGCAAGTCAGAAAAATGCATCTTCTGTTACCCACGAATTGAGTCAGGCCAACCCACCGTGTGCTCAGAAACCTGCGTGGGTCGCATCCGGTATCTGGGCGTGCTGCTTTACGACGCCGACCGCATCGAGGAAGCGGCGAGCACCGAGCGCGAAGTTGACCTCTATGAACGCCAGTGCGAAGTGTTCCTCGATCCGCACGATCCCTCAGTGATCGAAGAAGCCCTGAAACAAGGTATTCCACAAAACGTGATTGAAGCTGCCCAGCGTTCGCCAGTCTACAAAATGGCGATGGACTGGAAACTGGCGTTACCGCTGCACCCTGAATACCGCACCCTGCCGATGGTCTGGTACGTTCCTCCGCTGTCACCGATTCAGTCCTATGCAGATGCGGGCGGCTTGCCAAAAAGCGAAGGCGTGCTGCCCGCCATCGAAAGCCTGCGTATTCCGGTGCAATATCTCGCCAATATGTTGAGTGCCGGTGATACCGGTCCGGTACTGCGGGCGCTGAAACGGATGATGGCGATGCGCCACTATATGCGTTCACAAACCGTGGAAGGTGTTACCGATACCCGCGCCATTGACGAAGTAGGCCTGAGCGTCGCCCAGGTCGAAGAGATGTATCGCTACCTCGCCATTGCCAACTATGAAGACCGTTTTGTCATTCCAACCAGTCATCGGGAAATGGCGGGTGATGCCTTCGCAGAACGCAACGGCTGCGGCTTCAGCTTTGGCGACGGTTGCCACGGCTCAGACAGCAAATTCAACCTGTTCAACAGTAGCCGTATCGATGCCATCAACATTACCGAAGTGCGCGATAAAGCGGAGGGAGAATAATGCAGATCCTCAAAGTGATCGGCCTGTTGATGGAGTACCCGGACGAGCTGTTGTGGGAGTGTAAGGACGACGCGCTGGCATTAATCCGCCGCGACGCGTCGATGCTCACCGATTTTGCACTCGACCTGCTCAACGCGCCGCTGCTGGATAAACAGGCCGAATGGTGTGAAGTGTTCGACCGCGGGCGCACCACGTCGCTGCTGCTGTTCGAACATGTTCATGCCGAATCCCGCGATCGAGGCCAGGCAATGGTGGACCTGCTGGCGGAGTATGAAAAGGTCGGTCTGCAACTGGATTGTCGGGAACTGCCCGATTATCTGCCGCTGTACCTGGAGTACTTAAGTGTGCTGCCGGACGATCAGGCAAAAGAAGGATTACTCAACGTTGCGCCGATCCTCGCCCTGCTTGGCGGACGCTTAAAACAACGCGAGACACCGTGGTACGCGTTATTTGACGCCCTTTTGCAACTGGCAGGAAGTCCCCTGTCAAGTGACAGTGTCACAAAACAAATTCGTAGTGAAGAGCGTGACGACACCCGCCAGGCGCTGGATGCGGTGTGGGAAGAAGAACAGGTGAAGTTTATTGAAGATAACGCCACGGCGTGTGACAGCTCGCCGCTTAATCAATATCAGCGACGTTTTAGCCAGGATGTCGCGCCGCAGTACGTCGACATCAGTGCGGGAGGTGGGAAATGATTCAGTATCTGAACGTCTTTTTTTACGATATCTACCCGTACATTTGTGCGACGGTGTTTTTCCTTGGCAGCTGGCTGCGCTATGACTACGGGCAGTATACCTGGCGCGCCTCCTCGAGCCAGATGCTCGATAAACGCGGGATGGTGATATGGTCGAATCTGTTCCATATCGGCATTCTGGGGATCTTCTTCGGTCATCTGTTCGGCATGTTAACACCGCACTGGATGTACGCGTGGTTTTTACCAGTGGCAGCGAAACAACTGATGGCAATGGTGCTCGGCGGTATTTGCGGCGTGTTGACGTTGATTGGCGGTGCAGGACTGCTGTGGCGCAGGCTGACAAATCAGCGTGTGCGTGCTACTTCCACCACGCCGGATATCATCATCATGAGCATATTGCTGATCCAATGTTTGTTGGGGCTAAGTACCATACCGTTTTCAGCACAGTATCCTGATGGTAGCGAAATGATGAAACTGGTGGGTTGGGCGCAAAGTATCGTCACTTTCCGTGGAGGATCGTCAGAAATGCTTAACGGCGTAGCGTTCGTCTTCCGCCTGCATCTGGTATTGGGAATGACCATCTTCCTGCTCTTTCCGTTCACCCGACTGGTGCACGTGTGGAGCGCGCCTTTTGAGTACTTTACTCGTCGGCACCAGATTGTGCGCTCGCGGCGATAATTCTCCCCCTGGCCGGATAGCCCTTCGCTCTCCGGCCACTTGCAGGCTATGATAGTTCTCCAGCCACAGGAGAACGTTAATGAAACCGCAGGTGTACCACGTCGATGCTTTTACCGCTCAACCGTTTCGCGGCAATTCTGCCGGTGTTGTTTTTCCCGCCGATAAACTTAGCGAAGCGCAAATGCAGCTTATCGCCCGCGAATTAGGTCATTCGGAAACTGCTTTTCTGCTGCACAGCGACGACAGCGATGTGCGCATTCGCTACTTTACGCCAAAGGTTGAAGTGCCAATTTGCGGTCACGCAACGGTGGCTGCGCACTATGTACGTTCAAAGGTATTAGGTTTGGGAAATTGCACGGTCTGGCAAACGTCGCTGGCAGGAAAACATCGCGTGACTATCGAAAAGCACAACGATGATTATCGTATTTCGCTGGAACAAGGTACGCCGGGCTTTGAGCCACCGCTGGAAGGTGAAACACGTGCGGCGATTATCAACGCATTGCATCTTACCGAAGACAATATTCTGCCGGGTTTGCCAATCCAGGTGGCAACCACAGGACACTCAAAAGTGATGATTCCGTTGAAACCAGAAGTGGATATCGATGCCCTTTCGCCTGACCTTGCTGCGCTGACCGCAATCAGCAAGCAGATTGGCTGCAATGGTTTCTTCCCGTTCCAGATCCGCCCAGGCAAAAACGAAACCGATGGTCGTATGTTCTCGCCTGCCATTGGTATTGTGGAAGATCCGGTGACCGGCAATGCCAATGGCCCGATGGGTGCATGGTTGGTACATCACAACGTATTGCCCCACGATGGCAACGTGTTGCGTGTTAAAGGCCATCAGGGGCGCGCATTGGGGCGTGACGGCGTGATTGAAGTGACGGTGACAATTCGCAATAACCAACCGGAGAAAGTCACCATTTCCGGCACGGCGGTGATTCTTTTCCATGCTGAATGGGCCATTGATTTTTGATACCGTTGCCTGATGCGCTTCGCTTATCAGGCCTACAACCGGGCTAATGTGGGCCGGTTGTAGGCGTTTACGCCGCATCCGGCCCCTGGCACAAACTATTTCCCCGCCTCCGGATGCGTATCAAACGCCGCCATCACCAACGCCAGTTCATCCACAGTAAAGCCATGCTTTGCGTCATCTACGCCCAGACCAAACTGCTCCTGCATCACGGCATATAACGACGCCACATCCGCTAGATTTCGCTGCTCCACTGCATGTCCATTTTCATAATGGGTGAAATGAAAATTGGTCAGTGTCAGTTTTCCACCGTCCGGCAAATGGCGGCACATCAGCAAATGATGGCGAAAATGCGATTGCGGCCAGTGCGCCGACCAGAAATTACCCATCACATAATCACTTTGTTGTTGTTCACAGAGATCAAAACGGTACATCGACTGCCAGTGCTGATGATGATTAAACTGCAAAATCCAGTCGTTCCCTTCCTGTAACAGCCGATATTCGCCATGTGGCGTTGTTTGCGCGATATCCGCCACTAAACGAATCGGCGCAGTCAAAGTCTGCCCACCGAAACCGACATCGGCAATCCAGTGTTCGCCTTCCAGCTCCACCAACAACAAACGATGGGTACGCGGCGGTAATGCTGGCGGATTAGATAACACTACGCGCCCTAACAGACTGCGTACCTGAAAACCCAGCTCGCGTAACACCCGCTCAAACACGCCATTCTGCTCAAAGCAGTAACCACCACGCCGGGCGAGCACCAATTTCTCTTCCAGCGATTGATCATCAAGCTGCATTTCTCTCGGCAGCAAAACATCGAGATTTTCAAATGGAATGGTGCAATTGTGTTTCAGGTGTAATGCGCGCAGCGTTTCGATATTGACCGCAGCCGCTCCCGACCAGTTAATGCGGGTAAAATAGTGATTCAGAATGGGCGTCATCAGGCGTTTCCGTTTGTGGTTTTCTCAATTTATAACCTGGAATAGACGCCGCACCGGCTATTTTGTGCGATCGCGGACATGCATCACGTTCGCAAATCGCCAATCCCGTTAATTTCGTTACTTATTGCGTTACGAGCTACGCTTTTAAAACAACCTTCTTAGCGAGGCGATACCGTGAGCCGATTCATCCCCGTCGAATTACACCATGCCAGCCGTCTGTTAAACCACGGCCCCACCGTTTTGATAACAACTTTTGATGAAAAATCACAGCGACGTAATGTGATGGCTGCGGCCTGGTCGATGCCGGTGGAGTTTGAACCGCCACGCATAGCGATTGTGGTAGATAAATCGACATGGACCAGGGAGTTGATTGAGCGTAACGGTAAATTTGGCATCGTTATCCCGGGCGTTGCGGCAACTAACTGGACGTGGGCGGTGGGAAGTGTGTCGGGTCGTGAAGAAGATAAATTTAATTGCTATGGCATTCCGGTTGTGAAAGGTCCGGTGCTTGGATTGCCGCTGGTTGAAGAGAAATGTCTGGCATGGATGGAGTGTCGATTGCTACCAGCGACTTCTGCGCAAGAAAAATACGATACGCTATTTGGCGAAGTGGTATCGGCAGCGGCAGACGCACGAGTATTTGTCGAAGGCCGCTGGCAGTTTGATGATGATAAACTCAATACGTTGCATCATTTAGGTGCTGGCACGTTTGTTACCAGCGGGAAGCGAGTTGCCGCGGGGTAAAGAATCATATGCAGCAACCAAGTTGCTTAAGCAATGTTTCCATATGAGTTAAAAGATATTTTATCTCACGATTGCATATTTTTAGTGAAGATTAATTTATCCTCACCAACATCATAGTAATTGCGTATTATCGCCTCATTGATAAAGCCCTATTTTGTATAAAATGCGCGGGCGGCACTAAAATCGATATGGCTAGAGATCTCTACTAAAAGTAGTCTTGCGTGATTGGGACAGGTCAAGAAAAAGCAGTTTTGCAGTTTTTTATTTCAGGGCGCAGTTGCGAAAATTGAATACCGTATGGACTAATGTGAGAAAATTCCGAGGTACGACTGTTTTGATATAGTGGACAATCAAGCGTCTCGAATTAACAATGAATTTCAGGTGCCAAGCCTTACAATTTGTAGCATGACGGATATAGGACAACATTAGGAAATCGGACAGAAAATTCATTATAATAAAATGACAACTTATCTCTTTCTCTCACGTTCTGTGAAATTTCACAAAAGTATAAACTGAGCCAATATGCCTTTATATATAAAAAATACTCATGTTTATTATTATCGGAAAAAGCCAAGATTTGATTAAGGCCATCAAAAATATCTTTCTCATGATCTATATGTACTCTTGATGATTTTACAATATCTTTTAATTCGCGGTAAATCTTATTAAATAGCGCAACCGATTCACTGTTATTGAATCCATAGTTGATAAAAAGACATGATTTAACATCCGATATTAGCAAGTCGTCATAATTCATCTCTATTTCAGACAATTTCACGATATACTCAGCTATAGTATTACTTTGTAAGGACTCAACAACTGACAGTAAAACAGATGGATGCAATAATATTTCAAGAAGACTTTTATCGATATTTTTATACACATTTATTGCAAATTCATCATTCGTCCCATCGATGGTGTCAGATATTGAAAAAAATACATAATCGGGGAGTTCATACCACATATTAATTTTAATAATATCACGACACATATCTTC
Organism: Escherichia sp. MOD1-EC6300; assembly: GCF_002965045.1. Lineage (NCBI taxonomy): Bacteria > Pseudomonadati > Pseudomonadota > Gammaproteobacteria > Enterobacterales > Enterobacteriaceae > Escherichia > Escherichia sp. MOD1-EC6300. The sequence goes on along the minus strand of NZ_PTRH01000025.1, from coordinate 438 downwards.
TAATTGTTGTAATCTATTACCTTTATTCATAACAACCTTAATATTATATGGAATCTTTGGCGGAATCTTCTTAACTCTGAGGAATTTTACTAAACCTTTGTTAGAGAAAATATGCATATCACTGACAGCGTGTTATTAATTCACTCTGGTGTTATATAACAAAAATATCCCCTCCTGTTTTCACCTCTTTGTATTCATGATAGTTAAGGGGAGTGCTAACTTAATATAAACACCCAGGGCAAGATTACGAAAGCCCGCTCCCCGCAAGGACTGACGCCAGATACTTTCTGTCCATGGTTGCTTTTCGCATCTTACGTCTTAACCCTGCTTGAATACCTCATCATTCGTCAAAATATTAATAGCGATGTGCCGTATCCCTGAAAATAATTCTGCTGCATTTCCTCTTCTTATTTTGCAGTCGTCTTCATTCATTACCAC
>NZ_PTRH01000024.1:0-45183 GCF_002965045.1 Escherichia sp. MOD1-EC6300 | reverse complement strand
TTTTTCGTCTTGCGACGTTAAGAATCCGTATCTTCGAGTGCCCACACAGATTGTCTGATAAATTGTTAAAGAGCAGTGCCGCTTCGCTTTTTCTCAGCGGCGCGGGGTGTGCATAATACGCTTTCCCGCTACAGAGTCAAGCATTTTTTTGCTTTTCTCTGTCGAGATTCTCAGGAGAACCTCGCTGACCCGGCGGCGTGTTTGCCGTTGTTCCGTGTCAGTGGTGGCGCATTATAGGGAGTTATTCCGGCCTGACAAGCGAAAAATATAAAAACTTTATCGTTCGCTCATTTTTCAGGCAAAACATCTTGAATATAGTCTTTTCCGTCTAATTTATAGACAAAAACGAGCCCCGAAGGACTCGTTTTATCATTACTGGACGGCGACAATCCTGTCTTCATTAACTTCCAGGCGAATAACTTTACCCGGAACCAATTCACCAGACAGTATTTGCTGTGCCAGCGGGTTTTCGATCTGCTGCTGGATTGCACGTTTCAGAGGACGTGCACCATAGACCGGATCGTAACCGTTCTCGCTCAGCAGTTTCAGCGCCTCGTCAGAAATGTGGATTTCATAACCACGTTCTTCCAGACGTTTGTACAGACGTTTCAACTGAATCTGCGCAATCGACGCAATGTGCTGTTCACCCAGCGGATGGAAGACCACCACTTCATCGATACGGTTAATGAATTCCGGACGGAAGTTATGGCTTACCACACCGAGTACCAGCTCTTTCATGTGCGCATAATCCAGTTCACCGAAGCGTTCCTGAATCAAATCGGAACCGAGGTTAGAGGTCATAATGACAACCGTATTACGGAAGTCGACCGTTCTCCCCTGCCCGTCAGTCAGACGCCCATCATCCAGTACCTGCAACAGAATGTTGAAGACATCCGGATGCGCTTTTTCCACTTCATCCAGCAGGATGACGGAATACGGACGACGACGCACTGCTTCGGTCAGGTAGCCACCTTCTTCATAACCGACATATCCCGGAGGCGCACCAACCAGACGAGACACCGAGTGTTTCTCCATAAACTCGGACATATCGATACGGACCATCGCCTCGTCGCTATCAAACATAAAGTTCGCCAGCGCCTTACAAAGCTCAGTTTTCCCCACACCCGTTGGGCCGAGGAACAGGAATGAACCAATCGGGCGATTCGGGTCAGCAAGCCCCGCACGGCTACGACGAATAGCGTTAGATACCGCATCAACCGCTTCGTTCTGACCAATAACGCGATGGTGCAGCTCTTGCTCCATACGCAGCAGTTTTTCGCGCTCGCTTTCCATCATGCGAGAAACCGGAATCCCCGTCCAACGCGCCAGCACTTCAGCAATTTCGGCGTCGGTCACTTTATTACGCAAGAGACGCATAGTTTTGCCTTCGAGCTGCGTTGCGGCTTCCAGTTGCTTTTCCAGTTCTGGAATTTTGCCGTATTGCAGTTCAGACATCCGCGCCAGATCACCCACACGGCGAGCCTGTTCAATAGCGATTTTCGCCTGTTCCAGTTCCGCTTTAATGGTCTGCGTACCAGAGAGCGAGGCTTTCTCTGCTTTCCACTCTTCTTCTAACTCGGAATACTGACGTTCTTTGTCGCTCAGTTCTTCGTTGAGCATATCCAGGCGTTTTTTACTGGCTTCATCAGACTCTTTCATTAACGCCTGTTGTTCCAGTTTGAGCTGGATGATACGACGATCGAGTCGGTCGAGTTCTTCCGGTTTTGAGTCAATCTGCATACGAATGCTGGATGCTGCTTCATCGATCAGGTCGATGGCTTTATCCGGCAGCTGACGGTCAGCAATGTAGCGATGAGACAACGTCGCCGCTGCAACAATTGCCGGGTCAGTAATTTGCACATGGTGGTGCAGTTCATAACGTTCTTTCAGGCCACGCAGAATAGCAATGGTGTCTTCCACGGTTGGCTCGGCAACAAACACTTTCTGGAAGCGACGTTCCAGCGCAGCATCTTTTTCGATGTACTGGCGATATTCGTCCAGCGTCGTGGCACCTACGCAGTGCAATTCACCACGCGCCAGCGCCGGTTTCAGCATGTTTCCGGCGTCCATTGCGCCATCGGCTTTACCCGCGCCGACCATGGTATGTAATTCGTCGATAAACAGGATGACGTTCCCTTCCTGTTTAGCAAGATCGTTAAGTACGCCTTTTAAACGTTCTTCAAACTCACCGCGATATTTCGCCCCAGCCACCAGCGCGCCCATATCCAGCGCCAGTACGCGGCGGCCTTTCAGCCCTTCCGGTACTTCGCCATTGATAATACGCTGAGCCAGACCTTCAACGATGGCTGTTTTACCAACACCTGGTTCACCAATCAGCACCGGGTTATTTTTAGTACGACGTTGCAGTACCTGAATGGTACGGCGAATTTCTTCATCACGGCCAATCACCGGATCGAGTTTGCCTTGTTCGGCTCGTTCGGTGAGGTCGATAGTGTATTTTTTCAAAGCCTGACGTTGGTCTTCAGCTCCTTGATCGTTCACGCTTTCACCTCCACGCATTTGTTCAATCGCTTGAGTAATGTTGGCGGTGGTCGCCCCTGCTGCTTTCAGGATGTCGGCCAGCGTGCCGCGAGACTCAAGTGCCGCCAGAACGAACAGTTCTGACGAGATAAAGTTATCACCACGTTTTTGCGCCAGCTTGTCGCAAAGATTAAGAACGCGCACCAGATCCTGTGAGGGCTGGACATCGCCACCAGTGCCTTCAACCTGCGGTAAACGATTTAATGCCTGATTGATATCTGTGCGCAACTGACCAGCATTGATGCCGGCGGATGTTAATAAAGGACTAACCGAACCCCCTTCCTGATTCAGCAGGGCGCTCATTAAATGAAGAGGTTCGATGAATTGGTTGTCGTGCCCGAGTGCAAGTGATTGGGCATCGGCAAGAGCAAGCTGGAATTTATTAGTAAGACGATCCAGACGCATAACTCCTCCCATAACGGATCAAAGTTGCTACTGGAGATTAAATGAGGTCATCCCTCAATTATTCAAGGTTATTGACCAGATTAATGTGAAAAGAAAATCACGCGTACCGGATCGTCTTGATTCTTTAGGTTATATCAGCCAAATGAAACTTGCCATACGACCGGTGATCTTGTCGCGACGATAAGAGAAGAATGTCTCATTTTCCGTATATGTACAACGGTCGCCGCCGAAAATTTGCTCAACACCTACGCTCGCCAGACGCTGCCGGGCAAGCTGATAAATATCCGCCAGATACTTATCACCATGCTGAATGAAAGCTGTACTCGCTTTGGCGTCTACTGCCATAAACGCCTCGCGAACCTCCGCCCCCACTTCAAACGCGCGTGCACCAATTGCCGGCCCTAACCAGGCGAGAATATTTTCCGGATTATCAGCAAAACAGGAAACCGTCTCCTCCAGCACGCCAGCGCACAGTCCACGCCAGCCAGCATGAGCGGCGGCGACTTCCGTTCCCGCTCGATTGCAAAACAGCACGGGGAGGCAGTCGGCCGTCATCACGGCGCAAACCGTGCCGGGCGTATTGCTATAAGAGGCATCTGCTCGTTTTGAGGCATAAGGTTCGCCAGTAAGCTTAAGCACATCTCTGCCGTGTACCTGCTCAAGCCAGACCGGTTTTGAAGGCAAATTGCCCGCAGCAAAAAGTCGCTTACGATTTTCCTCGACGTAATCCGGGTTATCGCCACAATGGGCACCGAGGTTGAGCGAGTCATACGGCGGCAAGCTCACGCCGCCGATACGGGTAGAGCTACAGGCCGCAACACCTTTTGGCAGCGGCCACTGCGGGACAATCAGCTTACTCATAACCAGTCCACTTCATCCTTATGCTCTTCGAAATCGGCGCGCATCACCTCAATCAGCTCCACCATATCTTGTGGAATAGGCGCATGCCATTCCATTTCGATGCCGGAGATCGGGTGATAAAGACGCAGCATGGTTGCATGAAGCGCCTGGCGGTCAAACTTACGCAGCGTGGAGATAAACGCTTCCGAAGCACCTTTTGGCGGACGCGGACGGCCGCCATAAACCGGATCGCCCACCAGCGGATGAGTGATATGGGCCATATGCACGCGGATCTGGTGCGTACGTCCGGTTTCCAGACGCAACCGCAGACGCGTGTGCACACGGAAGTGTTCCATGATGCGATAGTGAGTGACCGCCGGTTTACCCATCGGATGCACCGCCATGTGAGTACGTTTGGTCGGGTGGCGGCTGATTGGTTCATCTACTGTACCGCCAGCGGTCATATGACCAATTGCCACCGCTTCATACTCACGAGTAATTTCACGCCGTTGCAAAGATTCGACTAAACGCGTCTGAGCCGGAACGGTTTTTGCCACAACCATCAGGCCGGTGGTGTCTTTATCCAGACGATGGACGATGCCCGCACGCGGTACATCGGCAATGGGCGGATAATAATGAAGCAACGCATTCAGTACCGTGCCATCCGGGTTACCCGCGCCAGGATGTACCACCAGGTCGCGTGGTTTATTAATGACGATGATATCTTCATCTTCATAGACGATATCCAGCGGGATATCCTGCGGTTCAAAACGCGCTTCTTCTTCAATCTCAGCGTTGATGGCCACCTGCTCGCCACCCAATACTTTTTCTTTCGGCTTATCACAAACTTTGCCGTTAACCAGCACGCGCTGGTCGAGGATCCATTCTTTTATTCGCGAACGTGAATAATCCGGGAACATTTCGGCCAAAGCCTGATCTAAGCGTTGACCGAGTTGGTTTTCGGACACCGTTGCAGTGAGCTGTACTCGTTGTGCCATATATACTGCTTCTTCGTTTATCGTTGGGGTTTTACGGCTTTGCCGTTTAATATAGTGTGCTATTGTAGCTGGTCTTAACCGGGAGCAGGAACAGAGAATCTCCCGTATTACATTTTGAGGAAAGTCAAAACGTCATGACGCGCATGAAATATCTGGTGGCAGCCGCCACACTAAGCCTGTTTTTGGCGGGTTGCTCGGGGTCAAAGGAAGAAGTACCTGATAATCCGCCAAATGAAATTTACGCGACTGCACAACAAAAGCTGCAGGACGGTAACTGGAGACAGGCAATAACGCAACTGGAAGCGTTAGATAATCGCTATCCGTTTGGTCCGTATTCGCAGCAGGTGCAGCTGGATCTCATCTACGCCTACTATAAAAACGCCGATTTGCCGTTAGCACAGGCTGCCATCGATCGTTTTATTCGCCTTAACCCGACCCATCCGAATATCGATTATGTCATGTACATGCGTGGCCTGACCAATATGGCGCTGGATGACAGTGCGCTGCAAGGGTTCTTTGGCGTTGACCGTAGCGATCGCGATCCTCAACATGCACGAGCTGCGTTTAGTGACTTTTCCAAACTGGTGCGCGGCTATCCGAACAGTCAGTACACCACCGATGCCACCAAACGTCTGGTATTCCTGAAAGATCGTCTGGCGAAATATGAATACTCCGTTGCCGAGTATTATACAGAACGTGGTGCATGGGTTGCTGTCGTTAACCGCGTAGAAGGCATGTTGCGCGACTATCCGGATACCCAGGCTACGCGTGATGCGCTGCCGCTGATGGAAAATGCATACCGTCAGATGCAGATGAATGCGCAAGCTGAAAAGGTAGCGAAGATTATCGCTGCTAACAGCAGCAATACATAACAGAAGATTGAAATAAAAAAACGGCAGCCCTTGAGCTGTAATGCCGATCAGTTAAGGATCAGTTGACCGATTCAGTGGCTGTGTAAGAATCCGGAAACGCTCACTCGTTTCCGGATTTTTTTATGCTCATTGGACAGGCCCTTGATTTGGTATCCCGTTACGATTCTCTGCGTAACCCACTGACTTTTCTGGGGGATTACCTCGACCCCGAACTCATCTCTCGTTGCCTTGCCGAATCAGGTACTGTAACGCTACGCAAGCGCCGTCTTCCCCTCGAAATGATGGTCTGGTGTATTGTTGGCATGGCGCTTGAGCGTAAAGAACCTCTTCACCAGATTGTGAATCGCCTGGACATCATGCTGCCGGGCAATCGCCCCTTCGTTGCCCCCAGTGCCGTTATTCAGGCCCGCCAGCGCCTGGGAAGTGAGGCTGTCCGCCGCGTGTTCACGAAAACAGCGCAGCTCTGGCATAACGCCACGCTGCATCCGCACTGGTGCAGCCTGACCCTGCTGGCCATCGATGGTGTGTTCTGGCGCACACCGGATACACCAGAGAACGATGCAGCCTTCCCCCGCCAGACACATGCCGGGAACCCGGCGCTCTACCCGCAGGTCAAAATGGTCTGCCAGATGGAACTGACCAGCCATCTGCTGACGTCGATGACGGACGCCATGCGCTTCACCGGGACGTATACCGGAGCTGATGCGCGATCTTGCAAGTATGGGACAGCCAGTGAAATTACCGACAAGAAGGGAAAGGGCCTTCCCGAGAGTGGTAAAGGAGAGGCCCTGGAAATACCCCACAGCCCCGAAAAAGAGCCAGTCAGTTGCTTAACTGACTGGCATTACAGCCTTGAGCTGCCGTTTTTTTATTCTGTTAGTTGTGAAACTGAAGCGATTTAGTCACTATCGATCTCATCAAATATGGCTCGCTTTGAGATATTCCTCAAGTAAAAAAACACCTCTTCCTGCGATTTCTCACAAAAAAGATTCGTTGACAAAAAGTGACAAAATTATGAGATTTCCATCACACATTTTGACATCAGGAACGGTATGCTGAATTCACCAAGACGGGAAGACAAGAGGTAAAATTTATGACAATGAACATTACCAGCAAACAAATGGAAATTACTCCGGCCATCCGCCAACATGTCGCAGACCGTCTCGCCAAACTGGAAAAATGGCAAACACATCTGATTAATCCACATATCATTCTGTCCAAAGAGCCACAAGGTTTTGTTGCTGACGCCACAATCAATACTCCTAACGGCGTTCTGGTTGCCAGTGGTAAACATGAAGATATGTACACCGCAATTAACGAATTGATCAACAAGCTGGAACGGCAGCTCAATAAACTGCAGCACAAAGGCGAAGCACGTCGTGCCGCAACATCGGTGAAAGACGCCAACTTCGTCGAAGAAGTTGAAGAAGAGTAGTCCTTTATATTGAGTGTATCGCCAACGCGCCTTCGGGCGCGTTTTTTGTTGACAGCGAGAAAACAGTACGGGTACTGTACTGAAGTCACCTAAGGAAACAAACATGAAACACACGCCGTTTTTCTTCGCATTCTTTTTTACCTTCCCCTGAATGGGAGGCGTTTCGTCGTGTGAAACAGAATGCGAAGACGAACAATAAGGCCTCCCAAACCGGGGGGCCTTTTTTATTGATAACAAAAAGGCAACACTATGACATCGGAAAACCCGTTACTGGCGCTGCGAGAGAAAATCAGCGCGCTGGATGAAAAATTATTAGCATTACTGGCAGAGCGGCGCGAACTGGCCGTCGAGGTGGGAAAAGCCAAACTGCTCTCTCATCGCCCGGTACGTGATATTGATCGCGAACGCGATTTGCTGGAAAGATTAATTACGCTCGGTAAAGTGCACCATCTGGACGCCCATTACATTACTCGCCTGTTCCAACTCATCATTGAAGATTCCGTATTAACTCAGCAGGCACTGCTCCAGCAACATCTCAATAAAATTAATCCGCACTCAGCACGCATCGCTTTTCTCGGCCCCAAAGGCTCCTATTCACATCTTGCCGCTCGTCAGTACGCTGCGCGTCACTTTGAGCAATTCATTGAAAGTGGCTGCGCCAAATTTGCCGATATTTTTAATCAGGTGGAAACCGGCCAGGCCGACTATGCCGTCGTACCGATTGAAAATACCAGCTCCGGTGCCATAAACGACGTTTACGATCTGCTGCAACATACCAGTTTGTCGATTGTTGGCGAGATGACGTTAACTATCGATCATTGTTTGTTGGTCTCCGGCACTACTGATTTATCCACCATTAATACGGTCTACAGCCATCCGCAGCCATTCCAGCAATGCAGCAAATTCCTTAATCGTTATCCGCACTGGAAGATTGAATATACCGAAAGTACGTCTGCGGCAATGGAAAAGGTTGCACAGGCAAAATCACCGCATGTTGCTGCGTTGGGAAGCGAAGCTGGCGGCACTTTGTACGGTTTGCAGGTACTGGAGCATATTGAAGCGAATCAGCGACAAAACTTCACCCGATTTGTGGTGTTGGCACGTAAAGCCATTAACGTTTCTGACCAGGTTCCGGCGAAAACGACGTTGTTAATGGCGACCGGACAACAAGCTGGTGCGCTGGTTGAAGCGTTGCTGGTACTGCGCAACCACAATCTGATTATGACCCGTCTGGAATCACGCCCGATTCACGGAAACCCGTGGGAAGAGATGTTTTATCTGGATATTCAGGCCAATCTGGAATCAGCGGAAATGCAACAGGCGTTGAAAGAGCTAGGTGAAATCACTCGCTCGATGAAAGTCCTGGGCTGTTACCCAAGCGAGAATGTGGTACCAGTCGATCCGGCATAATGAAATCGTGCCGGGTGAAACACGCCACCCGGCACTGGATTATTACTGGCGACTGTCATTCGCCTGACGCAATAACACGCGGCTTTCACTCTGAAAACGCTGTGCGTAATCGCCGAACCAGTGCTCCACCTTGCGGAAACTGTCAATAAACGCCTGCTTATCGCCCTGCTCCAGCAACTCAATCGCCTCGCCGAAACGCTTATAGTAACGTTTGATTAACGCCAGATTACGCTCTGACGACATAATAATGTCGGCATACAGTTGCGGATCCTGGGCAAACAGTCGCCCAACCATCGCCAGCTCAAGGCGGTAAATCGGCGAAGAAAGCGCCAGAAGTTGCTCAAGCTGAACATTTTCTTCTGCCAGGTGCAGCCCATAAGCAAAAGTAGCAAAGTGGCGCAGTGCCTGAATAAACGCCATATTCTGATCGTGCTCGACAGCGCTAATACGATGCAGCCGAGCGCCCCAGACCTGAATTTGCTCCAGAAACCATTGGTATGCTTCCGGCTTACGTCCATCACACCAGACCACAACTTGCTTTGCCAGGCTACCGCTGTCCGGGCCGAACATCGGGTGTAACCCCAGCACCGGACCATCATGCGCCGCCAGCATGGCCTGTAATGGTCCATTTTTCACCGATGCCAGATCGACCAGAATACAATCTTTCGGTAAAGGCGGTAATTTGCCAATAACCTGTTCAGTAACGTGGATGGGCACACTAACAATCACCATTCCGGCATCGGCAACAATATCAGCCGCTCGATCCCAGTCATGTTGCTCCAGAATCCGCACCTGATAACCCGAGAGTGCCAGCATCTTCTCGAACAGACGTCCCATCTGACCGCCACCACCGACGATAACCACCGGACGCAGAGACGGACAAAGCGTTTTAAATCCTTTGTCGTTTTCACTGGAGTAAGATTCACGCATCACCCGACGCAAAACATCCTCAATCAGATCTGGCGGTACACCCAGAGCTTCCGCCTCTGCACGCCGCGAGGCCAGCATAGATGCCTCGCGCTCCGGAACATAAATAGGCAGTCCAAAGCGGCTTTTCACCTCGCCAACTTCAGCAACCAGTTCCAGACGCTTCGCTAATAAATTCAGCAGCGCTTTATCGACTTCATCAATTTGATCGCGTAATGCGGTCAATTCAGCAACCATAATAAACCTCTTAAGCCACGCGAGCCGTCAGCTGCCCGTTCAGATCCTGATGAATTTCACGCAGCAAGGCATCGGTCATTTCCCAGCTAATGCAGGCATCGGTTACGGATACACCGTATTTCATTTCACTGCGCGGTTGCTCGGAAGACTGATTGCCCTCGTGGATATTACTTTCGATCATCAGACCAATAATTGAGCGATTGCCATCTTTGATTTGAGCAACCACGGATTCTGCCACCGCAGGCTGACGGCGATAATCTTTATTGGAATTACCGTGGCTGCAATCTACCATCAGAGACGGGCGCAGTCCCGCCTGTTCCATCTCTTTTTCACATTGCGCAACATCCGCAGGGCTATAGTTCGGCGCTTTACCACCGCGCAGGATCACATGCCCGTCCGGATTCCCCTGAGTTTGTAGCAACGCAACCTGCCCTGCCTGGTTAATGCCAACAAAACGGTGCGGCTGGGCGGCGGCACGCATAGCGTTAATAGCCGTTGCAAGGCTGCCGTCGGTGCCGTTTTTAAAACCAACCGGCATGGAAAGCCCGGAGGCCATTTCACGGTGTGTTTGCGATTCCGTTGTACGAGCACCAATTGCTGACCAGCTAAACAGATCGCCCAGGTATTGCGGGCTATTAGGATCTAACGCTTCCGTCGCCAGTGGCAGTCCCATATTCACCAGCTCAAGCAGCAATTTACGCGCGATCTGCAGCCCGGCTTCTACATCAAAAGAGCCATCCATATGGGGATCGTTAATCAACCCTTTCCAACCGACAGTGGTACGGGGTTTTTCAAAATAGACGCGCATTACCAGATAGAGGCTATCGCTGACCTCTGCGGCAAGGGCTTTAAATCGACGAGCATATTCCAGAGCAGTTTCCGGATCATGAATGGAACAAGGACCACATACTACCAACAGACGAGGATCGCGCCCGGCGATAATATCTGAAATAGTTTTACGCGAGTCAGCAATCTGGGCTTCCTGTTGCAGGCTTAATGGAAAAGCGGCCTTCAGTTGTTCCGGAGTCATTAAAACTTGTTCGTCGGTAATATGTACGTTATTCAGCGCGTCTTTTTGCATGATGGCGATCCTGTTTATGCTCGTTTGCGATAGTTGATCCTCAGCGAGGATGACGTAACGATAACACATAAAGTAAAGTTTTCAATCCATATTTCGTACATTTTTCTTTACACAAGCAATTTATTCGCGCTTTTAATCCTTGTTTATGTATAAATAAATTTACATCGCCTTTGAAAACAATCCGCTATGCTTTGAAAAAGGAGAAAGAAATGATGAAAAAGTTTATCGCCCCCTTGTTGGCTTTACTGGTTAGCGGATGTCAGATTGATCCTTATACTCACGCGCCAACCTTGACCAGCACCGACTGGTATGATGTTGGTATGGAAGATGCGATATCGGGCAACGCCATAAAAGATGACGATGCATTTAGCGATTCACAGGCGGATCGCGGTCTATACCTTAAAGGATATGCCGAAGGACAAAAGAAAACTTGCCAGACCGATTTTACTTATGCCCGAGGACTTTCCGGTAAAAGCTTTCCTGCCAGCTGCAACAATGTTGAAAATGCCAGCCAACTGCATGAAGTATGGCAAAAAGGGGCTGATGAAAATGCCAGCACAATACGATTAAATTAATTAACCCCCCACAAATAAATTAAACATGAGATTCTACTCATTGTGTTTTATTTCTCACATTGATGACGACCGCATGAAAGAATGATATTTTAATGAGCATTCTGAAAAATTATCGATGCATTGCAAGCGAAGATGGTGAGGATCCCTGAATGCGTTTTTCTCATCGTCTGTTCTTACTGCTGATTCTCCTCCTGACGGGAGCACCAATACTCGCTCAGGAACCTTCAGACGTTGCGAAAAACGTGCGTACGATGGTTTCCGGTATTGTCAGTTACACTCGCTGGCCTGCGCTATCAGGCCTACCAAAGTTATGTATCTTTTCATCTTCACGTTTTAGTACCGCCCTACAAGAGAATGGCGCGACATCTTTGCCTTATCTGCCTGTCATCATTCACTCTCAACAAGAGGCGATGATATCAGGCTGCAATGGTTTTTATTTTGGCAACGAGTCACCAACATTCCAGATGGAATTAACCGAACAATATCCGTCAAAGGCGTTATTATTAATTGCCGAACAAAATGCCGAGTGCATTATTGGCAGCGCCTTTTGTCTGATCATCCACAATAATGACGTCAGATTTGCCGTAAACCTGGATGCCTTATCGCGTAGCGGTGTAAAGGTGAACCCAGATGTCTTAATGCTCGCACGGAAGAAAAATGATGGATAACGATAATTCTCTTAATAAGCGCCCCACGTTTAAAAGAGCATTACGCAACATCAGTATGACCAGCATATTTATCACTATGATGCTGATCTGGTTGCTGCTTTCCGTGACCTCGGTGCTGACCCTGAAACAGTACGCGCAAAAAAACCTGGCACTGACAGCAGCAACAATGACTTACAGTCTGGAAGCAGCGGTCGTTTTTGCCGATGGCCCTGCAGCAACTCAAACACTGGCAGCGCTGGGGAAGCAAGGGCAATTTTCAACTGCAGAAGTGCGTGATAAGCAGCAAAATATTCTGGCATCCTGGCATTACACCCGTAAGGATCCAGGCGATACTTTCAGCAATTTCATAAGCCACTGGCTCTTCCCTGCCCCCATCACTCAGCCGATTCGTCACAATGGTGAAACCATTGGCGAAGTACGCTTAACCGCTCGCGACAGCTCGATCAGCCATTTTATCTGGTTTTCGCTCGCTGTCCTGACCGGTTGTATTCTGCTGGCATCAGGCATCGCAATTACCCTCACCCGCCATTTGCACAATGGCCTGGTGGAAGCGCTGAAAAATATCACCGATGTCGTACATGATGTGCGTTCCAACCGCAATTTTTCCCGACGAGTTTCGGAAGAACGTATCGCTGAGTTTCACCGCTTCGCTCTCGACTTCAACAGTCTGCTGGATGAAATGGAAGAGTGGCAGCTTCGTTTACAGGCCAAAAATGCGCAGCTTCTACGTACCGCGCTACATGACCCATTAACCGGGCTGGCGAACCGGGCTGCGTTTCGTAGCGGCATCAACACGTTGATGAGCAGTTCCGATGCCAGAAAAACGTCGGCGTTACTGTTTCTTGATGGCGATAATTTTAAATATATCAACGATACCTGGGGTCATGCGACGGGCGATCGGGTCTTGATTGAGGTAGCAAAACGGTTAGCAGAATTTGGCGGGCTGCAACATAAAGCATACCGCATAGGCGGCGATGAATTCGCGATGGTGCTCTATGGTGTACAGTCGGAATCTGAAGTGCAGCGGATATGCTCAGCACTGACACAAATCTTTAATCGCCCGTTTGATCTTCATAATGGTCATCAGACCACCATGACATTAAGCATTGGTTACGCGATGACCATTGAGCATGCCTCTGCGGAAAAATTACAAGAGCTGGCCGATCACAATATGTATCAGGCCAAACACCAGCGTGCCGAAAAGCTGGTGAGATAACAAGGATATATCGATATGATAAAGCACCTGGTAGCACCCCTGATTTTCACCTCGCTAGTACTGACTGGCTGCCAGTCCCCTCAGGGAAAGTTTACTCCTGAGCAAGTTGCCGCTATGCAATCTTATGGATTTACTGAATCCGCCGGCGACTGGTCGCTGGGATTATCAGATGCCATTCTGTTCGCAAAAAATGACTACAAATTGCTCCCGGAAAGCCAGCAACAGATCCAAACCATGGCAGCCAAATTGGCCTCGACAGGGCTAACGCATGCCCGTATGGATGGACACACCGACAACTATGGTGAAGACAGTTACAACGAAGCCTTATCATTGAAACGGGCGAATGTTGTGGCCGATGCATGGGCTATAGGTGGACAAATTCCGCGCAGCAACCTCACCACACAGGGTTTAGGAAAAAAATATCCCATAGCCAGTAACAAGACCGCCCAGGGCCGCGCCGAGAACCGCCGCGTCGCAGTAGTGATTACTACCCCTTAAAACACGAGCAAACAGATAAAAAAAGGGCCAGCCAATTGGCCAGCCCTTCTTAACAGGATGTCGCTTAAGCGAAATCTTAGTTAAGACGCTCTTTGATACGAGCAGCCTTACCAGTACGCTCACGCAGGTAGTACAGTTTAGCTTTACGAACAGCACCACGACGTTTGACAGAAATGCTGTCAACTACCGGAGAGTGAGTCTGGAAGACACGCTCAACGCCTTCGCCGTTGGAAATTTTACGAACAGTGAATGCAGAGTGCAGACCGCGGTTACGAATAGCGATAACCACGCCCTCGAATGCCTGCAGACGTTTTTTGGAACCTTCAACAACCCATACTTTCACTTCCACGGTATCACCCGGACGGAAGGAAGGTACGTCCTGCTTCATCTGCTCTTGTTCAAGTTGCTTAATAATGTTGCTCATAATTTAATCTCTTATCCTGGGTAAACTGATATCTCGGGGGCTTACGCCATCCCATCATGTTTATGTTGCTGTTGTGCGTGTTCCGTTTTGAACTCCGCCAGCAACCTTGCTTGCTCTTCAGTCAGAGCCAGGTTTTCCAGAAGTTCAGGTCTTCTAAGCCAGGTACGGCCCAGCGACTGTTTCAAACGCCAGCGACGTATCTCAGCATGGTTGCCCGACAGTAACACTGACGGAACTTCCATCCCTTCTAACACCTCAGGCCGTGTATAGTGCGGGCAATCCAGCAATCCTTCAGCAAAGGAATCTTCCGTTGCCGAAGCTTCATGTCCCAGTACTCCCGGAATAAACCGGGAAACGGAGTCAATCAGCGTCATTGCTGGTAACTCACCACCACTGAGAACGTAATCGCCGATTGACCATTCTTCGTCAATTTCGGTTTGGATCACGCGCTCATCTATACCTTCGTAGCGACCGCACACCAGAATCAATTTTTGATTCGTTGCCAGTTCGCTGACGCCTGCTTGATCAAGCTTGCGCCCCTGCGGTGACAGATAAATCACCTTTGCGCCTTCACCCGCCGCGGCTTTTGCTGCATGAATGGCGTCCCGTAAAGGTTGCACCATCATTAACATCCCCGGTCCGCCGCCGTAAGGACGATCGTCCACAGTACGGTGCCGGTCATGCGTGAAGTCACGAGGACTCCAGCTCTGGATGCTCAGCAGGCCATTTTTAACTGCCCGGCCAGTTACCCCGTAATCGGTAATTGCGCGGAACATTTCAGGAAACAGGCTAATTATGCCAATCCACATAGCGCCGTCTTTTACCGTTTATCCGGTGGTTTAAAAACCAGGATCCCAATCTACTTCGATTGAACGAGTAGTGAGATCGACTTTCTTGATAACCTGCCCATCGAGGAACGGTACGAGACGTTCCTTGATACCAAACGCATCTTTCAGGTTTGCCTTAATGACGAGAACGTCATTAGATCCGGTTTCCATCATATCGATGACTTTACCGAGATCGTAGCCTTCAGTGGTTATTACCTGGCAGCCCATCAGGTCTTTCCAGTAGTAGTCACCCTCTTCAAGCTGAGGCAGCTGCGATGAATCCACGACAATTTCACAATTCGTCAGCAGGTTCGCCGCATCACGATCGTCAACGCCTTTCAGCTTGATGATCATGTCCTGATTGTGGTGCTTCCAGCTTTCCAGCTGGACTTGCTGCCACTGACCCGCCTTCTGGATAAACCAGGGCTGATAGTCAAAAATGCTTTCGGCGTCTTCGGTGGAAGAAAACACTCTGAGCCACCCACGAATACCGTAAGACGAACCCATTTTTCCCAAAACGATGGGATCAACAGGTGCTTGCGCGGTGAGTTGTTTGCTCATCATGACCACCGTGACAGATTAAGCTGCTTTGTTTACTTCTTTGATCAGCGCTGCAACGCGATCAGAAATAGTTGCGCCCTGGCCAACCCAGTGAGCGATGCGATCCAGATCCAGGCGAGTGCCTTCTTCTTTTTCGCTAGCGATTGGGTTGAAGAAACCAACGCGCTCGATGAAGCGACCGTTGCGTGCATTACGGCTGTCAGCGACAACAACCTGGTAGAACGGACGCTTTTTAGCGCCGTGACGTGCTAAACGAATAGTTACCATAACATCCTCTTGTGTGAATAAAACAACCGGACCCCATCGAGGAACGGAGTCCGGTGTCATATTAAAAGCCCGAAAATTTTACTGATTTCTGGAGAAAATGCAATCAGCAGTTAATAACTCTGTCGCATAAGGTCATTTAGCGACCAGGAAATCCCGGCGGCATCATCCCTTTCATGCTTCTCATCATCTTCGCCATTCCGCCCTTCTTCATTTTCTTCATCATGCGCTGCATGTCGTCGAACTGTTTCAGAAGACGGTTAACGTCCTGCACCTGCATACCGCAACCGGCAGCGATACGGCGTTTACGCGAACCTTTGATGATTTCTGGCTTAGCGCGCTCTTTCATCGTCATCGAGTTGATGATGGCTTCCATACGCACCAGCACTTTATCGTCCATCTGCGACTTGACGTTATCCGGGATCTGCCCCATGCCCGGCAGTTTGCCCATCAGGCTAGCCATGCCGCCCATATTTTTCATCTGGCGCAGTTGCTCAAGGAAGTCGTTGAGATCGAAGCCGTCGCCTTTTTTCAGCTTGCTGGCTAATTTCTCTGCCTGCGCGCGGTCAACTTTACTTTCGATATCTTCGATCAGCGACAGCACGTCGCCCATGCCGAGAATACGGGAAGCGATGCGGTCCGGATGGAACGGCTCCAGCGCCTCGGTTTTCTCGCCAACACCGAGGAACTTGATCGGTTTGCCCGTAATGTGACGAATAGAGAGCGCCGCACCGCCACGAGCATCGCCGTCGACTTTAGTCAGTACCACACCGGTCAGCGGTAACGCTTCATTGAATGCTTTTGCCGTATTGGCCGCATCCTGACCGGTCATGGCGTCAACCACAAACAGGGTTTCAACCGGGTTAATCGACGCATGGACTTGTTTGATCTCGTCCATCATCGCTTCGTCAACGTGCAGACGACCAGCGGTATCCACCAGCAGCACGTCGTAGAATTTCAGTTTGGCTTCTTTCAGCGCCGCGTTAACAATATCAACCGGCTTCTGACCAACATCAGAAGGGAAGAAATCAACGCCCACCTGCTCTGCCAGCGTCTCAAGCTGTTTGATTGCCGCCGGGCGATAGACGTCAGCAGAAACCACCAGCACTTTCTTCTTGTGCTTCTCACGCAGGAACTTACCGAGCTTGCCCACGCTGGTTGTTTTACCGGCACCTTGCAGGCCCGCCATCAGTACCACCGCTGGCGGTTGCGCAGCCAGATTCAGGGTCTGGTTCTCTTCGCCCATCGCCGCAACCAGTTCGTTACGGACGATTTTGACGAACTCCTGCCCCGGCGTCAGGCTCTTATTAACTTCATGACCAACCGCTTTCTCTTTTACGCGATTGATAAACTCACGCACTACCGGCAGGGCGACGTCCGCCTCCAGCAGCGCCATGCGCACTTCGCGCAGCGTATCTTTTACGTTGTCTTCAGTGAGGCGTCCACGGCCACTGATATTGCGCAGCGTGCGCGACAAACGATCGGTTAAATTATCAAACATTGTCTCTCGCCTGGGGTGGAAACGGTTGGCCGCAATCGCGACACATCATCAGTATTTTGCCGCAGTATAACATGAAGGCGTCTTTGTTGTTATGCAACGGTTGGAGCAGCGTTCACCTGACGCTATACTGCTTCTCTTTCTTATTGCTCAAACTGTCGACATTACTATGCCCGTTTTTGCTCTGCTCGCGCTTGTCGCCTACTCCGTCAGTCTTGCGCTGATTGTTCCCGGTCTGCTGCAAAAAAACGGCGGCTGGCGGCGCATGGCTATTATTTCTGCGGTCATCGCGCTGGTCTGCCACGCAATCGCTCTGGAAGCCCGCATCCTGCCCGACGGTGATAGCGGACAAAACCTCAGCTTACTGAACGTTGGTTCGCTGGTCAGTTTGATGATCTGTACGGTAATGACCATCGTGGCTTCCCGCAATCGTGGCTGGTTACTGCTACCCATTGTCTATGCCTTTGCGCTTATCAACCTGGCGCTGGCCACCTTTATGCCCAATGAATACATCACCCATCTGGAAGCAACGCCTGGGATGCTGGTTCACATTGGCTTATCGCTCTTTTCCTATGCCACGCTGATTATCGCCGCTCTGTATGCATTACAACTGGCGTGGATTGATTACCAACTGAAGAACAAGAAGCTGGCGTTTAACCAGGAAATGCCGCCGTTGATGAGTATCGAGCGTAAAATGTTCCACATCACGCAGATTGGCGTGGTGCTGTTAACGCTCACTCTTTGCACTGGTCTCTTCTACATGCACAACTTATTTAGCATGGAAAATATCGACAAGGCCGTGCTCTCTATCGTGGCGTGGTTTGTCTATATTGTGCTGCTGTGGGGACATTATCATGAAGGATGGCGTGGACGCCGCGTCGTCTGGTTTAACGTTGCGGGTGCGGTCATTCTGACACTGGCCTACTTCGGTAGCCGAATTGTCCAGCAGTTAATCAGCTAACCCCAGAAAAGGAGTTTCCCCTGGAACACATATCTACTACCACGTTGATCATTATTCTGATCATCATGGTGGTCATTTCAGCCTATTTTTCCGGGTCCGAAACCGGAATGATGACCCTCAACCGCTATCGTCTGCGGCATATGGCGAAACAGGGTAATCGCTCGGCCAAACGTGTCGAAAAATTGCTGCGTAAGCCAGACCGCCTGATAAGCCTGGTGTTAATCGGCAATAACCTGGTCAATATTCTTGCCTCCGCGCTCGGCACTATTGTGGGGATGCGTTTGTACGGGGATGCGGGCGTGGCAATTGCGACTGGTGTGCTTACTTTTGTCGTACTGGTTTTTGCTGAAGTATTGCCGAAAACCATTGCCGCGCTGTACCCGGAAAAAGTCGCCTATCCAAGTAGTTTTCTGCTGGCACCGCTGCAAATTTTGATGATGCCGCTGGTCTGGTTGCTAAACGCTATTACCCGCATGTTAATGCGCATGATGGGCATCAAAACCGATATCGTGGTTAGTGGCTCTTTAAGCAAAGAAGAATTACGCACCATTGTGCACGAATCGCGGTCACAAATTTCCCGTCGCAATCAGGATATGCTGTTGTCGGTACTCGATCTGGAAAAAATGACTGTCGATGACATCATGGTGCCGCGCAGTGAAATTATCGGTATTGATATCAACGATGACTGGAAATCGATTCTCCGCCAACTCTCCCACTCACCTCACGGACGCATCGTGCTCTACCGTGACTCGCTGGACGATGCCATCAGTATGCTGCGTGTGCGTGAAGCCTGGCGGTTGATGTCGGAGAAAAAAGAGTTCACCAAAGAAACCATGCTACGCGCCGCGGACGAAATCTATTTTGTCCCGGAAGGTACGCCGCTCAGCACGCAGCTGGTGAAGTTTCAGCGCAACAAAAAGAAAGTCGGCCTGGTCGTCAACGAGTATGGAGATATTCAGGGGCTGGTGACGGTCGAAGATATTCTCGAAGAGATTGTTGGTGATTTCACCACGTCGATGTCGCCAACGCTCGCCGAAGAGGTCACGCCGCAAAACGACGGTTCGGTGATTATCGATGGCACTGCCAACGTGCGGGAAATCAACAAAGCCTTTAACTGGCATCTACCGGAAGATGATGCACGAACGGTTAATGGCGTCATTCTTGAGGCACTGGAAGAGATTCCTGTCGCAGGAACTCGCGTGCGTATTGGCGAGTACGATATCGATATTCTCGACGTACAGGACAATATGATTAAACAGGTAAAAGTTTTTCCTGTAAAACCGCTGCGTGAGAGTGTGGCGGAGTAACGAAAACGGCCCGGCATTCGCATGCTGGGCCGTGATTTATTACGAAAGCAGAAATTAAGCTTTTGCTTTCGCTACAGTAACCATCGCCGCACGAATCGTACGACCATTCAGCGTATAACCCTTCTGCATAATACCCAGTACGTTACCTGGCGCAACGTCATCAGATTCCACCATTGCGATGGCCTGATGCACGTTCGGGTCCAGCGGCACGTTAGTTTCGGCGATCACTTCAACGCCAAACTTACGCACAACATCCAGCATCGACTTCAGCGTCAGCTCAATACCTTCAACCATCGCGGACATATCCGGGTTAGCTTTATCAGCCACTTCCAGCGCACGATCCAGGCTATCAATCACCGGCAGCAATTCGTTGATGAATTTCTCCAGCGCGAATTTATGTGCTTTTTCGATATCCAGTTCAGTACGGCGACGCAGGTTTTCCATTTCGGCTTTTACGCGCAAAATGCCGTCACGTTCACGGGTCTGGGCTTCAGCCAGCTGAGCTTCGAGATTCGCAATTTTTTCATCGCGCGGATCCACCTGCTCAGCAGAAGCTTCTGGCTCAACTGCCTCAATCTCTTCGTGCTGATCCATGATAATTTCTTCCGGGGCTTGCCCCTCAGGCGTTTTCTGTTCTTTACTACTCATGAATTTCTCCGCGTTTTTTTTCGCATTCATCTCGCTAACTTCGCTTATTATGGGGATCAGTTTCAGGGTTTCAAGGGAAGCACTCACATTGTCATCAATCTTCGCAACAAGGACCTCGGAAAAATGAATAATCATTTCAAGTGTATTGGCATTGTGGGACACCCACGGCACCCTACTGCACTGACAACACATGAAATGCTCTACCGCTGGCTGTGCACAAAAGGTTACGAGGTCATCGTCGAGCAACAAATCGCTCACGAACTGCAACTGAAGAATGTGAAAACTGGCACGC
The DNA here is from genome assembly GCF_002965045.1 of Escherichia sp. MOD1-EC6300. Lineage (NCBI taxonomy): Bacteria > Pseudomonadati > Pseudomonadota > Gammaproteobacteria > Enterobacterales > Enterobacteriaceae > Escherichia > Escherichia sp. MOD1-EC6300. The sequence continues at coordinate 24,698 of NZ_PTRH01000024.1, read as the reverse complement.
TCGCGGAGATTGGGCAACTGGCTGATCTCGCGGTAGTCGTTGGTGGCGACGGTAATATGCTGGGCGCGGCGCGCACACTCGCCCGTTACGATATTAAAGTTATTGGAATCAACCGTGGCAACCTAGGTTTCCTGACCGACCTTGACCCCGATAACGCTCAGCAACAATTAGCCGATGTGCTGGAAGGTCACTACATCAGCGAGAAACGTTTTTTGCTGGAAGCGCAAGTCTGTCAGCAAGATTGCCAAAAGCGCATCAGCACCGCGATAAATGAAGTGGTGCTTCACCCAGGAAAAGTGGCGCATATGATTGAATTCGAAGTATATATCGACGAGATCTTTGCGTTTTCGCAGCGTTCCGATGGCCTGATTATTTCGACACCTACAGGCTCTACTGCCTATTCTCTCTCGGCAGGCGGTCCAATCCTGACGCCTTCTCTGGATGCAATTACCCTGGTGCCCATGTTCCCGCATACGTTGTCAGCACGACCACTGGTCATAAACAGCAGCAGCACGATCCGTCTGCGTTTTTCACATCGCCGTAACGACCTGGAAATCAGTTGCGACAGCCAGATAGCACTACCGATTCAGGAAGGAGAAGATGTCCTGATTCGTCGCTGTGATTACCATCTGAATCTGATTCATCCGAAAGATTACAGTTATTTCAATACATTAAGCACCAAGCTCGGCTGGTCAAAAAAATTATTCTAATTTTACGCCAGCCTCTTTACTGTATATAAAACCAGTTTATACTGTACACAATATCAGTAATGGTTTTTCATACAGGAAAACAACTATGTTGGCACAACTGACCATCAGCAACTTTGCTATCGTTCGTGAGCTTGAGATTGATTTTCACAGCGGCATGACCGTAATCACCGGCGAGACTGGCGCGGGTAAATCTATTGCAATAGATGCCCTGGGCCTTTGTCTCGGCGGTCGCGCTGAAGCCGACATGGTGCGTACCGGAGCTGCTCGCGCAGATCTGTGCGCCCGTTTTTCTCTGAAAGATACACCCGCAGCACTGCGCTGGCTGGAAGAAAACCAACTGGAAGATGGCCGTGAATGCCTGCTTCGTCGCGTAATCAGTAGCGATGGTCGCTCTCGTGGTTTTATCAACGGTACAGCTGTTCCACTGTCACAACTGCGCGAACTGGGCCAGTTGCTCATTCAGATCCATGGTCAGCACGCCCATCAATTACTCACCAAACCCGAGCACCAAAAATTCCTGCTTGATGGCTATGCCAATGAAACCTCTCTGCTCCAGGAAATGACCGCACGTTATCAGTTGTGGCATCAGAGCTGCCGTGACCTCGCGCATCATCAACAGTTAAGTCAGGAACGCGCCGCTCGTGCGGAACTGCTGCAATACCAATTAAAAGAACTTAACGAATTTAATCCGCAGCCCGGAGAGTTTGAGCAAATCGACGAAGAGTACAAACGTCTGGCGAACAGCGGTCAATTACTGACCACCAGCCAGAATGCATTGGCATTAATGGCCGACGGCGAAGACGCAAACCTGCAAAGCCAGCTTTACACGGCTAAACAACTGGTGAGCGAATTGATTGGCATGGATAGCAAACTGTCCGGCGTACTTGATATGCTGGAAGAAGCTACCATCCAGATTGTTGAAGCCAGCGACGAACTACGCCACTACTGCGATCGTCTGGATCTCGATCCCAACCGACTGTTTGAACTTGAACAGCGCATCTCAAAACAGATTTCGCTGGCACGTAAACATCACGTCAGCCCTGAGGTATTGCCACAGTATTACCAGTCGCTACTGGAAGAACAGCAGCAACTGGACGATCAGGCCGACTCACAAGAAACGCTCGCGCTGGCGGTAACGAAACATCATCAGCAAGCACTGGAAACGGCACGCGCGTTACACCAGCAACGCCAGCATTATGCAAATGAGTTGGCACAGCTGATCACCGATAGTATGCATGCACTCTCTATGCCGCATGGGCAGTTTACGATTGATGTTAAATTTGACGAGCATCACTTGGGCGCTGACGGCGCTGATCGTATTGAGTTTCGGGTAACCACCAACCCAGGTCAGCCAATGCAGCCTATTGCCAAAGTCGCATCTGGTGGTGAATTGTCCCGCATCGCATTGGCAATTCAGGTCATCACAGCGCGTAAAATGGAAACCCCGGCACTGATTTTTGATGAAGTGGATGTAGGGATTAGCGGTCCAACAGCGGCAGTTGTCGGCAAACTGCTGCGTCAACTCGGCGAATCAACTCAGGTGATGTGTGTTACCCACCTGCCACAAGTCGCGGGATGTGGTCATCAACACTATTTTGTCAGCAAAGAAACCGATGGTGCGATGACAGAAACGCATATGGAGTCGCTGGACAAAAAAGCGCGGTTACAAGAGCTGGCGCGCCTGCTTGGTGGCAGTGAAGTCACACGTAACACACTGGCGAATGCGAAAGAACTGCTTGCGGCGTAAACTTTTTTCCTGCTTCACGGTCAGAGTAAACAGCAAAACGCCGTAAGACCGGAAAGCAAAAGGTTTTAAAGTGATGAAAGGTCTATTATCATCGGCATATTACAGATGAGCCACGTACTGCTCGGGCCCGAAAAGGAATCAAATCACTATGCGCTGTAAAACGCTGACTGCTGCAGCAGCAGTACTATTGATGTTGACCGCAGGCTGTTCCACTCTGGAGCGAGTGGTTTACCGTCCTGACATCAACCAGGGGAACTATCTGACCGCTAACGACGTATCCAAAATACGTGTTGGCATGACGCAACAACAAGTTGCGTACGCATTGGGTACACCGCTGATGTCCGATCCATTTGGTACGAATACCTGGTTCTATGTCTTCCGCCAGCAACCAGGTCATGAAGGTGTAACGCAGCAAACGCTGACGCTGACCTTTAACAGTAGCGGGGTGTTGACCAACATTGATAACAAACCTGCGCTGAGTGGTAACTAATAATAAAGTTGCTCTCAAAGACGTTAAAAAAGGTGCTCAATGAGCACCTTTTTTAACGTCTGTTATTTATTCGCTGATTTTTCTGCTCGTTGCCTGCGAAGCTCTTTCGGATCGGCAATGAGAGGACGATAAATCTCCACCCGATCGCCATCATGCACGGTATCGCTCAGTTTTGCCGGACGGCTGTAAATGCCGACTTTGTTTTTAGTTAAATCGATATCGGTACGCAATTCCAGCAAGCCACTGGTGCGAATAGCTTCTTCAACCGTCGCGCCCTCCTGCAGCGTCACGCGCTGCAGGTACTGCTTCTCAGGTAGAGCATAAGCCACCTCAACGGCAATTTTACCTGGCACTGTAAACCTCTTTCGCACGAACCGTAAAAGCCTGGACCATATTAGCCGCCAGCTCTTTAAACACGCGGCCAAAGGCGAGTTCAATCAACTTATTGGTAAACTCAAAGTCGAGATGAAACTCGATACGACACGCCTCCTGGCTCAGCGGCGTAAACTTCCATCCACCGATCAATTTCTTGAACGGCCCATCCACCAGATTCATAAGAATACTTTGGTTACTGGTCAACTGGTTGCGGGTAGTAAACGTTTTGCTGATCCCAGCCTTAGAGACATCTACCGCCGCGGTCATCTGCCCAGGAGTGGACTCCAGAATCCGACTTCCGGTACAACCCGGCAAAAACTGAGGATAAGACTGAACGTCATTCACTAACTGATACATTTGCTCCGCGCTGTAGGGTACCAGTGCGGTCCGGCTAATCTGAGGCATAACAATTTCCATCAACAAAAATCCAACAAATAATATCATTTATCCTGCTGTAAAAAAAACGCTATCCCGGCGCTGGGTAACATCGGGTTCATGCTAAGATAGAGCCTTGTCCCCCGCAGGATTGATATGGGGTGTTTTCGATTTCAGATTACCGATGATTCACAACGCTTATGACGAAGAAAAAAGCACATAAACCTGGTTCAGCGACCATCGCGCTTAACAAGCGCGCCCGTCACGAATACTTTATCGAAGAAGAGTTCGAAGCGGGACTTGCCCTGCAAGGCTGGGAGGTTAAATCCCTGCGCGCAGGAAAAGCCAATATCAGCGACAGCTACGTCCTTCTACGTGATGGAGAAGCATTTCTGTTTGGCGCTAACATCACGCCAATGGCTGTGGCATCCACGCATGTGGTGTGCGATCCTACCCGTACCCGCAAGTTACTTCTCAACCAGCGCGAACTGGACTCATTGTACGGTCGCGTCAATCGAGAAGGCTATACCGTAGTGGCGCTCTCCCTGTACTGGAAAAATGCCTGGTGCAAAGTGAAAATCGGCGTCGCTAAAGGTAAGAAACAGCACGATAAACGTTCAGACATCAAAGAACGCGAATGGCAGGTGGATAAAGCGCGTATCATGAAAAACGCCCACCGTTAAATCTGCACTCCAATTATTGACCGGTTCCTCACCGCGCCACCCTCTCCGGCGGCGCGAATGAACATCTTATTGGCTATCACATCCGACCCAAATGTTGCCATCCCATTGCTTAATCGAATAAAAATCAGGCTACACGGGTGCTAAATCTTTAACGATAACGCCATTGAGGCTGGTCATGGCACTCATGAATCTGGTATACTTACCGTTACACATTGGGGCTGATTCTGGATTCGACGGGATTTGCGAAACCCAAGGTGCATGCCGAGGGGCGGTTGGCCTCGTAAAAAGCCGCAAAAAATAGTCGCAAACGACGAAAACTACGCTTTAGCAGCTTAATAACCTGCTTAGAGCCCTCTCTCCCTAGCCTCCGCTCTTAGGACGGGGATCAAGAGAGGTCAAACCCAAAAGAGATCGCGTGGAAGCCCTGCCTGGGGTTGAAGCGTTAAAACTTAATCAGGCTAGTTTGTTAGTGGCGTGTCCGTCCGCAGCTGGCAAGCGAATGTAAAGACTGACTAAGCATGTAGTACCGAGGATGTAGGAATTTCGGACGCGGGTTCAACTCCCGCCAGCTCCACCAAATATTGATACACTAACGTTCAGTGAAGTTCACTAAGCCCGCACAGCACAAGCTCTGCGGGCTTTTTTACGTTCACTATAGTTCAGGGAGAATTGCTGAGAACCACAACTTATGGCACCCTTTTTGGGACCCAACGGAAAGGGTCCAAAACTTGAGGGTCCCAAATGGCAAAGCTCGCAAAAAAACTTACTGATACTGAAATCAAAAATACCAAACCCGGCGATAAGGAAATCAACCTCTTTGATGGAGATGGATTACTGCTACGCATAGCGCCAGACACAAAAGGAGGGAAGAAAAACTGGTATTTCAGGTATTCAGTGCCAGTGACCAAAAAACGCACAAAAATGAGTCTTGGAACCTACCCTCACCTTACCTTGGCTAAGGCACGAACTTTGCGGGATGAGTATCTCTCCCTACTTGCCAACGGTATCGATCCTCAAGTCCATAACAACGAAAAAGCCAATGCACTAAAAGATGCGACTGAAAACACGCTACAGGCTGTTGCAAGAAAGTGGTTGGATGAAAAGATTAAGACTTCCGGTATATCCCAAGATCATGCAGAAGACATCTGGCGTAGCCTTGAACGGAACATCTTTCCCACTCTGGGTGATGTCCCTATCAAAGAGATCCGCCCCAAAATGCTCAAGCAGCATCTCGACCCAATTGAACAACGGGGTGTGCTTGAAACTCTACGTCGCATCATTTCCCGCCTGAATGAAATTTTTCGCTATGCTGCCACAGAAGAACTCATTGAGTTCAACCCAGCCGACAACCTTGGTCAACGTTTCAGTAAGCCCAAAAAACAAAATATGCCAGCATTACCACCAAGCGAAATCCCCCGGTTTATGATTGCACTGGCAAACGCATCCATCCGTCTGGAAACCCGTATGCTGATTGAATGGCAACTGCTGACATGGGTTCGCCCCGGTGAGGCTGTTCGTGCTCGTTGGGCTGACATCGATACAGAGAATAAAATCTGGAACATCCCACCAGAGTTTATGAAGATGAAACGGCCTCATAAAGTGCCATTAAGCAAAGAGGCACTTCGCATTCTGGAAAACATGCAGCCTATCAGCGGTCATCGTGAATGGGTATTTCCCAGCATAAAAACACCATTGGCCCACATGCATGAGCAGACAGCCAACGCCGCATTGATTCGTATGGGGTTGGGTGGTGAACTGGTAGCTCATGGTATGCGTTCTATTGCCAGAACAGCCGCCGAAGAGAGTGGCAAATTCAGAACAGAAGTTCTTGAAGCAGCATTGGCCCATACCAAAAGCACTGAAATCATAGCAGCCTACAATCGAGCTGAATATTTAGGGGAGCGAGAAGTGCTTATGCAATGGTGGGGAGATTACGTTAAGGCGCAAAAGTATAGGGCTATGGCTGCTTGATAACAAGAGAATGCATAAATGGGCTATGACACCACACAGGACATCTCTGGTCATGGTTTCCGCACACTGGCATGTAGTGCTCTGATTAAATCAGGGCTATGGTCTGAAGATGCGGTGGAACTCCAGATGATCCACAAGGAAAGCAACAGTGTTCGTGCTGCCTATACCCATAAGGCCAAGCATCTTGAGCAGCGAAGGTTAATGCTACAGTGGTGGGCAGATTTTCTTGATGCTAACCGGGATGGGATGGTCAGGCAGTTTGAATTTGCTCAATAAGTAAGATTAAACTTTTACACAACTTTGATTAAGATTCCTGTAAACCGTAAATAGCAAGTTTCCCGATTATTTCGTTACTAACAGAATAGTAACGTTATTTATGAGTTTTACATGAAGAAAAACTTCACATTTTGCAAGGTGTTAGATGATTTTTAGTCCACTTTATAATATCCTTTAGCTAAGGAGAATGCGTATTTCATACATAAAGCCAATGTTAAATATGTATTAATAGATTTACGCTATGATTTGATTAACAGGGGCAACAAAAAATGTCAGAAAGCGTCAACTCAGGAGTTGAGGGAGGCTCAGGATATACATTCCAACGTTGTTGTGTTGTATACCTTCTTTTTGATGATTACGAAAAACTAAACTCTCCATTGCTAGATTATTTTATATGTGTTGAACACCATGAAGATTTTCTTTTTGCCTTTGTTGATGAAAATGGTGACATTAGTCGCATTGATACTTATCAAGCTAAAAAATCAAGAGATGACTGGAAAACGGATCAAAAATTTTGTGAGATCATCGGAAAAATATCGCTTGTTGGAAATGAACTTATCAACGATAAACACCCCAAATCTGATGATTACAAACACACTCTATCTTTCTTGACAAATCGAAATATTATACTTCAGGGTAAGAAAGAAAAAGGTAAAAAATGCAAAGTAGAAAAAATACAAGTAACAAACATCTCTAAAAATTATTCTGATCTACATGATGAAATCAAAGAAAACATTCAATCAAAACTAATAGATGGAGAAATTGCAGATTTTAAGCAACTCTCTAATGTAAAATTTAGTTTCATTGACCTTCCTCAAACTTATAAAGGGTGGAGAAGAACGCTAACAGGTTTATCTACTGAGGTTCTAGGTTGTAAGGTTAGTGATCATGACGCTGTAATAACAACTCTAATGGCTTTATTGCAAGATGTTGAGTTAACATATAATAATGCTGGATATGCTTTACTTACAGATAGGTCAAAGCGTTTGACCAAACAAAAAATTGATGCAACATTCAGTATGTTCCAAGAAAGTAAAAAAGCTTTCAACTTTTGGCGTTCTCATGCAGATAAATTGGCGAAAGGATTATCAATTAAGCTCCCTATAAAAAGAAGAGCGCAAGAATTATTAGATAACTGTTTCGATTTTTTTAAAGATTTTCAACAAGTAGAATACAAAAAGATTTATAAATTTGTATCAGAAAACACACAAATAGATTATAAACATACAGATGAAGCAGATTGTATTACTGAATTATATCAAACTTATATTAACACATATAATTCAAGGTTAGAAAAACACATGATTGCATTTGCGATAATAGCTGCATATGTTGAGACAAGAGGAATGTATGTCTAAATTAATTCTGAAAAGCATTTTAGCATACTCTATGAATAATAAAGGTTTTTTTTGCACTGATTTTGGTGACTCAGTCAATATTATTCACGGGAGGAACACATCAGGGAAAAGTACATTAATGCAATCAATTTTGTACACAATGGGTGTTAATGATTCCAAAGAAAATTTGCACGACATTCTTACAGAAAGAGTACTCTTTCGTCTTGAGTGTGAAATAATAAAAGTAAAATCATCTCATACGGTTGTATTTGTTCGATTTGATGATACTCTCGTCGTTCGCATTGATGATAGAGTCCCCCTACGGTTTGATGGCATTAATGGAAATAACTCATATGAATATGCAAGATACAAAAAATTATTTAACCACTTATTTGACTTTAATCTAACATTACAGAACCAAACTAAGTTTACTGATGCACCGATAGAAGCTGCATTCTTGCCATTCTATATATCTCAATCTGTTGGTTGGGTTTATCTAAGAGAATCAATAGGTGATTATAGATTTTATAAAGACTTCAAATATGACTACCTTGATTACTACGCAGGCATAAAAGATCGTACGGACAGATTGCAAAAATATATGTTGCAAAAAGAAAAACAACAAATTGAATATGAAAGAGAGCAATTAATTCAATACAAAACAAAAGATAGCTCTCTTAAAATCTCTGAGATATTAGAGTCTCGATTCAAAGGGGAAGCAATTGATTACTTAAAAAAATACAACATATTAGCAGAAAATCTGATTACGGAAGAAGCTAATTATGAAAAACTATGCAATAAACTCAGTATGTTACGTGGGCGTCAAAAAGTACTTTTACAAACTATTCGAAATTTAAAACTTCAAAAACCCAGCGTTGACACATGTCCTGTATGCGAACAAACGCTACCCGGCGATCTTAGACAATTATATATCTATACTCAAGATATTAACGATGCGTTACGAGAAAAAGAACGTATAACTGAAGAAATTAAAAATGTTTCGTCATCATTAAATTCTGTTGAAAGAAAGATCAAACACGATAGTGAAAAAATAAAGCTTGAGTATGAGGTGTTAAAAGAATCGAGAATCGAAAATATTGACTTTGACCATTGGGTTAATCACCGTGCAAATATCACCATTTTAAATGATATTAAAATTAAAGAAGCTAATTATGTCGAAAAAATATCAAACCTTAACACCCAAATTGACAACCTACTCACAGATTCACAAATTAACTCTCTCCGAAACAACATTGACAAGGAATTTTTAACTATTTTCAGCGAAAAAGCAAAAGCTTTGAAGATAATAATACCTAATAATCCAAGGTATCAAAATCTTTATTCCATTACATCCTTCCCCTTCCAAGGGGTTGAATTACATAAAATAATCATGGCTTATCATTTTTCCTTTATTAAATTAATCAATAAAAGAAAAACAATCCATAAATTTCCATTTTTGTTAGATGCTATATTCAAAGAAGATATAGATATTGGAAATAGAGATCTTATTTTTAAGTTCTTAGGAAATGAATCTGGTAATAATGAGCAAATGCTATTTACCGTAGCAGAATATAAAAAAAACGAAATTAATGACAATCCACTTTTTGATATCAATGAAATAAATAAGAAATATTTCGCAGGAAAAGCGAAACAAATTTGTATCGGTAATGCAAAATCAGTGAGATCATTTCTATTAAATAAAGAGATAAACAATAGCGAGAAAATTCTATTGGATGACGCCTTCTCTTTATTACAAACCTCATAATAGCTGAAAGGGCCTATCGGCCCTTCTTACCTGTAATTTATGAAATCATCCATAGCGAGATTACCGACATGCATATAACCTTCTGAAATTACTATAACAATGTGTATTCCTACCACCACTACAACGCTCCTCATTATATTCTGCAATAAGGGTTCCAGATATATAACCAAACTGAGGACTATACGTTGATCCCGGACAGGCACATGTTCCAGTATCACTATTCGGTATAACGCATTTATAACCAGAGATTTGATCTGTTATCGTTATAAAAATACCTTTCAGGCCATCACCACTTGCTGTCTGCCATTTACCGTTAACACACGATAACACTCGACCTGTACTGTCTCGTCCCACCAAACCATTAGGCGTACATTTCGCATTCAACGTTGCCTGACCATTCAGGTGGAGATATTCACCTGCTTTGATTCTGCCTGTTGATTCAATTGTTCCGTTGGATTTTATCGTCCCGGCGGTAAGATTACCTGACGCATAAATATTACCCGCATTGTTCATGTAAGCTTTAACTGTTTTACCGGTTCCAACACCAACAGTCCCCGACGCATACAAATCATAGGTGCGAACACCGCCAGCCCAGCCAGCGGGCAGATCGTTTGGATTAAGTCCGTTCGTCGCAATACGGCTACCAAACTTCGCCAGACCTGTTGTTGATAGCGTATTAAGATAGGTATCAAATTTTACTTTCAGGTTGTTGTTGATATTTACAGGACCATTAAGGGTCGAGGTTCCACCCACACTCAGATCTGACGCAACAGACGCATTACCCGTTGTCTTAAGTGCTCCGGTTGTTGTTGTCCCTGATGCTGTCATATCTTTGATGTTTTTGATGCTCTTCCCACCAAGATTCAGATCACCCGTCATTGGCAACGTTCCATCACGACGCAGATAAACAGAATACATTGAAGAGTTATACCCCACGCGGTAAGCCAGCAATCCACCACCCGTGATATTGCTGTAGCTATTAGAGTTCTCACTCCACTGACCACCATAGCCGGAAGCTATCTTGGTGTTTCTGCTCATACCACCATCAACACCTGCCGCCTGAACCGCTTTACCTAATAGATCATAACGAATACGACCACCTTCTTCCCACGGGCTAGCGGTTGTTATAAGACCATTAATAACGTAATCAGGCGCTGTTCCTGAACGCTTTAACACAATCTTGTAAGATGCTTTTTGCGCGTTAGTTCCTGTATAGCCGACAGGCAACAGACCTTCATTAATTAACGTCTGGTAAGTGATTTCACAACCAGCAGCCGAACATGTTCTTGGCCCCGGATCGCTACTTTGATTGTTGGATGATGACAGTGTGGAAATCTTGTCATAGCGAATACTGATATAGCGGTTAACAGCTTCGCCAAGCTGTTTAATCTGTGTTCCAACATTATCAGCCAATACCGCTTCCTGATTGTTTCTCATATCCTGAAACTTCATAAAAGCGATAAGTGTTCCAATGCCTAACACAATACTGACTTCCAGTAAGGTAAATCCTTTATTCTTTATCATAATTATCTCCCTGTTTTAGCAATAAGAAAGAAAAGGGCCTGCGCCCTCTTCATTAGATAGACGTGAAAACTAATGTATTACTTGTGGCGTTATTACAGGCCGCTGCCGTAGCTGCCACATCAAGTGTTCCTCTTGCGGCTTTAACAACCTTGGTTCCAACCGTGGTAATGTAGAAATTACCTGCTGCCGCTGTCGCAATCTTCACACATTCCGCTGCTGGCACATTATCGTATGTGATAGTGAAAGAAGAGCCAGCCGCTGATGATGGTCCTGTAGCTGTAGCAGCCAGCGTCACATTACCTTTAAAGGCATTGATGGGTTTAGCAGCCGTTCCTGACCCACTTAACATATTGTCAGGGAAGATTTTTGCCTGAACAGCCACAGTATTTGTCAGGCCAGTAAAACTTGAAGCCGATGTGTATAACGCTTTAACACCTGCCTGTATGGTGGCAATGTTATTGGATTCGGCCTGTGCTCTTTGTGAAGCCTGAACCTTGGGATAAACGATAAAAGCCGCTACCACTAATGCAGCAATGATGCCTAAAACAAGTAATAGCTCGAGTAGTGAGAAACCTTTCTTGCCTTTTCTTTTGTTATTTAATAAAACCATTATCATCTCCTTTTTTGTTTTAATGATAACTCCTGTTATAACGCTTCTCTCATATCTGGCAATAGAAATAGAAAGATATATTTAATTCTATCTGACAGACGGATGAATTAAAAAAGGCAAAGATTTCTCTTTGCCTTCCGGGAGATTTAAAAACAACATTTGTTATCACTACTACTGTTATTATTACTTCCTCATGGGATATTTATCATATCTGATAAAAAAGTAATAATAACGTTCACTACATAAAGATAAAAATTAACAGATTACTGGTCGAACAGAACGCATGATTGAAAAGGAAAAAATATTAATAAAGGATGATCCTGCGTTCTGTTCTTTTATATAGATAACAGATAATAATCAGATATCAATACCTGAATCAAAATAAATTTAAATATTATTATTTTTGTCTTCCCTCCATTTGCGCGAGAAACTTACTGCCTGCTTTTATATATGTTATTTTTTCAATATCATTCAGGTCAGATGCTGAAAGCAAAATCCCCATAACAAGCTCTTTATCCACCTGTTCGACACTACAATTCATAGCCTTAGCCACTTCCGCACCAAGTATAATCTTGAGTCTTGTTTCAACTTTCTTTCGCTCTGATTTTTCCAGAGACTTAAGACGATTAAGTTCAAGCTGAGCAAAAGCAACCTTTTGCTTTAATGTTTTTTCTGTTCTTGGTCTTTTACTTTCATTATCCATACTACCTCCTTCTATTATTATATCTTATTTTAATTATCACAAAGATAAATAACGTCAAATTTAGTCTGTTTTGTCAGAGAGAATGATTCTGATACATTTCTTTATAAATATGTGCAACGCATATGATAGTATTCACTAACCAAAAACATCTGGCACTCTCCGCGTTACTTATTTTTGCGCATTTGTGCTTTTATTTTCACCTGTCAATTTTAAACTCTATTTTCCAATCTCAACCTGTGAATTGTGCAACACATAACACTCTCTGTTTTATTGGTTTTTTTCCATCAAATTTAGCTATCCCGCCTTACGGCGGGAATAATTAATATTTCTTTTGCCCTTACGGGCCTTTTCTTTACTCTTTTTGTTCTGTGGACGTGAAACCTACACCTTTAATCCAGTTTGCGCCGCTTATTCCGGCGTATTATTTTACAACCATACATATATTTCGTATTAATTAATAAGAGGGGCATTTTACATTGGCTTATTTTCTTAAAGACAATGCCCACCTATACACTGCTACGCAGTGTGTGGGGTCTACCGACGGTTGCTGCCGCAGGCTAAAAGTAAAACCAAGGTCAACGTCAACCCCGAAGTTTTTCTTACGAAAAACTAACAGCATTACTTTTATTTGAGGTTATATTTTTAATGGCGATTTTTCATCTGGATTTTAAAATTGTGAAACGAAGCGAAGGCATGACTTCTGTTGCGAAAGCTGCCTACCATGCCCGTACACGTATTAAAGATGATCGCATTGGCGAGACATTTGATTTCAGCCACAGAACAGATCTTCATGGTCATATTATATTAGCCCCTGTTTCCGCACCTGCTCATATTGTTGAAAGCTCGTCAGCACTCTGGAATGAAGTTGAAAGAGTGGAACGCCAGAACAATGGTCAAACAGCCCGTTATTTTGATGTCGCTATTCCCGTAGAACTCAGCAATGATGACAAGAAAAAATTAGTTGCCGAATACTGCCAGAAGAACTTTGCTGATAAAGGAATGATTGCTGATATCGCATTCCACGATTTAGATGGTAAGAATCCCCATGCTCACGTCATGTTAACCCTGAAAACTATCGGTCCCGAAGGCTTCGGTAAAAAAGACAGAAGCTGGAATGATAAGAAGATGGTTGTTCAGTGGCGTGAGTCATGGGCCACGATGTCAAACAGCTACCTTGAGACTGCAGGCAGTGAAGAACGTATCGATCACCGTTCTCTCAGAACTCAATGTGCTGATGCCCTTGCTCAGGCAGAAGAAGCATTCAGCGCTGAAGAAAAAGCGTTCTGGCTTGCCAAAGCAACGGAAACTAACCGCCCGGCAATGCAACGTGTTCATCGTGCTAAATGGAATGACAAAGAGTCTCAGGAACAGCGATCTGTTGAACAAGCTCAACGCGATCATCAAATTGAAGAGGCCAAGAAGGTCTACACCACATTCAGTGAGCTACCACTGGAGATCGTTGTTGATGTCAGAAGCTTTGAGATAACAATTCTTCCTGACCCCGAAGAGATTGTTCTTCCAGACGACCCGGTAACAGTAGAACAACAGCCGATTGTGGCAACAGCAACTACAAGCAGAAGACCAGCAGCAAAATCATACCGTAATCCTAATAAGGTCAGTAAAGTAAGTATTTCAGGGAAGAAATCTCCCGTTCTGATTGTTCCTGAACCAACTGCATCCACTAAACTGGAAACCCCTTCTTCTCGAAACACCAGAGCGATAAACCGTGCTCCGATGAGAAGTAGGAAACAGACTAAGCCACGACAAAATGGTTTGTTTAAGCGTTTCACACTGCTTGTGGTGGGCTTCTTCAAAGAGAGATTTGTATGGGCCAGAAGGAAACCCGATACCATTGATGCTGACCATGATAAGCGTATCGCAGAGAACTATGTCTATGATGAAGTGCTGGGTGTCAATGTTCCACGCTCGGAGTTTGAAAAACGTACCAAATTTAACAATGGTGACTATAAATTAACACCTGATGAAATCAAACGTTTACCAAGCCGTCCTAATCAGGAACAGCCGGAAGTTAATAGAAGCATAAATCTCACACCTTCAATGCCACCAGAACACATGAGGCAAGGAAGCGCGCCAAAACTGAGTCCACCGAGCCATAAGAAACACTAAATTTAGAACATACTTTTTAATGACCTATGTATCGTATATATTAAATGCTCGGCACATCATGTAGTTAGGGAGCTGATCTTGCCAACCATTATCGAAATAAAAGAAGAAGCAGTTAAGCTTCGTAGATTAATTGAAAGTTGTGATAAAAAGAACACCAGTCTTGTTATAGACTGTTTTCCTGTTATGAGTTGTAAGCTTACCTCAATGCTTCTTTCTTACCATTTTCTGACCCTATGGCCTGAATGTGAGCTAAAAGGAGTTAGCGCAACTACCGGAAAAAATAGTCAAATAACCCATTACTGGCTTGAGATAGATAATATTGTAGTTGATATAACGGGGGATCAATATAACATTATCAATGATAAGGAACTAAACAATAAGATTATAAAAAATAGGCCATATCCTGCCATTCATGTCGCATATAAAGAAAGTAGTTATCTTTATAACTTATTCAAAATTCGAGGGAAAGAACCACTGGCGTGTGGATTTCCAACATTTAATGAAGATTTTATTGAAGAAATGGAACTTGGATATAATCAACTATTCAACAGAAAAAAAATGCAATAATAGTTAAAATATTATACCTTACTGGTATGAATCATTATACTTAGGAGTTAATCATGACAATGGAAATACTTACAGCAATTCTTGTTATCATTACAGGAATTTATGCATTTTTGACATACAAGATGTCGAGAATAAGCGAACGAACAGCTCAGATAATGAATGAGCAAACCGAGGCAATGTCTCGTCCTTATATAATAATCCAGCCAATGGTAAGACCTCACTCGCAATTCCTATACCTGAAAATTTATAATAGCGGTAAGACACCAGCCCTGAATGTAAAATTAGAATTAGATAAGGATTTTTATCAGTTCGATGAGCCAACTAAAAACCTAAAAGAAACAAGTATTTTTACATCGACTATTGATAGCTTAGCGCCCAATCAAGAGTTATTCTTCGCCCTTGGTCAAGGTTGGGTTATTTTTGGAGAATCGAAAAATCCGTTACCACAACAATTTACAATAACCGCAACGTACAGTTATATGAATAAAGAAGTTGTTGAAAAAAACAATATAGACTTAAGCCCTTTCATGCAAAGTGAAGGCGAGAAAAATCCCATTGTTGAAGAACTTGAAAGAATAAGAAAAATTCAAGAGAAATTGATGAAAGTATCTAACAAATCGATACAATAAAATATCATTCACTACATTAAATGAAATACAATTCATGCCCCTTCTGTCACTTTCCACAGCGTAGCAGGGGCATTTAACGATCCAGCATCCTTTTAGTTAGCTCTCCAGCCATTACTGGTTTTAACGAGATTTATTGCACCATCAGCAGGTTCATTCATTCCTTTGACGTTGGCGAACGCTTTTTTGTCAATCCAGCCCGGAACGTCAACCAGCTTCCACGTATAAGACACGCGAACGACTTTCTGATTACCGTTGCCCGGCTCAGTCCATTCCTTAATATCGTCAACAGCACGACGACCAACACAGGCACCGTCTGTTGTGCTCCAGACTTTGGCTTTTTTGCCTTCCTCTGTTATCCCTAATACATTCGAATCATAACCCTGCTCAAAAACCATCAGGCCCTGCTCAATAAAACCATCGAGGATCACTGAATTCGTCCCTGTGCCAGTCGAATCAAGTAGTGGCTTGGCAAGACGGATAGGGAAGCTGGTGTTATTGTTATCCAGCGAGAAGCAGTATTTGTCTTGCCCAATCTTGGCATTAATCGCTTTCTCAAACTCACCTTTCTCACCACATCCCGCCAGTGCCAGAGCTGCGCCAGCAACGAGTAAAATCTTCTTCATCTGCTTATCCATCCTGATAATCAAAGTGCCTAAATTTTTGACCTAATCCGGTCAGGGCTAGAGTTGTTGCGGGATCCGGCTGATATCACATGGCAAAACCACCGCTTAACCAATTGATAGGATTCAATTCTTTTAGCGTCTCGTCATATCGTTTAAAACGATCAAAAACGACCGCACGATAGCTTACAACTATCATAAATAGATATTCGATCGATAATAACAATTAAGCACCGATCGATATCGCGCTTTCAATCGTTATTATCTATCAATAACAAATTATCGATCTTTTATATCGATCATAATTTCAAGTTCTGATAGCCTTGCAACGCCGAGACCGACGCCATGAGTTTGGTGCTGTAGCACGTATAAAACGAAGCAAAGCTCTGTGAGCGGGTTCAGTCTCTTTAACTCATTTACATGGAGGAAGTAAGAGTGGAAGCAACAGGTATCGTATTTTTAGTGGTGCTCTTCGTCATTATCATGACCGCAGCAGATATACAGAAGAAAAAGCACTACAACAGCTTTACGGAAGTTCTGGACGGCGACATTCTTTCTTATGAATGCCAGCAGACAGGTATTGTAATTGATACTCAAAAACATACTGTCCGTATTTTCAATAAAGATAAAGACAGCACATATACTTTTGATGAAATCCGGGAAATAAATTACACGCTTTCAGAGGGTGGTAAGTTTTACGGCAATGGAACATTACGAGGTATGAATAATGCGGCTATTGCTAACTGGAGAGAACAACTTTCAGCGAATAAACGGTCTGGCCTCAATATTTTAACCGATGATATTAAAAATCCCATGTGGAAAGTTAATGTTCCCCTAAAAAATAAAAGCACTTCAAATCACGAACTTTGCGAGCGATGGATGCTGGTATTCAAAAAGTATGTTTTCTGAGTCTCATCTATCATCTATTTATGGAACTAAAATGAAAAAATTGTTATTTGCTATTTTTATCATATTACCACTTAGTGGCTGTACCGTTCATGGTAATAAATCCCTAACTGATGAAAATCATCAGACGGTTAAAGTTAAAATCGTCAATGGAAAAACAACCCAACAAGAAATTCTTGCTGCCTTTGGAGAGCCTCAGACACGCGCTACGAATGATGGACAGGAGATGTGGAACTACTCAAGTATGACGGGAGAAAGCCAGCTATCTAACTACATACCGGGCCTTGCTCTGTTGACCAATAGCAGCACAGCACATATTAAATCACTGGATATCTGGTTTAAGGGTGATGTTGTGGAACGTTATGATTTTCGTCATACTGCAAGTAAGACTTCACGCGGCTTGATGGATTAACCAACATTAATTATTGGAAACAATAATGCTGAGATTACTTCATACAGCATTATTGTTTATTTAAAATCCACCAAATGAATTTACAGATAGGTAAGATTCTCCTGTTTGTGAAGAATGGCGTCTTATCCGTGTAATTATTTCATCAAATCTCATTCCACCACTCAAGAATAAATATAAATGGCTATAATCTAATAATAATAAAGGGGTTCGACTACCCGATGATTCAGTTATGGCAACAGAGGAATAACCTGATACAGAAATCATTACAGCCATCGTGTTATCAGCCATTTTACTCACTTTAGCTTTTAATGAGTCGATGTCGATGGCGTCAGCCTGTGTTTTCTGAAATTTTAATTCAACAAGGTACGTAGTGCCTTCAATAGTTATGGCTCCATCTACTTGCCTACCATTAGTTTTATATGGTTTTTTACAGACAATTTCACAGTAGTCTACAAGTTTAAAAAACCACTTTTCAAATGCGTAGCCACCATTTTGAGTTCCTATTTCATTATGCAAACACTCAAATTCATTCTTTAATTTCATCAAATCCGTCTCAGAGCGTTTTATTTCAGTTCTCTCTTTTTCTGCTCGTGCTCTGAACTCTTGTTTTTCTTTTTCAGTCTGATGTTCTTCATTTTGTTTTGTTATATAGTTTTTTAAATCTTTTATGGCATCAGTTGCAGATTGAATCATTTGTAGAGAATCTTCCCAGCCTTTTAAATCAGGAAAAGAAGTCTGTTCAGAAAGATTAACTGCCATATGGCAGATAACATTTTTTCCTTTTGCACTACTTTGTAATTTAGGGAACAAACGATCTAAAAAATTTCTTTTTGATTCATCTTCTCTCCAAGTTGAAATGAAGCTTTCAGAAATATGCGACGATAACAAAAATTTTTTGAGTGCGGGTTTACGCCAAAAGGATCTTAAAAGCGCTTCGTAGACAAGTGTAATTAATACTGGTGTTGCGTTAATGTTCAATTCAATGTCCTTACTGGTTGACTACGCGCTCATAAAACACTTGCTACGTTGGTGTTAAAGTTGGGAATTTTACCATAGTCGACATAGGGTTGATCAGGAGATAACACAAAAAAGTGAGCAAACATACACCATATCCTTTCACCACAATGCTAACTGTTGCCTGTACCTATTCATGTAAGATTTTCCCGCCAATACATAGCTCCGCAGGCTCAGCTATTCTGATACTACCAATACGTATGGGCAGCTCGCTATCTTGCTGGCACAACTTCTTAATGTATTGCCACTCCGCTTTTTCAGACTCCATGTGAGCAGCGAGCGAATCAAAAGCACCGTCGGCTACGACGATGGTAGGTTCTTCATCTGTTTCATTATTATCCGATTCTGTTTCAGGCACCTCGGTCAGTTCGTCTTCCAGTCCAGCCACACTCGCTTTCAGCGCATCAAGACTACTGGCGGCGTCTCTTGGCGCATAGAAGAACAGCCCGCTAATGTAGATGGCTTCCATAACCTCTCTCAATGAAAACGAGGTATCGCCATAAACGAAGCAACTGTGCTTGGAACTCTTCACACCCGATACGTTTTTCTTCAGCAAACCGTCTTTCGGTGAAGTCATCAATGTCTGTTTGCTATAGAGGATTACAGGCAGATTCTTTATCTCGTGAACATCACCACTGATGCTCCAGCGTTCTTTATCACCTTTAATGTAGCCAGAAGCCTCACAGCCACTTTCAATTTCAAATTCATCGGTCAGAACGCGTTCCCGGTTTAAATAGTCAGAAAAATCCTCTCCATCCTGCATCTCCTGACGTTTATAAGCGCGGTAAACCATGCTACGACGATCAATCCCAATCCATTCAATATCCCATGTCGTTGGCCCGGACGGTTTTCTTACCTCATCTATATAAGCACCAACATCTCTGTCCAGATAAGCCGCTAACAAAGCCTTCCACGGTTCTATTGCCAGAAAGATACTTGCCAGCGTTGTTCCTTCTTCAATCAGAACGGTATGGTGGAAGAAACGGAGAAGAAAGAACGGATCGGTATCGGCTATGACGTTCTGGATGGATAGCAATGGAACGGCAGCGGTTTCATCGTAATCGGACTGAAACCGTAGTATTGCATCGGAACAAAAAATTAACTTACCTTCCATCGCTCATCCTCCTCCTGAAGTTATCAGATTAAATATTTTACCAGATCATAGTTTGTTGTCGCATTTTACTTTTTACTGCTTCATATTCATTGATGTGATCCTTAAAAGTGCTTATTGCTTTTGGCAATGACCTGTTAAGTAAACCATTAATCTCCTGTGATGATTTCCCGTTTCTGACGACCACGATATATCCAAGAGTCAGATCTTGTCTTATCATTGGATTCAATGGTTCTATACCTATGCTAATCCCCGTGTTTTTGTATTTAGCAACCGGATACCCAACTGAACTATGGATAACAATACTACCGTTATCTGCAAGCCTTGATAACATTCTGTCGCTGTATATCGCTTTTCTTAAATCCTCTAGAACAGGGATATAGTGTTTATCCATGTTTCCTGTTAAAGCTGTAGGCAAGTAGATTTTTGTTTTTATTTTTCGCATGATATTTTTCCTGTTATTCTTTTATTTAATACCATGCAACTGACCGTAATATCAAAAATATTTATTATGTTCAATATAACTTTTAAAACATCTGCGATTTTATAGTTTCTTCACTCATCTGCGTGAGTTCTGAAACCAAGCGAATATAAATACTCTTTAACCTTTCTTTATTACAACGATTTACAGACTCTGATAACAGATAATGACTATAATTATTGACACAAATGTTGTTGCCGTTTTCAAGAGTTAATTTCAATCCAAGTTCTGTATCTTCTACTTTGTTTACAATACAGATCATAAATGGTGTTTTTTCATGGGGATAGAAGAGCGTAATCATTTTGATATTGTTCATTGTGTTTTCCCTTTTTTATTTATTACTGCTTAATACTCTATCGTAAGCGTAAAAATCAAATATATCTGTGTTTTCTTCATGCTTTTACTTATTATTTTTAAACTTCTTTTTGAAAAGATATTTATCTCTATGCTTACGCACGGCTACGCCCTAAAACTGACATTTTGTATTTTATTTTACTACTATGAGGTAATAAGCGAATGTATTCGAACATAGTTAGATCTATTTTCCTTTTAACTTTTAATTCAGATCCTATGTTTAAACATAGCATTCCCCATCTGACATATAGCATTTGCTCTTAAACGTATAGGAAAACTATATCTTTAGTAGCAGCATTTCGTGATTGTTGCCGACAATCACTTTGCTGGACAGGGCTTGCCCCTGTTAATGATGGATTTATCCAAAAAAAGATCGCGTCGAAGACGCATATAAAGTAAAAGAAAAATTAATTAAGCTCTCACAATAAAAGCAGCGATTCGTGATTGTTCCACACAATCACTTCGCTGTAATAACATAGTCGGAAAAATAAAACAGATAACACCACTGGTGCCATTTTGATAAGGCACCAATAAACTAAAAAGAAGAACTATTTTCAATATTACATTCTTTAAAATGTCATCCAAAGCTTCGCTATTTGAATAATGAAGAAGAAAACTGCTCTCAAGCCAGCTATAGCTTAAAACAAAGTACGCACTCTCGGGAGTTAAAGTCCCGAATCCCGGTACTTAAGTTGATAACTATTCTCAAATAAAAATAATAAAGTGTTATTTGTATATATTCTGTAGCACTACAAGTTTTATACGTAAAAACATCAAGTGTTAGTTATTTTAAAAAATATAAATTTTAAGTATTGACTTGCACACAAAATATAGTATTTACTTAAATGTATAACTAAAAAAATAAAGGAGTAAATATCATGATAGAAAATAAAATACAAACGGAAGTAAAGAAATCAAGAAGAGGTCTACCTCGCCATGTAAAAAACCCATTCCTTAATGATACAAATATACATACAAAAACAGGTATCAGACGTATCACAACAGGAAAAGATCGCTTAGCCGTAGTAAATGAAAATACAGGAGAACAGGTTGGACATGGTGGTTTCTTTCAGTCAATGGAAGTAGACAAGACACAGTTCGTGAAACTTTATGTGGATGGCGTATCAGCTATTGAGGGTTTATCCTCATCAGGTAAGAAAGTATTTAAGATACTGTATCTTGCTATTAGAGACAATAAAGATACAGATACGATATTAATGTCATTCGATATTGTTGATCAAGAGATTGTAAAAATATCAAGAACGACATATTTCAAAGGGATGAAAGAACTTGCTGACAAGAAATTTATTGCTGAGACCATGATACAAAACTATTATTTTATTAATCCAGACTATATGTTTAATGGTGATCGTTTGACTTTCATGAAAACTTATTACTTGAAGGAAAAAAAGAAACCAGTGAATAATAAAAATTAATTACCAGCGGGAAACAGGTTAAAAAAATCACCGTAATAAACTACGATTGCATTAAAGGTATTTTCTTGCCAAGAGAGCTAAAGAGCTAATTTGACACTAACACCATATCTCGTAATATAAATATATCAACCATTTTATTTACGAGGTATTTCTTATGAGAAAAGTAAAAACAGACAACAGTGATTTAATCGAATGTGTAAATACAGTCAAAGAACTATAAAATCATATTTCGATAGAAGAATAAAGAAATGAATATCGCAAACTGCGTTCCGATGATATTCCATTAGTTAAGGCTCAGAAATTTAAATCTGCACATACCGAACTTCGCAGACTTGAAAAGAAGAGAGAATCTCTTATTGAATACTTTATTGACGAGTTAAATCCCATCAGCAGTTCAAAAGCTAATACATCAGCGAGACCAACTGGTAATCTCGATTTATTTAACGAACGCGTATTATACCGTAAGGCCATTTCAGAAAAGAGCGATGAAGAAATAGTAGCCTTGGTCATAAAACAACGTACTGAAGCCGCTGTTGCGTTCCAGCGTTCAATTGAACAGAGTCTTGAGCAACTATCGACCATAGCCTCAACCATTGAACAGCAGCAAAACAAAGCTCGCCGCAGAATAGCACCTTAATCATCCGATTATCAGCCCCAAGAAGGGGCCGATAGACGTCAGAACATATCAACATATTGATTCCGCCAGAACAGTGTAATGCATTTTAGCTAATGCCTGCTTAACCCCTTTAAAATCCACCTCAGACAGTTTTTCAGCAGCGTTCTTTTTCCATGCTTTTTTCAGAAGATGCTTCTCAGCATTTCTCATCGCCAGATCGATTAGCCTACAGACAAACTCATGATCCATTACATGCGTTATAATCATATTGCTGGTCGTTTTATCCTTTGAGTTAAAAAGCTCCGCGTAGATATGCAAGGACACAACATAAAAGATTTCAGTAGATTTATTTTTAAATGTATTCATTTTTATTTCCTATTTAGTTTAATATTGGAATAGCAAAATATTTGTATAAGTATTAGCGGTATACACATTTATAGACAATCCAAAGCTGACGAAGGTGTTGCTTTACCTTACTGTGGCTTACTTCTCCATAAATCCGATTCCTTTTACCTTCTTCTGTGTCATCATAAAAATGATATCTCGTTTTTTTAATGATACTTTCCATAATGTCATTCATATTGTATTTATTGTTGAGAAAATAATAAAAATCATCTGGTGCATTCCTCCGCAATCCGTCTATATAGTTCCTGAAATAACATTCGGCTTGTTCAATAAACTGTTTTGTCGTAATAAGTTCTATCTTCATACTCTTCTCCATTATTGTTTAGGGTAATAAGATTCCCTGAGCGAACAGATATCTGTTCGACACGAGATCCTATTTCTGTTTTTATGCTGCGTTCTGGCGTGAGTTTCGAATAATAGCTTCAATCCATTCATCAATCTCACTTTCAATAAATGCTATTGTTCTTGCACCAGTCTTTATAGGTTCAGGGAATTCACCCCGCTTGATAAGGTGATAAATCCATGTTTTGCCATAGCCAGTTCTGTTGATAACTTCAGGTAAACGAATAAATCTTCTTACTGCCATATATTTCTCCATTGTTGTTTTGATGGAGTTATTATTCGAATATCGCGTATGACAATCAACACCTGCTTTGCCGGAATTATTTCGTTATTGAGCATTTTTTACACAGATGGCGAAGAGCAGCGTGGATGAGGTGACAGGACGAGGCTTTAAGGACTTTAGCAAAAAGTGCTATAAGTTTGGCTGTTTTAACCTATTTTAAAATATTCATATTTATTAGGGCATTACGAGTAATCAGTTTAAATTCTGCACTAATCATGTTTGAAGGACAGCATTTTCTAAGACGTGAGGTCGAGCTTTACCCTCTTTAGCTCAACCTTTCGCCCTGATTGATACGGTAGTGGTGGCAATACCAATCTTCATCTCGTTTATAGCAAACAGAGAGGGTTTTGTTGTGATGACTTTGAATTCAACTCCCTGATGGTAGCTGAACTGATGGTTGTGCTATCTTGCCCATCATATGGTTGATAAGAAATGCGGCAATACCAGATAGTTTAGATTTAATGGTTCCTTTTTAGCACCCTAAATTATTATTAAATCAAATAACCATTTATTTATCATGTTATTACATAACTAATTACAGAGACGCCAGCAATCATGATTGGACGGTACAAGGACAACACCAACAAAAACAGGAAGTTAGAAGTCTCAGCAAGACACCGACCAGACGGTGAGGAGACATAAAAGGATACGCAAAGGAGCCGCGGCTCCTGGTGATATGAAAGCCCACAGATGTGGGCTTTTTCGTTGATGGTCAGAACGACCAGTTCACACCAGCCACCGCGTTCCACGGGGATTCCACACCGGCACCATGGCTATACCCCACCCCGAGATGCCCGCTTAACGAACTGCTGAATGAGGCTTTAATACC
>NZ_PTRH01000023.1:0-49065 GCF_002965045.1 Escherichia sp. MOD1-EC6300 | reverse complement strand
CGCCTCGGTCGTGAAGGCTATACCAAAGTACAGAACGCTTCCTACCAGGTTGCCGCTTATCTGGCGGATGAAATCGCCAAACTGGGGCCGTATGAGTTCATCTGTACCGGTCGCCCGGACGAAGGCATCCCGGCGGTTTGCTTCAAACTGAAAGATGGTGAAGACCCGGGATACACCCTCTACGACCTCTCTGAACGTCTGCGCCTGCGCGGCTGGCAGGTTCCGGCCTTCACTCTCGGCGGTGAAGCCACTGACATCGTGGTGATGCGCATTATGTGCCGTCGTGGCTTCGAAATGGACTTTGCTGAACTGTTACTGGAAGACTACAAAGCCTCCCTGAAATACCTCAGCGATCACCCGAAACTGCAGGGTATAGCCCAGCAGAACAGCTTTAAACACACCTGATAACATAATTTTGTAAAAACCGAATGCCCCGACCTTAAAAAACAGGTGGGGCATTCGGTTACTTATTCATGCAATAATATATTGGCTGTTTATTCATCGTGTTGATAAGATATATGTTATATGAATGTTATTAAGGGTGGCGAGACCGTTTAATATCACAATAAGGGATTATTTGCTTACTAATAATTTCCCTGCGTTTTTAACGCCTTTTTTTGTATTATAAATCCAGTTATCCAGCCCGACTATCATCACACATCATCATCCTGTTTTCCCGCTTCGTTTAAATTTATTTATCAATCAATTTGACTTAAGAGGGCGGCGTGCTACATTAATAAACAGTAATATGTTTATGTAATATTAAGCCGACTATGCAATCACTACATGGTAATTGTCTAATTGCGTACGCAAGACATAAATATATTCTCACCATGGTTAATGGTGAATATCGCTATTTTAATGGCGGTGAACTGGTTTTTGCGGATGCAAGTCAAATTCAAGTGGATAAGTGTGTCGAGAATTTTGTATTAGTTTCAAGGGACACGCTTTCATTATTTCTCCCGATGCTCAAGGAGGAGGCATTAAATCTTCATGCACATAAAAAAGTTCCTTCGTTACTCGTTCATCACTGTACCAGAGATATTCCTGTTTTTCAGGAGGTTGCGCAACTATCGCAGAATAAGAATCTGCGCTATGCAGAAATGCTCCGTAAAAGAGCATTAATCTTTGCGTTGTTATCTGTTTTCCTGGAGGACGAGCAGTTTATACCGCTGCTTCTGAACGTTTTGCAACCGAACATGCGAACACGAGTTTGTACGGTCATCAATAATAATATCGCCCATGAGTGGACATTAGCCCAAATCGCCAGCGAGCTGTTGATGAGTTCAAGCCTGTTAAAGAAAAAATTGCGCGAAGAAGGTACGTCATATTCACAGTTGCTTACTGAGTGTAGAATGCAACGTGCTTTACAACTTATTGTTATACATGGGTTTTCAATTAAAAGAGTCGCAGTGTCCTGTGGTTATCACAGCGTGTCGTATTTCATTTACGTTTTTCGAAATTATTATGGGATGACGCCCACAGAGTATCAGGAGCGATCGGCACAAGAATTGCCGAACCGTGACTCGGTGGCAAGTATTGTTGCACAAGGGAATTTTTACGGCACTGACCGTTCTGCGGAAGGAATAAGATTATAGAGTTTTACTCAGACATAAAAAAAACCCGGCATAGGGGACCGGGAAGAGGATAGTCTGCCGTCTCCAGACTAATAAACCGTTATAACACTCCCTGTTGGCACGGGAAACTTTGTGCTCTCAGTAAGTTAAATATAACTTTTACTGGAAATAAGATCAGCCATTTTTTTATAAACATAAGCTATACGCTGTGTGAAAATATATTGGTGTTGCATTTACTTATTATCAATTAACTGTTATGCAAAACTACTTTGTGGATAAATTTTGGTCCTACCAAATATGGCAGTTTTTGCACTAAGAAACAGTCTGGCGTCATTTCATTAGTATACTGAAATTGAAATAATCGCAGTAATGAAATATAAGGGATAGTCATGACTCATGTCTGCTCGGTGATCCTCGTTCGTCGTTCATTGGATATTCATCATGAACAGCAAAAAATATCGTTGCACAACGAAAGTATTCTACTGCTGGATAAAAATTTGGCAGATGATTTTGCGTTTTGTTCACCGGATACGCGACGGCTGGATATCGATGAGCTGACAATTTGCCATTACTTACAAAATATTCGTCAGCTACCACGCAATTTAGGGTTACATAGCAAAGACCGTTTGTTAATTAACCAGTCCCCCCCCATGCCTCTGGTGACGGCGATTTTTGATAGTTTCAATGAATCCGGGGTAAATTCGCCGATAATGAGCAAGATGCTTTACCTTTCCTGTTTATCAATGTTTTCTCATAAGAAAGAACTTATCCCCTTACTTTTCAATAGTATCAGTACTGTTTCAGGAAAAGTTGAACGCCTTATTAGCTTTGATATCGCTAAACGTTGGTATCTACGCGATATCGCGGAAAGAATGTATACCAGCGAGAGTCTCATCAAAAAAAAGTTGCAGGATGAAAATACCTGTTTCAGTAAAATATTACTCGCCTCCAGGATGTCGATGGCCAGACGATTACTCGAGTTACGTCAAATTCCTCTACATACTATTGCAGAAAAATGTGGGTATAGCAGTACGTCGTACTTTATAAACACATTTCGACAATATTATGGTGTAACGCCACATCAGTTTGCGCAACATTCTCCGGGTACCTTCTCCTGACCTATTTCGTATTTGAATATTGGTCAGGATCTCGCACCTGCTTCATGTGAAACTCTTTCCTGATGATCTCTTCCGGGCTACCGGCAAGATCTCTTTCGTAGTTAGCCAGGCGGTATAGGTATTTTCAGGAGGAAAAGACTCGGCATGTTTGGGATTATTAAGCTGACAATTCATACGATTACGGGAATGTGGGTCAGTATTGTGCTGTTCAAATTGATGACGAATGGCTGGAGTGGCTTCTACTTTCAGTGCTGTGTACTAAGCCTGGTATTCCTGACGGTCAGCTGGTTGTTGAGTGGTGAATGGTTAGCAGGAAAGAGTAAGGCTGAACCCTCACGTTCAACCTTACTCTCATTTACACGTTACGCTTTTTTAAAGCGGGCAAAGAGATGTTCCACTACAACGAAAAAGACTGGAACGAAGTAAATGGCCAGCACTGTTGCGGCAAACATCCCGCCCATCACGCCGGTACCTACCGCGTTTTGCGCGCCGGAACCGGCACCATGACTGATTACCAGCGGCAGCACGCCGAGAATAAAGGCCAGAGAGGTCATCAGGATTGGGCGTAAACGCATTCGCGCCGCTTCGATGATCGCCTCTATCGGCGTTTTCCCTTCTTTCTGCATCATCTCAACGGCAAATTCGACGATCAGGATGGCGTTCTTGGCGGAAAGCCCGATGGTAGTCAGCAAACCAACCTGGAAGTAGACGTCATTACTTAAGCCGCGCAGATCGGTGGCCAGTAATGCGCCAACGACGCCTAACGGTACAACCAACATCACCGAGAACGGAATTGACCAGCTCTCATAAAGTGCGGCAAGGGCGAGGAACACCACGACCAGTGAAATGGCATACAGCGCGGGAGCCTGGTTTGAGGATAACGCTTCCTGATAAGACAGTCCGGTCCATGAGTAGCCGACGCCTGCCGGAAGTTTAGCGACCAGGTCTGCCATAAATTTCATGGCGTCACCGGTACTTTTCCCGGCCGCCGCTTCTCCTAAAATCTCCATTGACGGGATACCGTTGTAGCGTTCCAGTCGCGGCGAACCATAGGTCCATTCGGTAGACGAATAGGCAGAAAGCGGTGCCATCGTGCCAGAGGCGTTGCGTACATACCACTGGTTGATGTTATCCGGCAACATACGGAACGGCGTGCCTGCCTGGACATACACTTTTTTCACCCGTCCCTGGTTGAGGAAGTCGTTCACGTAGCTGCTGCCGAAGGCGGTGGAAATTGTCTGGTTGATATCGGACAGCGCCACGCCCATTGCCTCGGCTTTCGCGGCATTGACGTTAACTTTGAACATTGGCGTATCTTCCAGGCCGTTCGGGCGTACCCCGGTAACCTGGTTCGGCGATTGCGCAGCCAGTGATAACAGCTCGTTTCGCGCCTGGGTCAGTTTTTCGTGCCCCAGGTTACCGTTGTCCAGCAGTTCCATATCAAAACCTGATGCGGTACCCAGTTCAGCCACCGCGGGTAAGTTGAACGGGAAGACGACGGCTTTATTGATACTGCTTAGCGCAATCATTGCCCGCTGAATGATCGCGGTAACTGAGTTTTCCTCGCCGACACGTTCAGACCACGGCTTGAGGCTGATAAACGCCAGACCGTTGTTTTGCCCCTGGCCACTGAAGCCAAAGCCGCCAACGGTAAACACCGACTGAACATTATCTTTCTCTTTTGTCAGATAATAATCAGTCACCTGTTGCAGCACTTTCGTGGTGTTAACCATGGTTGCACCGGAAGGTAACTGCGCGGTGGTCATAAATACCCCCTGATCCTCTTCTGGTAAGAAAGAGGTCGGCGTACGCAGGAACAGCACCGCCATCCCGGCGCAAATCAGCAGGTAGACCACCATGTAGCGACCGGTACAACGCAACAGTGAGCGGGTGCTATCGGTATAGTGCTGAGTTGATTTTTCAAACAGCGTGTTGAAGCGTGCGAACAGGGCGTTAGGTTTGTGACCGCCTTCCGGCGCGGCTTTCAGAATGGTGGCGCACAGGGCAGGGGTCAGGCTCATTGCGACAAATACTGAAAGCAGCATCGAGGAGATCAGCGTGATGGAGAACTGTCGGTAGATCTCCCCGGTTGCACCGCTCATAAAGGCCATCGGCATAAACACTGCGGAAAGCACAACGGCAATCCCGACCAGCGCACGTTGGATCTGCCCCATGGATTTATGCGTTGCTTCCTTCGGCGGTAGCTTATCTTCCGCAATGACACGCTCGACGTTCTCCACCACCACGATGGCGTCATCCACCAACAACCCTATCGCCAGCACCATCCCGAACATGGTGAGGGTGTTGATGGTGAAACCGACCGCCGACAAGATCGCAAACGTCCCGAGAATAACCACCGGTACGGCAATCGTCGGGATGATTGTGGCTCGGAAATTCTGCAAAAACAGATACATGACCAGGAAGACGAGGATGATAGCCTCAACCAGCGTTTTGAAAACTTCCTGAATAGAAATTTTGATAAACGGTGTGGTGTCGTAAGGATAAACCGTCTTCAGGCTTGCGGGGAAATAAGCCGATAAACGGTTCAGCTCCTCTTTCACCGCTCGCGAGGTATCCAGGGCGTTTGCTCCGGTAGCCAGTTTGATGGCGATACCGGCAGCAGGTTTGCCGTTATAGCGCGCCACGGTGGAATAATCTTCCGCCCCAAGTTCGACGCGGGCGACATCACGCAGCAGCACTTGCGAGCCATCTTGCTGAACTTTCAACAGGATTTTGCCAAATTCTTCCGGCGTTTGCAGACGCGTCTGCACAATGATCGAGGCGTTCAGTTGCTGGTCTGCCGCCTGTGGCATGCCACCCAGTTGACCACCAGAAATCTGGTTGTTTTGCACCTTAATCTGGGAAATAACATCGGAAGGTACCAGGTTGTATTTATTGAGTTTTTGCGGGTCCAGCCAGATACGCATGGCATACTCGGAACCAAAGAGTTGTACGCTACCAACGCCCGCGGTACGGCTTAGCGGGTCTTTGATATTAGACGCTACATAGTCCGCGATATCGTACTGGTTGAGACTGCCGTTATCAGAAATGAACGCCGCTACCATCAGGATATTACTGCTCGACTTATCGACGCTAATACCCTGCTGCTGCACCGCTTCAGGTAATGAAGGCATAGCGAGTTGCAGTTTATTTTGCACCTGAACCTGCGCGATATCAGGCGATGTCCCCGTCTCAAAGGTCAGAGTGATGGAGGCATTACCCGCCGCATCGCTGGTTGAAGACATGTACATCAGGCCATCAAGCCCATTCATATTTTGCTCAATCACCTGAGTGACCGAGTCTTCTACCGTTTGCGCATCGGCACCCGGATAGGTTGCGCTGACGGTAATGGTTGGTGGCGCAATCTGCGGATATTGCGCAACCGGTAAGTTCATGATCGCCAGACCACCTGCAAGCATCATAATAATGGCAAGTACCCAGGCAAAAACCGGGCGATCAATAAAATAGTTAGCCATGAAAGTCCCCTTAAGCCTGCAACGTTATTGTTTCGATTCGGTGCTGGCGTTTTCCTGGCTGGAGGAAATTGCACGTGCTTTGATACCCGGATGAATACGTTGCAAACCGGAAACGATCACCCGATCGCCAGCCTGCAAGCCAGAGGTGACAACCCACTGGTCGCCGATGGCTTTGCTGGCTTCAATTTCGCGTAGCTGCACAACATCGTCTTTATCCAGAATGAGCGCCGTTGCTTTACCCTGGGCGTTGTGGGTGACGCCTTCCTGCGGCACCAGTAATACATTCTGGCGGCTACCTTCATCCACTAATGCCGTGACATACATACCTGGCAGCAAGTCACCATTTGGGTTGGGGAAAATCGCCCGTAACGTCACGGAGCCCGTGGTTTCATCCACCGTCGGGTCGGAGAATTTCAGCGTGCCGGTCTGGCTGTAACGTTTACCATTTTCCAGATTGAGCTGTACTGGCGTACTGCCCTGAACCTGTTTGATTTGTCCACTGGCGACCTCTTCTTTCATGCGCAAAAAATCCTGCACCGACTGCGTGAGATCGACATAAATCGGGTCCAGACGTTGCACGGTAACCAGTGAATCGGCTTGATTAGCGGTAACGAGTGCGCCGACGGTCACCGACGATTTCCCGCTGACGCCCGTAATCGGCGAGGTGACATTCGCGTATTGCAGATTGATCGTCGCCTGTTCAACAGCCGCTTTGGCGACGGTGACATTGGCTTCTGCTTCATTCAGCTGGGTGCGCGCGGTGTCGTAATCCTGACGGCTAACGTAGTTGGTCTTCAGCAATGATGCCTGGCGGTTAAAGGTGATGCGGGCATTGCTGGCGGTTGAGAGTGCTTTCGCCAACGAGCCTTTGGCGGAGTTTAGATCGGCCTGTAAAGGCGCAGGATCAATCTGATACAGCGAATCGCCCTGGTTCACTTTATCGCCTTCGATAAAGTTGCGTTTAATGATAATACCGCCCACCTGAGGGCGTATCTCGGCAACTTCATAAGGAACGGTTCTACCAGGCAATTCGCTCAACACATTGACCGAACCGGGGGAGAGTGTGACGACACCGACCTCAGGCGTCATGGCGGCGGCGTTTTCCGTCGATTTGTCATCGCAGGCGGTGAGCATCGCGCCGCAGAATAACAACGGTATTAACAGTTTTCTTCTTCTGTTCATTTTAGTCCCTGAAAATTCTTGAGATATAACGGTTCTTTAAATTGCGCGCGAGGAGAGGTATGAGGGATTTACAGACCAGCGGCATAGTGGGGTTGTCAGCCAGTAAGATGGGATGCAAGCACAGTGATCGACATGGTGAGGTCAACGACAAAAAAAATGTTGCCGTTCTGCCAACAGTTCCTGCCAGCATTCGGGCAACGAAGGGTTCTACTGGTGGATACACATACCAGGGGAATAAAGTCGTTTTCGCCTCTCCTTTAGTCATCACCGGGGATAATGAAATCAGCATCTGCATCCCTCTTCATGCCTGCCATCATTTTCAGTTAATTATGTCCTGACTAAAAATAAGATGTGATACCCAGGGTGACGATGTCGCTCATACGTCTTAGTTTCAGCTTGTACATAATGTTGAATTTCTGAATCTTTAATGTTTGTTGCGAAATATTGAGCGTTGACGTGATATTGCTTTCGTTTTTGTTTTTCAGAATCAGCTGCATAATTTTGAACTGATTATGTGAAAAACATAATTGTGAATTCTTATGGGGCAAGTGTTTACCATAAGTAATCTCAAGAAGATTTTTGATACTTTCTTTGCGGCTGACAAAATAAATAGGCGCTTTAGCTTTTAGTTTACTGATGTGATAAGGTGCCAAAACAATAATTCTCTCGGCGTCTAATTTCTCCAGAAATTTAATCGCTTCTTCATCAAGGATATGGTTGTGATAGGTATCAATGATAACCTTGAAGGGTTTATTACCTACTTTTTTGATCTCTGACAGGGAATTGATTTTTATCATTTCGTGATTATCTTTCAACTGCCAAAAGCCCTGTAAAAGAAAAGAATCTTTCGTCATGAGAAAAATCATAACTTGCTCCTTAGCCGTTATCGTTTCGAACATGTCATCCTTTTCATTATTTACATCCCTGTCCGAATCGTTGTTCAATATAGTAAACGCCTATAAGAACCTTGCCCTTCGTGAACTAATACGTCTATTAACACTAATCAATACTTCAGATTTATCCATCACGCACTCCATATATTGATCCTAAGTAAAATTCCTGGTTGTTATCAGATTGTAAACTGCAAACAAAAAATTAACGTTTGCGGATTACTGCCCAAGAATAAGTTATCAATAACCAGTTTGTGATCTCTGAAGAATATTACTAAAGTTAAAATGTAATCCGATTTAAATATCGAGTCTCCTTGTTTCGACTTAAGCTGGCAATTGGATTGCCAGCTTTCTTTTAACGCATTGAAATTACCTGAGTAAATAACTCATTCATGTCTTCAGGTTTTTATATAGCGTCTGGAGACACGGATATTTATGCAATGTAATCAACGCCAGTTGCAAAAAAATGAACCCGGATTACTTATTTAACCGCCCATAGCATCAACGTTTACGGAACTCTTTGTTCACTTTCCCACAGCACTTTTAAAACATTAAACCTGACTACGGAAAATATCAGCCATGATAATGTTTGAAATGGCTAATTTGCCATGCAATGAAAAAAATCAGATAAAATTCAGTAGGTTGAAATACTCATCAGCAGGTAATTATTTCAATGATAGCGCGCAATTGATCTAAAATGCTGTGTAGCGGAGAGAGTATTAATTGGATCATAGTCACATCAAGTGACTATGATCCAGGTGGCAATAGGGATAATTATTGCTTTTTAACAAACAAACTGGCGAAGCTGAACAGGCTAGCGGCGCTAAATATCAGTTCAATTCCCACTAGTGTGGAAACCAGCGTTACAGAAACCATCGGCGTAGCACCAAGGAATATCCAGGCAATGACGATATCCAGCACACCAATAACGAGCTGTAGCCAACTGCCTTTCATTGAACGCTGACGATACCAACTCATCAGGCGAATAACCCCTGCCACACAGAACAAACCGGCAATAAATGCCGCAATGGCAAAAATGCCCAGCTCTGGTGCGCGGATGAAGAAATAGCCGATCAATAAATAGGCGACTGCGACGAGGAAACCGGATAATACCGGCCAGAAATTATGACTGCGGTTGCTGAATAACCCGACAATAAGCGCAATACCCGAGCAGATTAATAATGCACCCACTACTGTGCTTAAAATATCGCCAGAGACGAACGGAAAACTGATACACAGCAACCCGACGATAAACAGCAGCACGGCAATAAACTGGATTGCTCTGCGATGTTTTTTAAGCATCTCCAGATCAAACTTCAAAATTGTTGCCTTATCTATATATAACATAGAACCACCCTATAAAATTAAGAAGAAAATCCCCTGCTATCAATCTATGCCAAAAACGCGTCTAAGAATGCAGTCGATTTAATAAAAATTTCCTAATTACAGTATCAGATGCATCTGTAACTCATTGTATTAAAATAAAAATATCTGATTTTGATATTTTCCATCAACATGACATATACAGAAAACCAGGTTATAACCTCAGTGTCGAAATTAATTCGTGACGGCTCTTTCACTTTATAGTTGAGGATATTACGATGAAAAAAGTATTAGGCGTTATTCTTGGTGGTCTGCTTCTTCTGCCAGTGGTGAGCAATGCAGCGGATGCACAAAAAGCAGCTGATAACAAAAAACCGGTCAACACCTGGACCTGTGAAGATTTTCTGGCTGTGGACGAATCCTTCCAGCCAACTGCAGTTGGTTTTGCTGAAGCACTGAACAATAAAGATAAACCAGAAGATGCGGTTTTAGATGTTCAGGGTATTGCAACCGTAACCCCAGCGATCGTTCAGGCTTGTACTCAGGATAAACAAGCCAACTTTAAAGATAAAGTTAAAAGCGAATGGGACAAAGTTAAGAAAGATATGTAATTCCGGGAATACGTTACATCGTACTTCCTTGCATATTGAACAGGTAGGAATACCTTCTTCAAAAGCAGCTATTCCTTCTGTTCATATTTAATCTCTATATTGAATGGGTTACAAAATGAATATTTCATCTCTCCGTAAAGCGTTTATTTTTATGGGCGCTGTAGCGGCTTTGTCACTGGTGAACGCACAATCTGCGCTGGCAGCCAATGAATCCGCTAAAGATATGACTTGCCAGGAATTTATTGATCTGAATCCAAAAGCAATGACACCGGTTGCGTGGTGGATGCTGCATGAAGAAACAGTTTATAAAGGTGGTGATACTGTTACTTTAAATGAAACCGATCTTACTCAAATTCCTAAAGTGATCGAATACTGCAAAAAAAATCCGCAGAAAAATTTGTATACTTTCAAAAATCAAGCATCTAATGACTTGCCGAATTAATGGGGCACAAGTAAAAAGGAGTAGCAAGTTGAGCCATCTTGCTGCTCCTTTTTGCATTTTTATATGACAGCAGAATTTATTATACGTCTTATACTCGCAGCAATTGCCTGTGGCGCTATTGGCATGGAAAGGCAAATGCGCGGCAAAGGAGCAGGGTTACGCACACATGTATTAATTGGCATGGGAAGCGCCCTGTTTATGATTGTTTCGAAATATGGTTTTGCTGACGTGCTGTCTTTAGATCACGTCGGACTGGACCCCAGCCGTATTGCTGCTCAGGTGGTGACGGGCGTCGGGTTTATCGGTGCAGGTAACATTCTCGTTCGTAACCAAAATATTGTAGGTCTGACGACGGCAGCGGATATCTGGGTGACCGCCGCCATTGGTATGGTTATTGGTAGCGGTATGTACGAACTGGGCATTTATGGTTCAGTGATGACCTTACTGGTGCTGGAAGTCTTCCATCAATTAACCTTCCGCCTGATGAATAAAAATTACCATTTACAGCTGACATTAGTGAACGGTAATACGGTATCAATGCTCGACTGGTTTAAGCAGCAAAAAATAAAAACGGATTTAGTTTCGTTGCAGGAAAATGAAGATCATGAAGTGGTCGCCATTGATATCCAGCTTCATGCCACGACGTCGATAGAAGATCTGTTGCGATTATTAAAAGGTATGGCAGGGGTGAAAGGCGTTTCAATTAGCTAATCTATATAGTTATTTATTCGCAGGAGTACCAGAGCGGTACTCCTGTTGGTTTTAATGATCGAGGACGATCAGTGGTGAATGGTTGGCAGGATCTTTAAGTACGGTAATATCCGCGCCGTAGAGCATTGTCAGCGCCTGCTGTGTCAATACGTCCTGCGGTTTACCATTTGCGATAACCTTTCCTTTTTGCATTAATACAACACGGTCTGCATAACGCGCGGCAAGATTTAGATCGTGCAATACGCAGCAAACATTGAACTGCCGTTCGTGAACTAGCTGGCGTAATAAACGAAACAAGTGCTGCTGATGGTGAATATCCAGCGCCGAAGTTGGTTCATCAAGAAATAACCATTTCGGTGAGGGAGTTGGTTCCCAGAGTTGCACCAGCAGGCGCGCTAATTGCACGCGCTGTTGTTCACCACCGGATAATTGCCGATAGTCGCGGTTTGCTAACGCCTGACAGTCACATAACGCCATTATTTGTGCTGTTTCATTATCCTGATTACCAGTACGATGCGGATGCCGCCCCATCTGGATAACTTCTTGTACGCTGAATGGAAACGCCATGTGGCTATTTTGACGCATCACGGCCCGGTGTTTCGCCAGTTCAGTAATCGACCATTCATTTAATGGCTTATTAAACAACCGACATTCGCCGCTATCAGGTTGAAGATAGCCGGTTAACTGGCGAAGCAGCGTAGATTTTCCCGCACCATTAGGGCCGAGAATGGCAACAATTTCCCCACCGGGAAAAGTCAGCGAGACATTATCAGTCAGACGCCGCCCCTGAAGGCTATAAACCAGATTCTGGGCGCTGATCATGTGATCCTCCGGTTGCGCAGAATCAACCACATAAAATAAGGGCCACCAAGCAGGCTGGTTAATAATCCCACGGGCATTTCTGCTGGCTGTACCAGTGTGCGGGCAAGCGTGTCTGCCATCAGCAATAAACAGGCTCCGGCGAGGGCGGAGCAAGGGATTAGCCAGCGGTGATTTGCCCCGGTAGTCATACGAATCAGATGCGGGATCACCAGGCCAATAAAGCCGATAATGCCGCTTACCGATACGGCGGCACCAACGAGCAGTGAGCTCACTAACAATAATTGCTGGCGTTTACGCTTAACGTTCACGCCGAGGTAGTGGGCTTCTTCATCACCGAGCTGCAGTAAATTCAGCGTTCCGGCGAGACAAGTTGTTGCAATAATGGCCGGTAGGATGAATGAACTGGCAACCAATAACGTCGGCCATTGCGCCTGTCCAAGATTGCCCATCATCCACAATGTGAGTTGTCGTAGCTGCTGCTCATCGCCGATATAGCTCAGGATGCCGATCGCTGCGCCGCACAGGGCATTGATGGCGATACCGGCGAGTAATAATTGCATCATGCTGCCATCGCGATGGCGCTGCGTGATGAGAAAAATGATGGTGCAGACCACTAAACTTCCGGCAATGGCAAACACCATTTGCTCATAGAGCACCAGCACCACTGGGAAGGAAAAGGGCAGCACAATAGCAACGCCAACCATTAATGCAGAACCGCTACTGACGCCGAGTAATCCAG
The DNA here is from genome assembly GCF_002965045.1 of Escherichia sp. MOD1-EC6300. Taxonomy (NCBI): domain Bacteria; kingdom Pseudomonadati; phylum Pseudomonadota; class Gammaproteobacteria; order Enterobacterales; family Enterobacteriaceae; genus Escherichia; species Escherichia sp. MOD1-EC6300. The sequence continues at coordinate 36,174 of NZ_PTRH01000023.1, read as the reverse complement.
GGTCAGCCATTGGGTTGCGAAAAAGCCCCTGCATAATTACCCCGGCGGTTGCCAACGCTGCACCTACCAGCACCGCCAGCAAAACCCGTGGTAGACGAATATTGAGCCAGATATCGCGGTATTCCTCATCAAAAAGGGCATCAAAACTGATCTTTAACGCTCCCTGACTGGCACCGAACAGCACCAGAGCTAGCAATAATAGTGATAGCCCCATAAAGACCCTGGCGGAAAAGAGTGAATCCTTGAGCACGCAAAACTCCGTTACGACATTACGGCGCGGAGATTCCGCGCCGGGGGATCACGCCGGTTTCAGGTCCGGTTCAATCAGACTGTAGACCTGCTGGTTAAGTGCTGGCGCATTTGCCAGTTCATGGATATGTGCGGCGACATCGGCGCGGTTAACAAAACCATGACACTCCTGATTTTGTATCCGTTGTGCTTTGCCCGTTGCCGCACCATCAAGCAGACCGCCAGGGCGGAGAATGGCGTAATCAAGTTGGCTGGTTTGCAACCAGCTTTCCGCCAGCGTTTTTTCCCGTACCGCCTGACCAAACGCAGCCTTTGCCCGCTCCGATAAAAACGGCCAGCTATCGCCACATCCCAAAGAGGTCACCAGAATCATGCGACTGATGCCGGCCTTTTCGGCCTCATCAATCACTGTTCTGTGTGCCAGATAATCCTGAGCTCCGCCCATTGTTGAGATGATAAGCGCATCCGGGCCAGCTGCGCGGCAAGCAGCCGCGACTACGCTGGCATCACAGGCGTCGCCTGTAAAAACCTGTACGCCTTGTTGCGCCAGTTTCGTGGCGGCATCAGCATGACGAATGACAGCAACGACCGGACGTTGTTCCGCCAGCGCCAGTTCAAGCGTTCTGGCACCCACACCTTTTCCGCCTGCGCCAAAGAGTAGCCACGGCGTCATCAGGCGTGTTCCTTTAACGATGCTGCCAGAGCATGGAAGGCGCTGACTTGTTCGCTCAGGAGCTGACGATGGTCATCCCTGCCGAGGAAGATTTTCAGCATTGCGCTGCCTTCTTTGTTGAAAAAGAGAATGGATGCGGTGTCCATGCCCATAAATTTACGTTCGATCAAGGCAATATGTGTGCAGTTTTCTGCTTTGATATGCCCGGACATGCCGTGCTTTCCGCGTAGGTTGAAATAGCCGTGGCGATGGAAACCCGAAGGCAGTTCGCCGCTAAATTCGAGGATTACATCGGCAGTATGTACTAACGTGGTGACGTTGCCCCATTCGCAGACGGTATCCCAGACAGTATCGAATTTATCGCCTGACACTACGGTAGAGGAGGGTAGATTTCTCACTACTTCCAGCAGTGTGGTGTTGTATTGTTCGGCTACCACCTCCAGCGTACCGTCCGGCTCCGTTTTCAAAAATTCTTGTAACGAGACATGGCTCATAAATCACTCCTGTTATGGTTTTTCACGCACAATCGTTGGCGCATTAAGTACCTGAATTAGTTCATTAAGAGACTGCAAAATATTGCTTGCCCAGAAACGACCTTCATTAGTCAGCCGCAGGCAAGTTGAAGCATCGCGGCTTAAGCCTTTTTGGTGCCATTGAGCCAGTAACGGCGCGAGTTTTTCGGCATGTGGCGTAAGTTCATCCAGCGGTACACGCGCTGTTTCAACACCTGACTGCAAGGTATGACGCCATTGCGCATTACGTTCGGCGTTACGCATGATCATCATCAGCGGTTTTTTGCCTGCCGCGACGGATTCATGCCAGGTCTGAAGACTGCGTTCGTTCATCCAGGAGTAACCATTAATCGAACCGCCGGCTCCGGAACCAAAGGCCAGACAATCGGCACCTTGTTTAATCAGCAAGTTATAGAGATTGCGTTCGCGTGTGGTACGGCCCCAGTGGCTGTTACTGATACAGCGCCAACCAGCTTCGTCCATGAAGTCACACCCTTGCAGATAAAGATCGCGTCGTTCTGCCGGAGAGGGCACGGTAGTACGCCCATTTTCCACGGCTTTGCCCAGCGGTGTATTGGGCAGGACATTGAGCGCATAGAGATCGACGCCGTCGAGACCGATATCGCGGGCAATAGTCAGATCTTCTCCCCAGGTTTGCGCATCCTGACCCGGCAGGCCAAACAGAAGGTCACAGACCACCGCAGCACGGTCGCGTTTGACCAGGCTTTCCATAAACGCAATGGCGGTTGGGCCATCCGAGGTGCGGGCCATTTTCTTACGGATTTTGCTGTTAAACGACTGAATACCAATTGAGAAGCGGTTTGCTCCTGCATCAAGGCAAGCATCGATTCGCTCAGCGTCAAAATTCAGTACCCGGCCTTCGATAGTGATTTCACAATCAGGGGCCAGTGGCAGCTTTTCTCGTAATGTGGTGATAATTCTGGCCAAATCGTGTGCCGAAAGCGCGGAAGGCGTGCCACCACCGAAATAGACCGCGTGGATGGGGGCAGACTGATGCAATACGCTGTCCGCTTCCATTTCTATTTCACGAATCAGGGCGTCGGTATAATGAGCACACGCATCTTCATTAAAACGGTTCTGATAAAAACCACAAAACGTGCAGTGTGTTGCACAAAAAGGAATGTGTAGATAAACCAGTCGCTTACGTGGTGATACCGTTTGATTGAGCATCTCTTGCCAGGTCTGTGCCAGTTGCTCTTTGGCAACTGGAATGGCCCCACGAAACGGCATCATGGCGCGCCTGTCTTTAAATGGCTGATCACCGTCTAAAGCAAAATGTGGCGTGAGATCCAGGGTGTTATTTGTGTTCATTCGTCTGATTTAAATCCATTTATTGCGGCCAAAGCTGCTGGTGTAAAGACTCAACGACATCAGCAATACGCGGACCCATTCCCAGAATCAGGTTTTGATCAACGGTGATAATGCGCTGGTTTTTCCATGCGGCAGTGTGGGTAATTCCGGCAATAGAACGTAGCCGGTTAATATCGCCATCGACCATTTGTGAGGTTACGACAATCACTTCTGGATTAGCCGCAATCAGTGATTCTGCACTGTAGCTTTTGTACTGCTGGTGGGTTGCGACGTTTTCTGCTCCGGCAAGCGAAAGAATGGCGTCCGCGACGCTGCCTTTACCGGCAACCTGTGGCGCACTTCCGCCTGCGGAGAGAATAAACATGGCTTTAACCGGGGCTTTTTTGGCCGCCACGTTTTGCTGTACTCGCTCCAGGCGTTGGTTGATCTGTGTCACCAGCGCCTCGCCTTGTTCAGGAACCTGTAGCGTTTTTGCCAGTTGGCGAATGTTGGCGTACATCTGCTCAAGGGTGGCAGGCACACGCGGCAGGGTGACGACGTTGACTTTCTGCGCTCGTAGTTGGTCGAGCACAATTTGTGGCCCGGCATCCTGCCAGGTAATTACGCTATCCGGGCGAAGTGACAAAATGCCTTCGCTGCTGAGTTGTTTCCAGTAGCCAATATGCGGCAGTTTGGCGGTTTCTGGTGGATAAGATGTCGTTTCATCGACACCAACCACGCGTTCGCCAGCGCCCATCGCGTAGATTAGCTCCGTCAGCGATCCTCCTGCGACCACGATACGTTCGGCAGCCGTTACGCTAAAAGCCCAGCTAAGAGCCAGTACTGCCGTAAACAATTTTTTTCGTTTTACCGCGGTCTTCGCGGCAGAGGCCACGGCTGAAATACATAACGTCAGTGGGGAAAAAAGAAACGGCCTGGTGGTGATCCTTGGCATAATATGAGAACTCTTATCAAATTGAGAATGATCATGATTATCATTTGAGTTATATATGAAATACAACCGTCGATTCAATACGCAAGGCGTTACAAGCGTATTTATTTTTGATTTTTATCAAGATACTTCGTCAGCTAACGTTCTTGTTACCGACTAAATTTCAGCGCGGGAAAAAGCTGAGAACCCAGAGATATCGCGGCTTGCAGAGCAAAGAGAAGAGAAAATTATCACTGTTAACGACAAAGTTTAGTGATGAGGTCATGGGGGAATAACCATAAAAACAAAGTGGTTTCCAGGGCGCAGGATAGGTTTCATAACCCCCTGTTTATTGTGTTAATGGCGGTTAAAAAAAAGCTTGATCATAAAAAATTGATCGATAATAATTCTCATTATCACGTTCGCGCTTAACAAAACACGACCATATGGATAACAAAACCATAGCATTTGCAAGGGATAACGCACAGCGCTCTTCACTCCTGATGGGGCATATCGTTTTGCCTGATAAAGAGGGCGTGCTTTTGCGTATTTGCCGAGATACCAGGCAATTTCATGGGATATAAACGCCTGTAAACTCACCCGGCGAATATTATCGCTCTGAATTTTAAATAAATTTATTTCTCGCAAGCCACCCCGGTATTAACCCAGGCAGCCAGCATTTTTTATTTTCCTCATGGAGAATCGCTATGTCACGTCCGCAATTTACCTCGTTGCGTTTGAGTTTGTTGGCTTTGGCTGTTTCTGCCACCTTGCCAACGTTTGCTTTTGCTACTGAAACCATGACCGTTACGGCAACGGGGAATGCCCGTAGTTCCTTCGAAGCGCCTATGATGGTCAGCGTCATCGACACTTCCGCTCCTGAAAATCAAACGGCTACTTCAGCCACCGATCTGCTGCGTCATGTTCCTGGAATTACTCTTGATGGTACCGGACGAACCAACGGTCAGGATGTAAATATGCGTGGCTATGATCATCGCGGCGTGCTGGTTCTTGTCGATGGTGTTCGCCAGGGAACGGATACCGGACACCTGAATGGTACTTTTCTCGATCCGGCGCTGATCAAGCGTGTTGAGATTGTTCGCGGACCTTCAGCATTACTGTATGGCAGTGGCGCGCTGGGTGGGGTGATCTCCTACGATACGGTCGATGCAAAAGATTTATTGCAGGAAGGACAAAGTAGTGGTTTTCGTGTCTTTGGTACTGGTGGCACGGGGGACCATAGCCTGGGATTAGGCGCGAGCGCGTTTGGGCGAACTGAAAATCTGGATGGTATTGTGGCCTGGTCCAGTCGCGATCGGGGTGATTTACGCCAGAGCAATGGTGAAACCGCGCCGAATGACGAGTCCATTAATAACATGCTGGCGAAAGGGACCTGGCAAATTGATTCAGCCCAGTCTCTGAGCGGATTAGTGCGTTATTACAACAACGACGCGCGTGAACCAAAAAATCCGCAGACCGTTGAGGCTTCTGAAAACAGCAACCCGATGGTTGATCGTTCAACAATTCAACGCGATGCGCAGCTTTCTTATAAACTCGCCCCGCAGGGCAACGACTGGTTAAATGCAGATGCAAAAATTTACTGGTCGGAAGTCCGTATTAATGCGCAAAACACGGGGAGTTCCGGCGAGTATCGTGAACAGATAACAAAAGGAGCCAGGCTGGAGAACCGTTCCACTCTATTTGCCGACAGTTTCGCTTCTCACTTACTGACATATGGCGGTGAGTATTATCGTCAGGAACAACATCCGGGCGGCGCGACGACGGGCTTCCCGCAAGCAAAAATCGATTTTAGCTCCGGCTGGCTACAGGATGAGATCACCTTACGCGATCTGCCGATTACTCTGCTTGGCGGAACCCGCTATGACAGTTATCGCGGTAGCAGCGACGGCTACAAAGATGTTGATGCCGACAAATGGTCATCTCGTGCGGGGATGACTATCAACCCGACCAACTGGCTGATGTTATTTGGCTCATATGCCCAGGCATTCCGCGCCCCGACGATGGGCGAAATGTATAACGATTCTAAGCACTTCTCGATTGGTCGCTTCTATACCAACTATTGGGTGCCAAACCCGAACTTACGTCCGGAAACTAACGAAACTCAGGAGTACGGTTTTGGGCTGCGTTTTGATGACCTGATGTTGTCCAATGATGCCCTGGAATTTAAAGCCAGCTACTTTGATACCAAAGCGAAGGATTACATCTCCACGACTGTCGATTTCGCGGCGGCGACAACTATGTCGTATAACGTCCCGAACGCCAAAATCTGGGGCTGGGATGTGATGACGAAATATACCACTGATCTGTTTAGCCTTGATGTGGCCTATAACCGTACCCGCGGCAAAGACACCGATACCGGGGAATATATTTCCAGTATTAACCCGGATACCGTTACCAGCACCCTGAATATTCCGATCGCTCACAGTGGCTTCTCTGTTGGTTGGGTCGGTACGTTTGCCGATCGCTCAACACATATCAGCAGCAGTTACAGCAAACAACCTGGCTATGGTGTGAATGATTTCTACGTCAGTTATCAAGGGCAGCAGGCGCTCAAAGGTATGACCACTACTCTGGTATTGGGCAACGCCTTCGACAAAGAGTACTGGTCGCCGCAAGGCATCCCACAGGATGGTCGTAACGGAAAAATTTTCGTGAGTTATCAATGGTAATCATCTGCCCCGATATTTCGGGGCATTTATCTGGAAGGAAGAGAGACAATGAACCACTACACACGCTGGCTTGAGTTAAAAGAACAAAATCCCGGAAAGTACGCGCGTGACATCGCAGGTTTAATGAATATTAGCGAAGCAGAACTGGCATTTGCGCGCGTCACGCACGATGCGTGGCGGATGTGCGGCGATATCCGTGACATTCTGGCGGCGCTCGAAAGTGTTGGCGAGACCAAATGTATTTGTCGTAATGAATATGCAGTCCATGAGCAAGTTGGTGCGTTCACAAACCAGCATTTAAACGGACATGCCGGATTGATCCTCAATCCGCGCGCGCTGGATTTGCGTCTGTTTCTCAATCAATGGGCCAGTGTTTTCCACATCAAAGAAAATACGACTCGTGGCGAACGCCAGAGTATTCAGTTCTTTGATCATCAGGGCGATGCATTACTAAAAGTTTATGCCACCGACAATACCGATATGGCGGCATGGAGTGAGCTTCTGGCACGGTTTATCACCGATGAGAATACGCCGCTTGAGTTAAAAGCCGTTGATGCGCCAGTTGTTCAAACGCGAGCCGATGCCAGTGTGGTCGAGCAAGAGTGGCGGGCGATGACCGACGTTCATCAGTTTTTTACGTTGCTCAAGCGCCACAACCTGACGCGCCAACAGGCGTTCAATTTGGTGGCAGATGATTTGGCCTGCAAAGTATCCAACAGTGCGTTGGCGCAAATTCTTGAATCTGCACAGCAGGATGGCAATGAAATCATGGTGTTTGTTGGCAACCGTGGCTGCGTACAGATTTTCACTGGCGTGGTAGAAAAAGTGGTGCCAATGAAAGGTTGGCTGAATATTTTTAACCCGACGTTTACTCTTCATCTATTAGAAGAGAGCATTGCTGAAACCTGGGTAACCCGTAAACCTGCTAGTGACGGTTATGTGACCAGTCTGGAATTGTTTGCCCATGATGGTACGCAGATAGCGCAACTTTATGGTCAACGTACAGAAGGCGAACAGGAGCAAGCGCAATGGCGTAAGCAAATTGCTTCGCTGATACCGGAAGGCGTTACTGCATAACGTATAATTAAAGGGAGGTCTGGCTATTTATTGCTGGGCCTCTTTATATTAATCAATCGATCACACCAGATAATCAATATGCTGATGGCGTACCAACTCATTGATCCGCTTAAGATTGAGGATCATCATGATATTGTGTTTATGGCAGTAGAACGTTTTTAGCGATATTTTCAGTTTCTCCAGAATATCTTCCGTTGTCATTTGATTCGCAATGCAGCTCAGAACCTGATGCTGCTTGCGCGAAAGGGACACATCCGCTTCAGGCACAGAGCAGTAACTGCCATTGATGAGTGCGACAAAGTCGATGATGGTGATAGTTCGCGGAACAAAGGTCACCGGTACTTTCCCCAGGCAGCGTTTAATATTAAAGGGAGAGAAAATAATCACATGGACAGGTTTTAATCGTTCAATCTGAGTGAGCAAATTAGAATGAAATACATTATTCATTAATGTATCAATAATGACGAAGGCATGCTGATGCAACATTACGTCGATCTCTTCTTCGTTCTGTATATGAACGACATTACCTTTGCTCAGAATGTTTTTCATCGCAGTGAAGAACATCGTATCCCTGGTAATTATAAGAAACATAACCGACTCCTGGTGCGGACATTAACTTTATAATCAGTTTGCCAAAGGTAATTAACAGGACAGGGCTTATAATAATAATAGTTAGCTGGCTGTGTATTAATTTAATGTAATGCATGATGCAGATGCTGAGAAAGCATCTGCATCTCTCGGTGGTGTTATTTGACCAGCTCAGGTGTTACTTGACTCACCGCATTGGTGTAGTAAGGCGCGCCCCAGCCCGGTTCCGGCCAGAATGCACCATAGCCGTAATCCCACAGGTTATAGGTGGTATTAACCACTTCTCTCAAATGCCACACCTGGATTCCCTGCATATTCACTTCCAGGAAGTTATACGGGACTTTATTGATAAAGCCAGGTTGTTCACCCTGAATGGTACCGAGGATGGTAACAAAGTGATTACGATAGTTCACTGGATCAAGGAAGCCGCTTTGTCTGGCGAGCAGTCGGCCCTGATAGTTGGCTTCAATATCAGGCTTCGCATAGCTATCCAACGGTAATACAGCGATTTCTAACAACGTATCCGTTTTGCCATTGATAACGTTGATAACCTTCCCGCCAAAGCGCGCTTGTTGACCAACATATAACCCCGGCTGGTTATGAACAGCAACAAAACTTTTTTGGATATCAGGTTGGTTATTGCCTTTGATATTTTGCGGAATTGAACTACATGCGGCAAGCAAAAATGAAAGGCTGAGGATGAGTGCACCTTTTGTCATGTTCATGTTACTATCCTTATCAACAAATATTAAAACCATAATAGATATTTCTTTATAGTTTTCATCTGATTCTGAGGCGATATGCCTGATAGTAACGTAAACCTGTCTGATGTTTATATCCCTTCAATTCAATTTAGATAATTATGGGGCGTGACATGAGTATGACATCGCCCCATGATATTAGCGACATATTTTAAAAATACTTAAAATATATTTTTATTCATTAGTTATAAAGTGCTAATGTTCAAAATTATGGTATTATATTCTGGTAATGCTTCGATAAGCGAATTCTTTTACCAGTTGGTAATTTTATTTCCACCCCGTAATTTATATCTTTTTCATTAGGTAGTGGCCTCTTTAAATAATGACTGTGCGATATTTTTTCGAGTTGAAGCGTCCTGTATTTAAAAGCATTGAATTCATCTTTAGACATTGTTGCCCATTTTTTAATTTTATTGTATAGGTGGTCTGTCGTAACAATTTGAAGTTGCTCGTAACATTCCTTTTGGAATTCTTGCTGATATTTTAATATATCTTTAAATGTAAGGTTTTTTACCTTTGTCTTTAAAAGTTGTATTATCGTTGAAGCAATTTCAGATTTTGCTCGCAAAGATTCATCATTTATAGTCAACAGTGTTGAAAACAATCCATCAATTTGTTTGTCAAGGTACTGATCATAGTTATGTAATTTTTGGATGGGATGTTTTTTATGTAAAAAAATAGTATTTAATAAATTTGCGTCAGTGAAATCTATATTGAGCAAATCTTCATAATAAAATTTTGACAAGGTCAGAACGAGCCCTGACATGTCTTGTCCTGTCATATTGAAATTAATAAAGTCACATCCAGAAAATACATTCATCCTGTTTTCATTTTCACTATGCGCAACATACAATTTGGCCAGTTTCAGATACAAGCTTTGAATGTCTTTTATCTCAGATGGTAAGTCTGCTCGTTGCCCAGCGAAAATGTTATTATCTGAGCAAACAGTTTGGATGCTGAATGTTTTAGGGATTTCCTCTTCTATGAGAATTCTTGTTGTGATTGGTCTGTTGGGTGTTGGATTAACGACTACAATGATTTGACATTCAGAATCTTTATCTTCTTGGTATATAATTTTATTTATCTGATTAAATATTGTTTGCGTCTGTTGCGTGAGTGGCTTTGAATCTATCGATTCAATGTTATTAATAATATTCACAAGTTGATCTACAACTCGTGAATATTCTGCATCTGTAAATGGGGGGATTGTGTGGCACTCATTAATTTGTTGTGATTGTTTTTGCACAAAATATAATTGTTCAGGATGGTTTTCTTCACCTGGGAATGAGAAATTAATGAGTTGTTTTTCGCTATTATCATAAGGGCGCTTTGAAGTCTCCGGGGCTTTAACATCATTAAATATTTTGTCAGTATTTATAGTACAATTATAAATATCACCATTATATATATTTATTATACCAGGGGTAAAATCAATTGACATAACATTCCTTATTGATCATCTTTTTTGCAAAATTTTTAGTTAATATGATAATTAGAGATATGAAATGATTTCCTTCAATGCAGCTATAAATACGATGCGACATATCTTCCTGATATAATTATCTTTAACTTCCATTTTATTTCTATGTGGTAATGTTTGAGTATAAAAAGGCAGTGATAGTATCGTAAAATAATGCGCTAGCAACTATCAAAAAACGCTCATTTTAAAAGGTTATGATATGCTTTGAAGGTGTATGAGGTGAAATTTTAGTGATCTTTTTTAAGTGTAGCAATAAAATTGGTTAAGCTGTATTGAAATTATTTAAAGAAGTGTTGCATTAGTATCTGAAATTTTTCCTTTAAAAGGGAGGATGAGACAAAAATGCGCAGCTTCGGCGCTAAAAATTCTTTAGTTTGATTTTGTTAACTTTAAAATAGCATCTGAGTCATATAGCTATACCTAAAATAACCGTCATAAATGCCACTTAGCAAAACAGATGGCGAAGGAGCCACGAAGAACAAATAAGGGGGCATATCCCCCTTTAGTTATTTCAGGCGTTTACCCGCTTCATCAACCACTTTCTCGCCATCTTCCTTGGTGAACGCGCCTTGTTGCGCATCTGGCAGAATTTCCAGCACGACTTCTGAAGGGCGGCACAGGCGAGTTCCCAGCGACGTCACTACAATCGGGCGATTAATCAGAATCGGGTGCTGAAGCATAAAGTCGATTAACCGATCGTCAGTAAATTTATCTTCTGCAAGGCCCAGTTCCTCATACGGCTCAACGTTTTTACGCAACAGCGCACGAACGGAAATCCCCATATCGGCAATGAGCTTGACCAGTTCATCGCGCGTTGGCGGTGTTTCCAGATAATAGATAATGGTCGGTTCTGTACCGCTGTTGCGGATCATCTCCAGCGTATTACGCGACGTGCCGCAGGCCGGGTTGTGATAAATAGTAATGTTGCTCATATCAGTATCTCATTACGATGTGAAAGAGAGACGAAGCGCCAGCGCGGTAAGCGTCACAAACAGCACCGGCAGGGTCATGATAATCCCTGTACGGAAGTAATATCCCCAGCTGATAGTCATATTCTTCTGCGAAAGTACGTGCAGCCAGAGTAGCGTTGCCAGGCTACCAATCGGTGTAATTTTCGGCCCCAAATCGCAGCCAATCACGTTGGCATAAACCATCGCTTCTTTTATGACACCAGACGCCGTGCTGCCATCAATGGACAACGCGCCAACCAGTACCGTCGGCATATTGTTCATAATAGAAGAGAGGAACGCAGTGAGGAATCCGGTACCGAGCGTCGCGGCCCACAGGCCGTTATCCGCCAGCACGTTGAGTACGTCAGAAAGATATTCCGTGAGTCCGGCATTGCGCAGGCCGTAAACCACCAGATACATGCCGAGCGAGAAGATGACAATCTGCCAGGGAGCACCGCGCAGCACTTTACCCGTATTAATCGCATGACCGCGTTTAGCGACGGCAAATAATATCAGCGCGCCTACTGCCGCAATGGCGCTTACCGGAATGCCGAGCGGTTCCAGGACGAAAAATCCCACCAGCAGAAGCAGTAAAACAACCCAGCCAGTTTTGAACGTCGCAGGATCTTTAATCGCATCTGCGGGAGATTTTAGCAGCGCCATGTCGTAGTTCTGCGGAATATCTTTGCGGAAATAGAGATGCAACATCACCAGGGTAGCCAGTATTGCAGCGATATCCACCGGCACCATCACCGAGGCATATTCGCGAAAACCAAGGCCAAAGAAATCTGCTGAAACGATATTCACCAGGTTAGAGACAATAAGCGGCAGGCTGGCGGTATCGGCAATGAATCCGGCCGCCATAACAAACGCCAGCGTAGTGCCTTTGCTGAACCCTAAAGCCAGCAGCATGGCGATGACAATCGGCGTCAAAATAAGCGCCGCGCCATCATTGGCAAACAGGGCCGCAACGGTAGCACCGAGCAGGACAATCCAGGTAAACAGCAAGCGACCGCGCCCATTGCCCCAGCGTGAGACGTGCAGCGCCGCCCATTCAAAAAAGCCGGACTCATCCAGCAGCAAGCTGATGATAATGACGGCTATAAACGCAGCCGTCGCGTTCCAGACGATATTCCACACCACCGGAATATCGCCCGGATGGACCACGCCCGTCATTAATGCCAGTACCGCACCGAGCGTAGCACTCCAGCCGATACCTAAACCTTTCGGCTGCCAGATAACCAATACGATGGTCAGGACAAAGATAGCGCCCGCCAGTAACATCATGCCTCCTGGATAAAACACATTCGAATATTCATATGTGTTTAGATAAATTTTTTAACTACAAATATTCTTACTGTCTGCGGAACAATTTTGTCTGGCGAGGTTACGGACAATCACCTGAACCTTTTCCTGTTCGCATCGCCAGGCCTGCTCAATAATTTTCGCCGCCCATGCTGGAATATGCGGCGATAAACGGTAATGAACCCACTTTCCTTGCTTGCGGTCCAGCAATAGCCCACTTTCACGCAGTAATGCCAGATGGCGGGAGATCTTGGGCTGCGACTGATCGAGGGCAGTGCAGAGATCGCAGACGCATAACTCACCCAGTTCGCTGAGCAGTAAAACGATGCCCAGACGGGTTTCATCGGCAAGAATTTTGAAGAGTTGGATGGGTAACAGAAATGACATATTACGCTCCTGATTGTTGCACTTAGTGTCTCTCTTCGAAGCGGATAAGTCAAAAACATATATGACTTAACGAATATGTAAGTGTAGAGAAAGGTATAGGTGTGAATTAAGCGTTGGGTGTTCATTTGAAAGGAAGTCTGAATCAGGATGTAAAAAAACCGACTTTGCGTCGGTTTTTTACTCTTCAGCCAGAGTTGGTGGCTCTGGCTGGAGTGAGAATGCCCACATCTAACGGTTCAATACTATTAGCCAGTGGCTAACATTGCAAGCGTTAGCGATTTCTTCAGCTGGCGAAGGGACAGTTTGCTATACATGGTGGTGAAAGAGGATTGATATACTTTCATCGGGTCGCTGCCGTACCAAGCCTTGTCCGAATCCGGACGTAAAAAAACCGACTTCGCGTCGGTTTTTTTACTCTTCAGCCCAGAGTTGGTGGCTCTGGCTGGAGTGAGATAGCCATCATCTAACACATCAATGCTAATACCATACTGAAACCATTGCAAGGACATGCTGGTTTTATAACCCGCAAGTACTGTATGATTATCCAGTTGGCTCTGAGGCATTTTCACTCTGGCAATGCGCATAAACGCTTTCAAAGTCCTGATCAGTGGTACGGGTGGTGCCGTTAACTGATGCTCTGGCAGGAGTGAGATTGCCCACATCTAACAATGAGGCATGCGCCGTGACAGGCAGTGGATGAGTAAGCGGATGCATTCTCACTCCATCGCATGGAGAAAACGGGTGATTGATAAAGCAATCATCGTTCTTGGGGCGTTAATTGCGCTGCTGGAACTGATCCGCTTCCTGCTTCAGCTTCTGAACTGATAGCGGAAACGTAACTAAGGGCAAAGAGCACACCACTCTTTGCCCTTTAACATTTAACGCATGGTAACGAACTCTTCTGCCGCCGTTGGGTGAATGGCGACGGTATTGTCGAAGTCTTTTTTGGTTGCGCCCATCTTCAGCGCCACTGCGAAGCCCTGCAACATTTCGTCCATACCAAAACCAATGCCGTGAATACCGACAATCTTCTCTTCTGGTCCAACGCACACCAGCTTCATGCGGCACGGCTGGCGGTGCGTGGTGACGGCGGTATACATCGCGGTGAAAGAGGATTTATACACTTTCACCTGATCGTCGCCGTACTGCTCGCGCGCCTGCGGCTCTGTTAAACCAACAGTACCAATCGGCGGATGACTGAAGACCACGGTCGGAATGTTGCTGTAATCCAGATGCTCATCCGGCTTGTTATTAAACAGGCGTTCAGAGAGGCGGCGGCCTGCTGCAACTGCCACCGGTGTCAGTTCCACTGCGCCCGTGTTATCGCCCACCGCGTAAATACCTTCAACGTTGGTATTTTGATATTTATCGACGACGATATAGCCTTTTTCGTTAGTTTTAACGCCAGCGGCTTCCAGGTTGATGTTGTCATTGGCAGGTTCGCGACCAATCGCCCAAATCAGGCAATCCACCGTTTCACTGCGACCATCTTCCAGCTCCAGCGTCAGGCTGCCATCGGCATTTTTCACTACCGCTTTCGGGATGGCGTTGGTGTGCAACTGCGGACCTTCGGCGTTCATCACTTCGACCAGCGTTTCAGAGAGCATCGGGTCGAAGCTGCGCAGCGGCGCATGTTTACGAACAAACAGATGCGTTTTCGCGCCGAGGCCGTTAATCACGCCCGCCAGTTCAACGGCAATGTAACCTGCGCCAACAACCGCCACGCGCTCTGGCAAAGCAGGCAGGGCGAAGAAGCCATCGGAATCAATACCGTATTCCACGCCCGGAATATCCGGGTGGCTCGGGCGACCGCCGGTGGCGATCAGGATATGATCGGCCGTGATGGTTTCGCCGTTTACTTCAATTGTTTTGGCATCAACGAAGCGGGCAAAGCCTTTGATTACATCAACGTTATTTTTACCGAGCACGTTTTCATAGGAGGTATGAATACGGTCGATATAGGCGGTACGGCTGGCGATCAACGTTTCCCAGTTGAACTTATTGATGGTGGTATCGAAACCATAATCCGGGCCGTACATGTGGATCGCTTCACGGATTTGCGCCGCGTGCCACATCACTTTTTTCGGCACGCAGCCAACATTCACGCAGGTGCCGCCCAGTTCTTTGGCTTCAATCAGCGCGCATTTCTGACCGTACATAGCCGCGCGGTTGATGGAGGCGATACCGCCGCTGCCGCCGCCGATGGCGATGTAATCATAGTGTTTAGTCATGACATATTGTCCTTATCGTTGATTACCGCGATTGTAGCGCGAGACGTAATAGGTGCCAGCGATGGCTGCAATTACTCTGGCACGATCCAGCTTACGGTGGCATGCCCGGTGCCAGCCGGAACCAGTTTGCTGTGCAACCACGGCAACACGTTATTCATCTGCTGTTCCAGCTTCCACGGCGGGTTAATCACAATCATGCCGGAAGCGGTCATGCCACGGCGATCGCTGTCTGGCAGTACCGCCAGTTCAATTTGCATAATCTTGCGAATACCGGTCGCTTCCAGATCGTGGATCATGCGCTTGATTTGCTGACGCAGCACCACTGGATACCACAGCGCGTAGACGCCTGTGGCAAAACGTTTATACCCCTCGTTAATGCCGCTGACCACCGCCTGATAGTCGGTTTTCATTTCATACGGCGGGTCGATAAGGATTAAACCACGGCGAGAAACCGGCGGCAGCTTGGCTTTAAGCTGCTGGAAACCGTCGGCTTTTTCCACGCGCGCACGGCTGTCTTTCTGAAATTCAGCACGCAGCAACGGGAAATCGCTCGGGTGCAGCTCGGTCAGTTGCAGACTGTCCTGTTCACGCAGTAACTGACGGGCAATCAACGGTGAACCGGGGTAGTAACGCAACTGACCGCTACGGTTGAAGTGTTTTACCACATTGATGTACGCCTCCAGCTCCGCAGGCAGATCGTCCTGCTGCCAGATACGGGCGATACCTTCGAGATATTCGCCGGTACGCTCGGCATGTTCACTGCCTAACTGATAACGCCCCGCACCCGCGTGGGTATCCAGATAGAGAAACGGTTTATCTTTCTCTTTCAGTGACTCGATGATCAGGCTCTGAACGGTATGTTTAAGGACGTCGGCGTGGTTGCCAGCGTGAAAGCTGTGGCGATAACTGAGCATGGGTAAAGGTGTTCCGGTAAGTAAAAATCGGCCCGTATTCGGGGCGCACAAAAGCCTATCAGGACAGTATACCGAAAAGAGGCCGTCGCCGCGAAAGCGTAACGTTTCTCATTGAAATTCACTACACTTAACCCCATGCTACACACATTATGTAAAGCGCCTGTTGAGCGCTTCCTTAACCTCTTTAACCAGGACTGCGCTAATGACGAATCCGTTACTGACTCCCTTTGAATTGCCTCCGTTTTCTAAAATTCTCCCGGAACATGTCGTTCCAGCCGTGACGAAGGCATTGAATGACTGCCGCGAAAATGTGGAGCGCGTAGTAGCGCAAGGGGCACCGTACACCTGGGAAAATCTCTGCCAGCCGCTGGCGGAAGTGGACGATGTGTTGGGGCGTATCTTCTCCCCGGTCAGCCACCTGAACTCGGTGAAAAATAGCCCGGAACTGCGTGAAGCGTACGAACAAACCCTGCCGCTGCTGTCGGAATACAGCACCTGGGTAGGGCAACATGAGGGGCTGTATAAAGCGTACCGCGACCTGCGCGATGGCGATCATTACGCCACGCTGAATACGGCGCAGAAGAAAGCGGTTGATAACGCCCTGCGTGATTTTGAACTCTCTGGCATCGGTCTGCCGAAAGAGAAACAGCAACGCTACGGCGAAATTGCTACCCGTCTTTCCGAGTTGGGCAACCAGTACAGCAACAACGTCCTTGATGCGACAATGGGCTGGACCAAACTCGTTACCGACGAAGCGGAACTGGCGGGTATGCCAGAAAGCGCGCTGGCGGCGGCAAAAGCCCAGGCCGAAGCGAAAGAACTGGAAGGCTACTTGCTGACGCTGGATATCCCAAGCTATTTGCCGGTAATGACCTACTGCGACAACCAGGCCTTGCGTGAAGAGATGTATCGCGCTTACAGCACCCGCGCTTCCGATCAAGGCCCGAACGCCGGTAAGTGGGACAATAGCAAGGTGATGGAAGAGATCCTCGCTCTGCGTCACGAACTGGCGCAACTGCTGGGCTTTGAAAACTACGCCTTTAAATCTCTGGCTACCAAAATGGCGGAGAACCCGCAGCAGGTGCTTGATTTCTTAACCGATCTGGCAAAACGCGCCCGTCCGCAGGGCGAAAAAGAGCTGGCGCAACTGCGCACTTTCGCCAAAGCCGAATTTGACGTCGATGAGTTGCAGCCGTGGGATATCGCATACTACAGCGAAAAACAGAAACAGCACCTCTACAGCATCAGCGACGAACAGCTGCGTCCGTACTTCCCGGAAAACAAAGCGGTTAACGGCTTGTTTGAAGTGGTGAAACGTATTTACGGCATCACCGCTAAAGAGCGTAAAGATGTTGATGTCTGGCATCCGGATGTCCGTTTCTTCGAACTGTATGACGAGAACAACGAACTGCGCGGCAGCTTCTACCTCGACCTGTATGCCCGTGAAAACAAGCGCGGCGGGGCGTGGATGGATGACTGCGTAGGCCAGATGCGTAAAGCCGACGGTTCGCTGCAAAAACCGGTCGCGTACCTGACCTGTAACTTCAACCGCCCGGTGAATGGTAAACCAGCGCTGTTTACGCATGACGAAGTAATCACCCTGTTCCACGAGTTCGGTCATGGTCTGCATCATATGCTGACCCGCATCGAAACCGCCGGTGTGTCTGGTATCAGCGGGGTGCCGTGGGATGCGGTCGAACTGCCGAGCCAGTTTATGGAAAACTGGTGCTGGGAGCCGGAGGCGCTGGCGTTTATCTCCGGTCACTATGAAACCGGCGAACCGCTGCCGAAAGAGTTGCTGGATAAAATGCTGGCGGCGAAGAACTACCAGGCGGCGCTGTTTATTCTGCGCCAGCTGGAGTTCGGCCTGTTCGATTTCCGCCTCCATGCCGAGTTCCGCCCGGATCAGGGAGCGAAAATCCTCGAAACTCTGGCAGAAATCAAGAAACTGGTTGCCGTAGTACCGTCTCCATCCTGGGGCCGTTTCCCGCACGCTTTCAGCCATATTTTCGCCGGTGGTTATGCCGCAGGTTACTACAGCTACCTGTGGGCTGACGTACTGGCGGCAGATGCCTTCTCGCGCTTTGAGGAAGAGGGCATTTTCAACCGTGAAACCGGACAGTCGTTCCTCGACAACATTCTGAGCCGTGGCGGTTCAGAAGAGCCGATGGATCTGTTCAAACGCTTCCGTGGGCGTGAACCGCAACTGGATGCGATGCTGGAGCATTACGGCATTAAGGGCTGATCATTCAGTGAAAATCTGTTTAATTGATGAAACAGGCGCCGGAGACGGCGCCTTATCTGTTCTGGCGGCCCGCTGGGGGCTGGAGCACGATGAAGACAACCTGATGGCGCTGGTGTTAACACCGGAGCATCTGGAACTGCGCAAGCGTGATGAGCCGAAGCTTGGTGGCATCTTTGTTGATTTTGTTGGCGGAGCGATGGCGCACCGTCGCAAATTCGGCGGTGGTCGCGGTGAGGCGGTGGCAAAAGCGGTGGGCATTAAAGGCGATTATTTGCCGGACGTAGTAGACGCTACCGCAGGCTTAGGTCGCGATGCCTTTGTGCTGGCTTCAGTCGGCTGCCGCGTGCGGATGCTGGAGCGTAATCCGGTGGTTGCTGCATTGCTCGACGACGGCCTGGCGCGTGGTTATGCGGATGCGGAAATCGGCGGCTGGTTGCAGGAGCGTTTGCAATTAATTCACGCTTCCAGCCTGACGGCGCTGACTGATATTACCCCGCGCCCGCAGGTGGTCTATCTCGACCCGATGTTCCCGCATAAGCAGAAAAGCGCGCTGGTGAAAAAAGAGATGCGCGTGTTCCAGTCGCTGGTGGGGCCGGATCTCGACGCTGATGGATTGCTGGAGCCTGCACGCTTGCTGGCGACCAAACGCGTGGTGGTAAAGCGCCCGGACTACGCGCCGCCGCTGGCGAATGTCGCCACGCCAAACGCGGTTGTCACCAAAGGGCATCGCTTTGATATTTATGCAGGTACGCCGGTGTGAAAGTAAAGCAGGGTAGTGTTATTGCTACCCTGTGTTCTGCAAGAATAATTAATGGCTTTCCGGCGTCGCAATCATGCGTTTCAGCCACGGCACCATCAGCAGCATCACCACCGCAACGCCCAGCGTAACCAGGCCAATTTTACCAAACACGCTGGTATAGACGGGCAACGTCTCAAGCGGATCGGTAATGTTGTCTGGTACTGCGGTAAATGTTGCCACATAGCCGCCAAGCAAGAACGCGGCAGCTTGCGTCAGGAACCACATCCCGAGAATAAAGCCCATCAAATGCTGCGGCACCAGGGCAGCAATCATCGCCAGGCCAAGGGCACTAATAAACAGTTCACCTAAACTCTGGAATAAGTAAACCAGCACGATAAACCATGGTGATGTCAGCCCTTGTGCATCAGCAAACCACATTCCCGCAGCTGCAGCCGTCAAAAAGCCCAGCGAGCACATAAACATACCGAGAGTAAATTTCATCGGCATCGAGAGGTCTTTGCCTTTGTTACCCAAATGCGTGTAGATACCTGCCAGTATTGGGCTGGCGAGTACCACCCAGAACGGGTTAAGCGCCTGGAAGCTGACCGGGTTGATGGAAAAGCCGAGAATTTCATGATGCACGTTGTTGATGGCAAAGAAGTTCAGCGACGTTGGCATCTGGGCGTAGAGAATGTAAAACACCACCGCTTCGAGCATCAGAACAAAGGCGACAAACATTTTATTACGCCCGGTTTTATCCAGCTTGAATGCCTGACGAAAGAAGATGATGGTGACGACGATGGAGAGAACAATCAGCACTAGATTGGCGACTTCTACGTTGTGCATCAGCCATGCACAGACGAAGATCATCACCACGCTGCCAAGTAACACGTACAACAGTTTGCTGAAGCTCATCGGCTTGAAGTCGGGTTCAGAACCAATGTCTTTCACCATTCCGCGACAGGCGATGTAAACCAATAGCGCGATAATTAATCCCGCACCGCACAGGTTGTAGGTGACTGAATAGCCGAATCTATCAGCGATCACAGGGGCCAACGATAACGCTATCAACGAGCCGATATTGATCGACATATAGAACAGGGTGAATGCGCCATCAAGCCGTGGATCTTTCGGCGGATAGCACTTCGAAAGCAAGCTGGCGGGGTTAGCTTTAAACAGGCCGTTACCGACAGCGATAGTGCCCAGGGCGATGAAAATCAGGTCAGGCTTAAGTAGCGACATCCCGGTCATGAAGTAGCCAATCGCCAGCACAAGCGCTCCAAGAACAATGGTGCGTTTGGTCCCCAGTAGGTGGTCGCCGACATAGCCGCCAATGGAGATGAGGCCATAGACCAGCGCAGCAAACGCACCAAAGGTGACAAAAGCCTGTTCTTGCGAGAATCCAAGCTGTTTAACGAAGAAAACCGCCAGTACGCCCTGCACGCCGTAGTAGCCGAATCGCTCCCATAACTCGACAAAAAAGATCATGAAAAATGGGCGAGGTTGCTGCAGCATCCCCATGGGTGTTGTTGTATTCATATTTATTAACCTTCCAATACCATCCTGAAAAGTATGAACGCGTAAGGGATAACGCGCGAAAAAGTTTACATCTGTCAGAGATTCTTAATATTGATGCGGTGAATAGATTAATACACTATTACAACAGAAAATAACCAGCTGATCACACTAATGATGGAAAATATGATGGTGTTAAATGTTGTATTGGCTGGGGATTTTGATTGCGTACGCAGATCGTAGGCCAGATAAGGCGTATACGCTGCATCAGGTAACAAGGCGCGCCAAAAAGCAAAACGCCCGCATATGCGGGCGTTCAGGCACACGTCGTGGAGGGAAGATTATTCTTCTTCGTCGCGCAGCGGAACAATCAGCATATCAACGTGAACGGTGTTGATCAGCTGACGTGCGGAAGACATTAGTTTGCTCCAGAAGTCCTGGTGGTGACCACAAACCACCAGATCCATATCGTATTTCTTGATTGCATCGACCAGAACCTGGCCCAGATCGCCGCTGCCGCTCAGGGTTTCAGTGATTGGGTAGCCTGCATTAGTGGAAAGCTCGGTCAGCGCATGATGTGTCTCTTCAGAGATGCGTTTCTGCATATCACCCAGATTCACATCAATAAGCCCGGTGTATAGGTCAGAGTAGTTTACATCTACGTGGATCAGAGAAACTTTCGCATTGTAGGGGCGAGCCATAGAGACTGCTTTCTCTACCAGAACTTTGCTTTCCGGGGAGAGATCGACCGCGATGAGAATGTGTTTATAAGCCATAGTGTTACTCCTTCCATAAAGTTGTCGATGACTGGCCAGCTAGCGTTTCTTGTGCCGTTACGTCACCCGCGTCCTGCGAACTACGTGCGCGGGGCTAACCCAGCCGTAAAGATTCAGTGTTAAGACCATCCTTACCTTATAGCGACCCGGATGATCCGTCAATCCGCCTTGCTTACCCGTTAGATAAACAAATTTTCGGCATGAATATATTGATAGTGGTTAACCTTCTGGAAAAAAAACAACCTGATCTCCTACACTATCTATAGAGCCGCTCGGATGTTGGTCACCACAAAAGCGGTTTCTCCAGGACCTGGTGTTAACTGATTGGCAGCGTATCGGGAGCGGTAGCCCCGGGGTGGAACTCCGCGGGCAGGTCGCCGGGGAGGAGGTATGATAAGCACCGTCGCATTATTTTGGGCTTTATGTGTCGTTTGCATTGTTAACATGGCGCGCTATTTCTCATCACTACGCGCGTTGTTAGTGGTACTGCGTAACTGCGATCCATTGCTCTATCAATATGTTGATGGAGGGGGCTTTTTTACCTCACATGGCCAACCCAACAAACAGGTGCGTCTCGTTTGGTATATCTATGCCCAACGTTATCGCGATCATCACGATGATGAGTTTATTCGCCGCTGTGAGCGGGTGCGTCGGCAGTTTATTCTGACCAGCGCATTGTGTGGTCTGGTGGTGGTCAGTCTGATTGCATTGATGATTTGGCATTAAGCACTTCAGAAAAAATAACGCATAAAAAAAGCGGGCCAGCAAACTGACCCGCTCGAGACTGATTACAAACGCAAAATTGCCTGATGCGCTACGCTTATCAGGCCTACATAATCTCTGCAATCTATTGAATTTGCATGTTTTTGTAGGCTGGATAAGGCGTTCACGCCGCATCCGGCATGAACAAAGCGCACTATGTCAACAATCTGAAGCGGGCCAGCTGACCCGCTCGTTTTGGTGCGTGCGATTACAGGAACTGCAAGGAGAGCCAGTAAAGCCCGCCGGAAAGCAGTACCGCAGCCGGAAGGGTAAACACCCAGGCCATCAGAATACTGGTCACGGTTTTACGCTGTAAGCCGCCGCCATCTACCACCATCGTCCCCGCGACAGAAGAGGAGAGTACGTGGGTAGTGGAAACCGGCATCCCGGTATAACTCGCCAGGCCGATAGACACTGCCGCAGTCATCTGGGCAGACATCCCCTGAGCGTAGGTCATGCCTTTCTTACCGATTTTCTCACCGATAGTCGTTGCCACACGACGCCAGCCAATCATCGTACCGATACCTAACGCCAGCGCGACCGCCATGATGATCCACACCGGCGCATACTCGATGGTGCTAAGCATGTCGGACTTCAGTTTCTTCAACAGGCGCTGATCGTCTGCACTCACGCC
Organism: Escherichia sp. MOD1-EC6300; assembly: GCF_002965045.1. NCBI lineage: Bacteria > Pseudomonadati > Pseudomonadota > Gammaproteobacteria > Enterobacterales > Enterobacteriaceae > Escherichia > Escherichia sp. MOD1-EC6300. Next base: position 13,444 of record NZ_PTRH01000023.1, on the reverse strand, counting down.
AGGCATCTTCACCACTTTGTCGATAGTGTCAGAAACGCACAGCATAATGCGGCGCATCTGGCTACGTTGATCAAGCGACAGCTTGTCGTAGCTTTCCACATCGGTAGTCAACATGCCTTTCAGGCGGTTGAGCGCGTTAATGGTATTCGATGGATGGCAATGGAACTCCGCAGGTTGCGTTGCGCCAGCTTCCGGAGCCGGTACTAACTGATCAGCACCGGTAGCCTGTTTCAGCAGCGCAGGGTGCTGCTCAAAGTAAGCTTCCACGTTGTTGATGGCATCACGGGTACGGGTGATTTCGTAGCCAGTGGCATTCATATTCACCACGAAGCCTGCTGGCGCGACGCCAATCAGTACCAACATAACCAGACCAATGCCTTTCTGACCATCATTTGCGCCGTGAGAAAACGCCACACCGATAGCGGAAAGGATCAGCGCGATACGCGTCCAGAACGGCGGCTTTTTCTTGCCGTCTTTCTTTTCACGCTCCGCTGGGGTCAGGTGGATACGGGCGCGTTTCTTGGTGCCGCTCCAGTAGCGACGCAGCAAGAAAATCAGACCGCCAGCAAACACCAGGCCGACAATAGGGGAAACGATCAGAGAACCGAAAATACTTAATACTTTCGGGATATTGAGTGCATCCACCACTGACGTCCCGGTCATCAACGCATTGGTTAAACCAATCCCGATGATCGCGCCAATCAGCGTATGAGAGCTGGATGCAGGTAAACCAAAGTACCAGGTACCCAGGTTCCAGATAATCGCCGCTAATAACATAGAGAACACCATGGCAAGGCCATGAGACGATCCCATATTAAGCAGCAGATCCGTCGGCAGCATATGCACAATGGCATAGGCAACACTCAGACCACCCAGCAAAACACCCAGAAAGTTGAACACCGCCGCCATAACCACGGCGAGCTGAGAACGCATCGCGCGGGTATAGATAACGGTTGCCACGGCGTTGGCTGTGTCATGGAAACCATTGATGGCTTCGTAGAACAGCACAAAAGCCAGTGCAAGCAATAATAACAGCCCGGTATGCAAATCCAGGCCAGCAAACAAATGTAGCATAGGACGTTACGCCATTTTGAGGACATGAACGCGGCGCATTATCAGTGACTTTCGCGGCGCGGGCAAAGTGAAATATAGACTTTTTTTGATTTGCCTCCTGTATAGATTGCACTCAAAAAATAATTATCTTATATAATTCAGGCAAATACTTCCTTTTAGTAATATTGATGCTGGTGCGACCACTGAGGAATCTTTACAATTCACGCCCGTTTTTTCTTAGAGGAGCGCAACGTGGAAAGGTTTGATGCCATTATTATAGGCGCTGGTGCGGCGGGTATGTTCTGTTCTGCGCTGGCAGGTCAGGCAGGACGCCGGGTTCTGCTGATCGATAATGGTAAAAAACCAGGGCGCAAAATCCTCATGTCTGGCGGTGGGCGCTGCAACTTTACCAACCTTTATGTCGAACCGGGCGCTTATCTGAGCCAGAATCCGCATTTTTGTAAGTCTGCACTCGCGCGTTTTACCCAGTGGGATTTCATTGATCTGGTCAATAAACACGGCATTGCCTGGCACGAGAAAACGTTAGGGCAACTCTTCTGCGATGACTCCGCGCAGCAGATTGTCGACATGCTGGTGGATGAGTGCGAGAAGGGCAATGTGACCTTCAGATTGCGAAGCGAAGTGCTGAGTGTGGCGAAGGATGAAACAGGCTTCACGCTTGAACTGAATGGCATGACCGTCGGTTGCGAAAAGCTGGTCATCGCGACCGGTGGACTGTCAATGCCAGGGCTGGGCGCGTCGCCGTTTGGTTATAAGATTGCCGAACAATTTGGCCTCAACGTGCTGCCGACCCGCGCGGGTCTGGTGCCATTCACTCTGCATAAACCGTTGCTCGAAGAGTTACAGGTACTGGCAGGCGTGGCGGTGCCTTCCGTGATTACCGCTGAAAACGGCACCGTTTTCCGTGAGAACTTACTCTTCACCCACCGCGGCTTATCTGGACCGGCGGTGTTGCAGATTTCCAGCTACTGGCAACCGGGGGAATTTGTCAGCATCAATCTGCTACCGGATGTAGACCTCGAAACCTTCCTGAATGAGCAGCGTAACGCACATCCGAATCAGAGCCTGAAAAACACACTGGCGGTTCATCTACCGAAGCGGTTGGTTGAACGCTTACAGCAACTTGGGCAAATCCCGGATGTTTCGCTAAAACAGCTCAACGTGCGTGACCAACAGGCACTGATTAGCACATTGACCGACTGGCGCGTACAACCCAACGGCACTGAAGGCTATCGCACTGCCGAAGTGACGCTCGGCGGCGTGGACACCAACGAACTCTCTTCACGGACGATGGAAGCGCGCAAAGTGCCTGGGCTGTACTTTATCGGCGAAGTGATGGACGTTACCGGCTGGCTGGGGGGCTATAACTTCCAGTGGGCGTGGTCGAGTGCGTGGGCTTGTGCGCAGGATTTGATTGCAGCGAAGTCGTCCTGACCTATTACCTAAAGATGAAAATTATTAGAGCCGCATTAAAAATGAGCTAATTTTGATAGTGGCTATCTTGTGATTATTTTCTAATAAGCCCGTGAACTGAAACCCTCCATGCTTAAAATAAGGTGGGGGAATGGTGATTAAAAATCGACCGAAGTCCAGATCTTTATAAAATATGAACAGGTTGAAAAAAGACAGTAACTTTACTGTTTTTTATACTTAACCATCAATGTTAAGTTATTTCATGATACCTAAGAAAAACCAGCGTTACGCAATTGGTCGACGCTGGTTTTATCCGGTACGTTGCAATTATTTTTTAGCAGAACCTGCTTCTAATATTGAAACGATTGAGAACAACGTAAAGCATACCGCTCCCAAACCGACAAGAACCCGCGAAGGAATAAAATATCCCATGTCGGTCTGCGCCATTTCCGCAAGAAACGATGCCAGGAAAAGGCAAAACAGGCAGGTGAAGACGGGAATCATCGGAATTCTGTTGGCTAACGAACAGGTACGTCTCCAGACCAGTGCCAGTAGCCAGACTTTTGAGAATATGCTGTAACAGATCATTCCAAGGCAAATGAGAATAATGCCGGGAGCCAGCCGAGCGCTTGCATCGGAACTGACTAAGACGTATATGCCCTGCAGCACCGTGATTGAGCCGAGAAAAATAACCCAATAACACCACAGCCAGTGCTCTTTGGATGAGAACGTATTACGTGTTTGATGGACGATTGTGGCTACAAGGCCAATGAGACAGGCACAGATTGCGGTTAACCCAAGCAATACGTGACCGGCGACATAATGTGGGGTTATGTCGGCACTGCGTAACAGCGTTATCGACCAAATGAAACCGAGCAGGGTGAGTAATACGGGAACGGCAATGAGGCAATTACCGATTAATGAAGAATAAGCCTGTACCGGCGTTCCGTCGCTTTTGCTCCCCGATGCATTTTTGGGAATGAGCAGAAAGTGACCGGATGACGCTGCCACTGTCGATACACAGGCGGCAATCATACCAACGCCGAAAATCACATGACCGGCGACAAACTCGTCTGCCATCACATCATTGCCTGCTAACAGTGCCCAACCCCATATCATGGTGATAATTGACCCCGCATAGCCAATAATGGGGAACAGTGTATTGTAAAACGTATTAACGCCGCGCGTGAGCTGCGAAATGATAATAAATGCGGTAGTGAATAATGCCAGGCATATGGCTGCCAGAGAAATCAGCACATGACCCGCGACGAAATACTCGCTTTGCCCTGAACTTTCCAGCACAAAGCCACCTAACGCGATACAAATTAACCCCATAATCAAGGGGATTAATTTGAAAAGCCACCCGATATATATGTTCACTTTAAACTCCTCAGGTATCCCTGCTAATATCGAAATGTGCATTAATGATAATTTCAGCCTGTTAATAAAATGACGAGATATCATTAAAGACAAATGCATAGCATAACTATAGCTGGGTTTACTTTGCCGAGTGCCACTTTTCAGCGTTCAAAAGGCCATGGTAAATAAATATTTATCCTAAGATTAATTCTTATTCTGTAGTTCTTTACAATTATCTTCCAGGGAGGGATTATTTTTCATTATTGGTAAAAGACCGGATAGTCTCGGTGTTTAAAATCAGCGAACATATAATTATTATTGTTTTATATCGTCGTAAATATGTCTTTCAGACATGTATCGTTTATTTTGTAACAAACAATTCAAAAATATCATAGGTTATTTATGAAAGCAATTCATAATCTGATTGGAAACAACTCCTTAAGCCATGAATATAAGCATTCAGATAAAGTTAACAATCATCAACACCATGGCGAGGTTGATAAAAAACATCTTTCAAAGACAGTTGAAGTTAATATACTGGATAAATTTTCGCAAATAGGTAACAATGCAGGCCTGCATATCATCTATTTCCTGCAATATGGTCACTGGAATGTAAATGACTATTTTCATCAGACGGTGAAAACATCGCTTTACAATAGTGAACCTTCTATAGATATCCAAGAATATAATAGTTTCGCCAACATGGATACTGACACGTTTATCTTTACAATTATACCAGACAATAACCATGTGTTAAAATTATCATCTCCCATAACCGTTACGATTGAGCGTAGGGATGGTTATTATTTTATTAATTTCTCCGGAGATAAATCAGACATAATTTATAAAGTTGATGGGCTTTCTATCATATCTGAAAATTTCTTTACTCTTCTTAGCGGTAATTTTAAACCTGACTGGCGTTGGGATGTCTCTACTGAGATGCTCACTAAGGAAAAGTTTGATAACTATGTTAAATCTGTGTTTTCAGAAATAGATTTTTATAAACACTGTGGTGTGATTAACCCACAAAATATGAACACGGCTTATTTTGGCGATACAGATGGAAGAGTAGGCGCTATACTTTATGCATTGCTCGTTTCAGGGCATATAGGCATCCGGGAAGAGGGGTGGAGTTTAATATGTGAATTATTAAATCACGAAAATATGGCTTCATCTGCATACGAAAAGAAAAAAATGGGAGAGCTCTACGCTTTATTAAATGCAAGAGACATGATCTTGAATAAGTTGCATAATCATGTTTTTTTAAAAGGCGATGCGATTACTCCTTGTATTTTCCTTGGAGATCATACAGGCGACAGGTTTAGTACTATTTTTGGAGATCAATATATCCTTACTTTGCTAAATTCTATGCAAAATATGGAGGGTAATAAAGATAGTCGTATAAATAAAAATGTCGTCGTTCTGGCTGGAAATCATGAAATCAATTTTAATGGTAACTATAGTGCACGACTAGCAAATCATAGACTCTCCGCCGGTGATACATATAACTTAATTAAAACGCTTGATGTTTGTAATTATGACCCAGAAAGGAAAGTTTTAACCAGTCATCACGGAATAATAAGAAATGAAGAAAGTAAATGTTATTGTCTCGGTGCTTTGCAGGTTCCATTTAAACAGATGAAAAATCCTACTGATCCTGAGGAATTAGCTAATATATTTAATAAAAAACATAAAGAACATATGGATGATCCTCTATTCCATCTAATCCGAAGCAATATTATGAAACCCACAGATTTATATGCTGATTATTTTAATAACACTACTGATTTCAGACCAGCACGTAAACATATCTTCATATGTGGAGAGAAACTCAAATGTGAAGACCCCAGAAAATACATTAGACAAAAATATGGCCATCATGGGCTCGGGGTAGATCAGAATCAACAATTTGATAATGGTATTATGGGCCTAAATTCCCGGAAGAAAGTACGTGATAAAAATAATGAAATAATTTATTTATCAGGGCTTAGTTGTTTTCAATCTCATTAAAACTCCATGAATACTGTGGTATGTCTTATTAATCCTGAAAGTATTTCATAGGTTTTCTTAATCGATTGTAGAGGTATGTTCTGATAACGCCTCTACAATCTCTAGGGATTTTGTCTACTTTGAGATAAGAAATTTCATATTATGCCTTAAGGCTGAATGATTTGTGCAAAATATAATTGTTTTTCCATCGAACATGAGGTGTATGTCATAAGATTAAATATTAACTACGTATTCCTCGCGGTGAATAGCATGAGGTAAAAAATGAAAATTGGAGCTGTGACCGGTACTCACGACAGTACTATGACAATCCCCGCAAATGACATTATGCAAGATCATGTTACCAACTTCACTAAAGAACTGTTTGGGTATATAGCAAATGGCTTAGGTGATGACATATCAAGTATTGCCAGGACAATGCTCGGTGAAGTTGTGGAAAAAATAGATGACTGGCAAATAGAACGTTTCCAACAATCTTTTCAAGATGACAAGATTTCATTTTCCATACAGACGTATCAATCAGAAAAATATAGTATGCTATCGGGCATGCGTGTGCATATCCTACGCAGGAATAATAGTTATCAGTTTATTGTGACAATTAATGGAAAAAATTACGGTTGCCCTCTTGATAACATAGAAATAAATTGGCGCAGCATTGTTTGTTTTCTTAATGCCATGACAGAAGATGGTAATATGAATGATATTGTAGTTACTGAGTCGTACAAACCCCTCTGGGACTGGAAAACTTCGCAATACAATATATTTGATATTAAATTCGAAACAGTAATAAAGGCCCATTTTTCTAATAGAGTCTATTTCTCAAATTGCTCACCCGTTGATCCCACAAGTACCAGACCGACCTATTTCGGTGATACCGATGGCTCAGTCGGTGCTGTTTTGTATGCGCTTACTGCAACAGGTCATTTGGGTATTATGGCTGAAGGAGAAAATTTCCTTAGTCAGTTGCTTAATATAGAAGATGAAGTTCTCAACGTATTGTTAAAGAATAACTTTAATGAAGAACTAGACACTAATGTCAATACAATTATCAGTATTCTGAACAGAAGAGATATTGTTTTAGAAAGTCTTCAGCCTTATTTGGTTATTAATAAAGGCGCAGTGACGCCATGTACGTTTCTGGGTGACCAAACCGGCGATCGGTTTAGTAATATCTGTGGCGATCAATTTATCATCGATTTGTTAAAACGCATAATGAGTATCAATGAAAATGTTCATGTATTAGCTGGAAATCATGAAACAAATTGCAATGGTAACTATATGCAGAACTTCACGCGCATGAAACCACTTAATGAAGATACCTACGCTGGGATAAAAGATTATCCTGTATGTTTCTATGACCCCAAATATAAAATAATGGCAAATCATCATGGGATAACTTTCGACATACAACGCGAACGTTACATTTTAGGTCCGATAACAGTCTCTAAAGATGAAATGACCAATGTTCTCGATCCGGTCGAATTAGCGGCAATCATTAATAAAAAGCATCATACCATAATTAATGGTAAAAAATTTAAAATTAGCCGGGCCATCTCTTGTCAATCTTTTAATCGTTATTTTTCCATCTCGACAGATTACAGGCCAAAACTTGAAGCACTATTAGCATGCTCACAAATGTTAGGTATAAATCAAGTTGTTGCACATAACGGTAATGGTGGAAGAGAACTCATAGGTGAAATGGGGGCTGTTTTAGGTCTGAACGCCCGTGACAGTAAACATGCCGGAAGAATGTACAGTATGCATAATTGCCAAATTAATCCTGGTGCAGGGCCTGAGGTAACCGCTCCCTGGACGTCTTACCAGCATGAAAAAAACAGAAATGAACTTATGCCTTTGAGTAGAAGGCGCACGCTGTTACAGCTTTGAACCATAGACAACATGAATATTAATGTTACTATCTGGTTGAGACTGTTGATAAAACGTAAAAAGGAATGCTCTGTTTCTGCAACTGAACAGGCGTGAAACGCTATCCAACAGGATGGATACCGTTTTATCAGCCAGTTTTATAGATCACACTTATGAGTATGCGTGTTTCATTTACGGCCAGGAATGCTGATGATGACAACATTACTACCCGTTTTCACTAAGCCTTCCCCATTGGCGCTCAATGCTCTGTGCGCTGGTCGTATTTGCCGTTTCCTTCTTATCCCGGATGGATGAATCCGCTGAACGTCGTTCGGCGGCAGTTGTAACACGTGTCGTTTGCTTACAGGGATTATGGCGGGTCGATTATGGATAAGAGTAAGCGCCATCTGGCGTGGTGGGTTGTCGGGTTACTGGCGGTGGCTGCCGTCGTGGCGTGGTGGCTGTTGCGCCCGGCAGGTGTGCCGGAAGGCTTTGCCGTCAGCAATGGGCGCATTGAAGCGACGGAAGTGGATATCGCCAGCAAAATTGCCGGGCGTATCGATACCATTCTGGTGAAAGAAGGCCAGTTTGTTCGCGAAGGCGAAGTGCTGGCGAAGATGGATACTCGCGTGTTGCAGGAACAGCGACTGGAAGCCATCGCGCAAATCAAAGAGGCACAAAGTGCCGTTGCCGCCGCGCAGGCTTTGCTGGAGCAACGGCAAAGTGAAACTCGTGCCGCGCAGTCACTGGTTAATCAACGCCAGGCCGAACTGGACTCTGTAGCGAAACGTCATACGCGTTCCCGCTCGCTCGCCCAACGTGGGGCTATTTCTGCGCAACAGCTGGACGACGACCGCGCCGCCGCTGAAAGCGCCCGTGCTGCGCTGGAATCGGCAAAAGCCCAGGTTTCGGCTTCTAAAGCGGCTATAGAAGCGGCACGTACCAATATCATTCAGGCGCAAACGCGCGTCGAAGCGGCACAAGCCACTGAGCGGCGCATTGCCGCAGATATCGATGACAGTGAACTGAAAGCCCCGCGTGACGGACGCGTGCAGTATCGGGTTGCCGAGCCTGGCGAAGTGCTGGCAGCAGGCGGTCGGGTGCTAAATATGGTCGATCTCAGCGATGTCTATATGACCTTCTTCCTGCCAACCGAACAGGCGGGCACGCTGAAACTGGGCGGTGAAGCACGGCTGATCCTCGATGCCGCGCCAGATCTGCGTATTCCGGCGACCATCAGTTTTGTCGCCAGCGTCGCCCAGTTCACGCCAAAAACCGTCGAAACCAGCGATGAGCGGCTGAAACTGATGTTCCGCGTCAAAGCGCGTATCCCACCGGAATTACTCCAGCAACATCTGGAATATGTCAAAACCGGTTTGCCGGGCGTGGCGTGGGTGCGGGTGAACGAAGAACTTCCGTGGCCTGACGACCTTGCGGTGAGGTTGCCGCAATGACGCATCTGGAACTGGTTCCCGTCCCGCCTGTCGCGCAACTGGCGGGCGTGAGCCAGCATTATGGAAAAACTGTTGCGCTGAACAATATCACTCTCGACATTCCGGCCCGCTGTATGGTCGGGCTGATTGGCCCGGACGGCGTCGGGAAGTCGAGTTTGTTGTCACTGATTTCCGGTGCCCGCGTCATTGAGCAGGGCAACGTGATCGTGCTGGGCGGCGATATGCGCGACCCGAGGCATCGCCGTGACGTCTGCCCGCGCATTGCCTGGATGCCGCAGGGACTGGGCAAAAACCTCTACCACACCTTGTCGGTGTATGAAAACGTCGATTTTTTCGCCCGCCTGTTCGGTCACGACAAAGCGGAGCGGGAAGTCCGAATTAATGAGCTGCTGACCAGCACCGGGTTAGCACCGTTTCGCGATCGTCCGGCAGGTAAACTCTCCGGCGGGATGAAGCAAAAACTGGGGCTGTGCTGTGCGTTAATCCACGACCCGGAATTGTTGATTCTTGATGAGCCAACAACGGGGGTTGACCCGCTCTCTCGCGCCCAGTTCTGGGATCTGATCGACAGTATTCGCCAGCGGCAGAGCAATATGAGCGTGCTGGTTGCCACCGCCTATATGGAAGAGGCGGAACGCTTCGACTGGCTGGTAGCGATGAATGCCGGAGAAGTACTGGCGACTGGCAGCGCCGAAGAGCTGCGGCAGCAAACGCAAAGCGCCACGCTGGAAGAAGCATTTATAAATCTGTTACCGCAAGCACAACGGCAGGCGCATCAGGCGGTAGTGATCCCACCGTATCAACCTGAAAACGCAGAGATTGCCATCGAAGCGCGCGATCTGACCATGCGTTTTGGTTCCTTCGTTGCCGTTGATCACGTCAATTTCCGCATTCCACGCGGGGAGATTTTTGGCTTCCTTGGTTCGAACGGCTGCGGTAAATCCACCACCATGAAAATGCTTACTGGACTGTTACCCGCCAGCGAAGGTGAGGCGTGGCTGTTCGGGCAACCGGTTGATCCAAAAGATATCGATACTCGCCGTCGGGTAGGCTATATGTCGCAGGCGTTTTCGCTCTATAACGAACTCACCGTGCGGCAAAACCTTGAGTTACATGCCCGTTTATTTCACATCCCGGAAGCGGAAATTCCCGCAAGAGTGGCTGAAATGAGCGAGCGTTTTAAGCTCAACGACGTTGAAGATGTTCTGCCGGAGTCATTGCCGCTCGGCATTCGCCAGCGGCTTTCGCTGGCGGTGGCGGTGATTCATCGCCCGGAGATGTTAATCCTCGATGAGCCTACTTCTGGCGTCGATCCAGTGGCGAGGGATATGTTCTGGCAGTTAATGGTCGATCTTTCGCGCCAGGACAAAGTGACCATTTTCATCTCCACCCACTTTATGAACGAAGCGGAACGCTGCGACCGCATCTCACTAATGCACGCCGGAAAAGTGCTTGCCAGCGGTACACCGCAGGAACTGGTTGAGAAACGCGGAGCCGCCAGTCTGGAAGAGGCATTTATCGCCTATTTGCAGGAAGCGGCAGGGCAGAGCAACGAAGCCGAAGCGCCGCCTGTGGTACATGACACCACCCACGCGCCGCGTCAGGGATTTAGCCTGCGACGTCTGTTTAGCTACAGCCGTCGCGAAGCACTGGAACTGCGCCGCGATCCGGTACGTTCGACGCTGGCGCTGATGGGAACGGTGATCCTGATGCTGATAATGGGTTATGGCATCAGTATGGATGTGGAAAATCTGCGCTTTGCGGTGCTCGACCGCGACCAGACCGTCAGTAGCCAGGCGTGGACGCTCAATCTCTCCGGTTCCCGTTACTTTATCGAGCAGCCGCCGCTCACCAGTTATGACGAGCTTGATCGTCGGATGCGTGCGGGCGATATCACGGTGGCGATTGAGATTCCACCCAATTTCGGGCGCGATATCGCGCGTGGTACGCCTGTGGAACTCGGTGTCTGGATCGACGGTGCGATGCCCAGTCGTGCCGAAACGGTAAAAGGTTACGTGCAGGCCATGCACCAGAGCTGGCTACAGGATGTGGCGAGTCGGCAATCCACGCCCGCGAGCCAAAGCGGGCTGATGAATATTGAGACACGCTATCGCTATAACCCGGACGTAAAAAGCCTGCCAGCGATTGTTCCGGCGGTGATCCCGCTTCTGCTGATGATGATTCCGTCAATGCTAAGCGCCCTTAGCGTGGTGCGGGAAAAAGAGTTGGGGTCGATTATCAACCTTTACGTGACTCCCACCACCCGTAGCGAATTTTTGCTTGGCAAACAGCTACCGTACATCGCGCTGGGGATGCTGAACTTTTTCCTGCTCTGCGGCCTGTCGGTGTTTGTGTTTGGCGTGCCGCATAAAGGCAGTTTCCTGACGCTCACTCTGGCGGCGTTGCTGTATATCATCATCGCCACCGGAATGGGGCTGCTGATCTCCACCTTTATGAAAAGCCAGATTGCCGCCATTTTCGGTACGGCGATTATCACGTTGATCCCGGCGACGCAGTTTTCCGGGATGATCGATCCGGTAGCTTCGCTGGAAGGTCCAGGACGTTGGATCGGCGAGGTTTACCCTACCAGTCATTTTCTGACTATCGCCCGCGGGACGTTCTCGAAGGCGCTGGATCTGACGGATTTATGGCAACTTTTTATCCCGTTGCTGATAGCCATTCCACTGGTGATGGGCTTAAGCATCCTGCTGCTGAAAAAACAGGAGGGATGATGCGCCATTTACGCAATATTTTTAATCTGGGTATCAAAGAGTTGCGCAGTCTGCTTGGTGATAAAGCGATGCTGACGCTGATTATTTTCTCGTTTACGGTGTCGGTGTATTCGTCAGCGACCGTCACGCCAGGATCGTTGAATCTGGCACCGATCGCTATTGCCGATATGGATCAATCGCAGTTATCGAACCGGATCGTTAACAGCTTCTACCGCCCGTGGTTTTTGCCCCCGGAGATGATCACCGCCGATGAGATGGATGCTGGGCTGGACGCCGGGCGCTATACCTTCGCGATAAATATTCCGCCTAATTTTCAGCGTGATGTCCTCGCAGGACGCCAGCCGGATATTCAGGTGAACGTCGATGCCACGCGCATGAGCCAGGCATTCACTGGCAACGGTTATATCCAGAATATTATCAACGGTGAAGTGAACAGCTTTGTCGCGCGCTACCGTGATAACAGCGAACCGTTGGTATCGCTGGAAACCCGCATGCGCTTTAATCCGAACCTCGATCCCGCGTGGTTTGGCGGGGTGATGGCGATCATCAACAACATTACCATGCTGGCGATTGTGTTGACCGGATCGGCGCTGATCCGCGAGCGTGAACACGGCACGGTGGAACACTTACTGGTGATGCCGATAACGCCGTTTGAGATCATGATGGCGAAGGTCTGGTCGATGGGGCTGGTGGTGCTGGTGGTGTCGGGATTATCGCTGGTGCTGATGGTGAAAGGTGTACTGGGCGTACCGATTGAAGGCTCGATCCCGTTGTTTATGCTGGGCGTGGCGCTCAGTCTGTTTGCCACCACGTCAATCGGCATTTTTATGGGGACGATAGCGCGTTCAATGCCGCAACTGGGGCTGCTGGTGATTCTGGTGCTGCTGCCGTTGCAAATGCTTTCCGGTGGCTCCACGCCGCGCGAAAGTATGCCGCAGATGGTGCAGGACATTATGCTGACCATGCCGACGACACACTTTGTCAGCCTCGCGCAGGCCATCCTCTACCGGGGTGCCGGATTCGAAATCGTCTGGCCGCAGTTCCTGACGTTGATGGCAATTGGCGGCGCGTTTTTCACCATCGCGCTGCTGCGATTCAGGAAGACGATTGGGACAATGGCGTAATTACAGTGCCCGATGCGTAAGCTTATAGGGTCTACGCATTGGTGCAATTTATTGAAATTTAGTGGTTTTTTAGGCAGGATAAAGCGTTTATGGACTGCCCCCCAAAACCTGGACAGTTTCAGTTAACCGGCTTTTTGATACTCAGTCCGGTATTCAGGGCAAGATTACGAAAGCCCGCTCCCCGCAAGGACTGACGCGAGAAATGACATGAATCGCTCCCCTGCGGCGACTCTTGTCATAAGAGTGCCGGAGCGTTTTTCCATCAATTACAATGACGTCTTTATCATCTGAAGAATGGCAGTCACGCATCCAGTTAATAAAGCACTCGTGAAATTTTTCAGGACTGATACAGGATACAACTCTGGCAATGGTATCGTGAACAGGAATACCATTTTCAAAATCACCATATTGCTTC
>NZ_PTRH01000022.1:0-58619 GCF_002965045.1 Escherichia sp. MOD1-EC6300 | reverse complement strand
TTTTTCGTCTTGCGACGTTAAGAATCCGTATCTTCGAGTGCCCACACAGATTGTCTGATAAATTGTTAAAGAGCAGTGCCGCTTCGCTTTTTCTCAGCGGCGCGGGGTGTGCATAATACGCTTTCCCGCTACAGAGTCAAGCATTTTTTTGCTTTTCTCTGTCGAGATTCTCAGGAGAACCCCGCTGACCCGGCGGCGTGTTTGCCGTTGTTCCGTGTCAGTGGTGGCGCATTATAGGGAGTTATTCCGGCCTGACAAGAGGAAATTTAAAATAATTTTCCGAATGCGCAACATTCAACCAAATCAGTCTGAAACTGCCAGTTTTTCGAGCGTTTTGAAGCCGTAACGCTGTAAAACGGGTAATAACTGTTCAGCTTCTGGCGTCATGTCCATGCAAAAGGCAATATTCGCATCGGCGGATTTTGCATCCGGGGCTTCATGTTCTAACAACCAGGCCGTTCGGCGAGCAATCGCAGCGCCTGAATCCACCAGCCGTGTTCCCTCTGGCAGTACCTGTAACAGTTCTTCTTGTAGTAGAGGGAAATGGGTACACCCCAGTACAACGGTATCTGGCGGCTCTTTCATTCTTAACCACGGACGCAAGATACGTTTTAGCGCATCCAGAGAAACATCTTCGCCATGCAGCTTCGCTTCAGCCAACTCAACCATCTCTGCCGAGCCCAGCATTTCTATCTGGCATTCATTAGCGAAACGCGTGATCAGCTCATGAGTATAAGAACGTTTAACTGTTCCGCGGGTTGCCAGTAATCCGACAATGCCATTAGCTGTCAGACGTGCCGCTGGCTTAATTGCCGGAACGACACCGACAACCGGGAACGCAAACTTCTCGCGTAATGCAGGAAGTGAAACGGTACTGGCGGTGTTGCAAGCGACCACTGCCAGCGCAAGGGGATAGCGTTCTTGCACTGCGGTGACAATTGCCACCACTCGCTCAACAATAAACTCTTCGCTTTTTTCGCCATACGGGAAAGCGACGTTATCGAAAGCATAAATGTAATGGAGATCCGGTAAGAGATGCCGGATCTCGTCATAGACCGACAACCCACCAACGCCGGAGTCAAACACCAGCACGGTGGGACGTGGTTCAGAAGGTGTAGCTGCCAGACAAGGTGTATTCCCGTCCTGCAGTTTGGTAGCCATAGACTGTCTCATAATCTTTGTCGAACAGGTTGGCTATTTTACCACGAACTGTCAGGTGAGAGGTGACCGGATACGCAACCGCAAGATCCCACACACTCAGTCCCCCCATTTTCACCCTACGGGCATTGTCAAAGTCGTAATCGTATCGCTCACCGATGTACTGATACGTAACATCCCATCCAAGCTCATAAATCTCACCGCTCAACTCATATTTTACCTGCTGTTTTGCGCGACGATAGAGTTGCTGATCAGTTTCATCATCGCGGGGGTCAACATACTGCAACGTCAAACGATGATCGACTGGACCAGTTATGAGATTACCCGTCCATTCAAGGCCCTTAATTGTCGCGGATTTGACGTTAAAATAGGTATTTTTGTTGTAGTCAATCAGATTCTGGATTTTGTAGTGATAGGTCGACAAGCGCCAGTCAACTGGACCGGTTAGGCCTTCTAATCCAGCCTCCCATTGCTTAGATTCTTCTGGCTTCAAATTAGGGTTAGAAGCAATACCGAATCGCTCTGCGCCAAATTGTTGACCAAGCGAAGGAGCCAGGAAACCTGTTCCATAGGAAAGCGTTACTTTGTAATTATCAACAAACTGCCATCCTGCCGCCGTTTGCCAAGTACCATGCCAGCCGAACTGACCATCGTGATCCTCACGACCAGAGGCTTCCAGCGTGACGTTGTCAATTTGCTGCTGCCCGGTCAGATAAAGCCCGGTGTTGTTGCGCTTATAGTTATCTGTGCCATAAGCACCGAAGGACATCAGTTTTTCCTGTTTCCAGTCCGCTCCTGCGCTGATAGCACCATGTCCAACAATGACATTGTTACCCCACTGGATATAACGTTGCTCCATATCATCAAGAGTATAACCTGACGCGTAACGTCTAGCCTGACTGCTGTAGTTGTAGTCCTTAATGCGCTGATAATTTGCAACCAGCTGAGAAGAATAGATCCCCGAATTAAAACGCAACCCCGTATCCCACGACTGCGTATAATTTTGATGCTCGTCATTGCCGCCATCATATCCCCAGTTCCCCTGGTCGTAATCAGCATTACTGGCATAACCATAACCACGGAAGTAACCATCAAACTGATCGTTAAATTTGTGCTCAATTCCGCCCCAGAACAGCTTGTTGCGATAACCATCGCGATCGCTATCTCCGCTATAGCTTGAGTATGGCTGGATGTTGAAACCTTTGGTCGTTTGATAAGCCCCTGCAGCAGTCACGACCGTGTCACCAAAACGCTGACGGTAAGTACCATCGTATTGCTGGTAACCTTTCGAACCAATACCGATATTAATCTGCGAACGCTCTTCATTCGTCATAGTAATGATGTTGACAACACCACCAATCGCGCCAGAGCCATAAACTGCCGAGCGCGGACCGCGGATATATTCGATACGCTGGACCAGCGAGACCGGGATCTGGTCAATCTCTGAGTTATTCGAAATACCAGGGCGTGCTACTGGAATGCCATCGACTAACACCAGAACGTGTTTCGCTTCAGTTCCCCGGATAAAAAGAGAAGAACTCTGCCCCATACCACCATTCTGTGCGACATCAACGCCAGGCAAGCGGCGCATCACATCCAGAACAGTTCTGGATTGCCAGCGTTCGATATCCTCACGCGTGACAATATCCGTCGGAGCCAGAACCGTATTGACCGGTTGCTGAAAACGGTTAGCAGTAACGACGAGAGTATCCGGGCTGGTATCCTGTGCCCAAGCGGAAAATGCCGTGACGGAACACGCCGTCAGCAGCGAAGCTTTTTTAATCATTGTAAAGCATCCACAATAGAAGAAGGATGCCGCAGGCTTCATCAATATTACGCGATGATGAGAACCAGATGCGACGTTAGCCGGCAGGTCTTCGGGCTTGGAGGGGTATATAAAATACTAAGAGATGATGACTTCCCACCGGATGGCAGTGTCCGCATAACGCAATCATCGCACCTTTCCTTACCGCTGCGCGTCAGCTCCAGATTTGCACTGGATTCCCTATTAACTCACAGGACCGGCGAGTGGATGCTACAGGTTGTAACAAGTTGCTGTCCAGACGTAGCTCACAAATAGGAATACATCAAGATCTGGACATCTGATGAGCAATCCCTACAATCGCCGCGTACATTTCATTTTCAGGATACATCATGACCCCCGAACACCTTCCAACAGAACAGTATGAAGCGCAGTTAGCCGAAAAAGTGGTACGTTTGCAAAGTATGATGGCGCCGTTTTCTGACCTGGTTCCGGAAGTGTTTCGCTCGCCGGTCAGTCATTACCGGATGCGTGCGGAGTTCCGCATCTGGCACGATGGCGATGACCTGTACCACATCATTTTCGATCAACAAACCAAAAGCCGCATCCGTGTAGATAGCTTCCCCGCTGCCAGTGAACTCATCAACCAGTTGATGACGGCGATGATTACGGGTGTGCGTAATAATCCCGTTCTGCGCCACAAGCTATTCCAGATTGATTACCTCACTACGTTGAGTAATCAGGCGGTGGTTTCCCTGCTGTACCATAAAAAGCTGGATGACGAATGGCGTCAGCAGGCGGAAGCTCTGCGCGATGCGTTGCGCGCACAAAATTTAAATGTGCATCTGATTGGTCGGGCAACGAAAACCAAAATCGCGCTGGACCAGGATTACATCGACGAACGTCTGCCGGTCGCAGGGAAAGAGATGATCTACCGTCAGGTAGAAAACAGCTTTACCCAGCCGAACGCGGCGATGAATATTCAGATGCTGGAATGGGCGCTGGACGTCACCAAAGGCTCAAAAGGCGATTTACTGGAGCTGTACTGCGGCAACGGTAACTTCTCATTAGCCCTGGCGCGCAATTTTGATCGGGTATTAGCCACCGAAATCGCCAAGCCTTCAGTCGCTGCCGCGCAATACAACATTGCCGCTAACCATATTGATAACGTACAAATTATTCGTATGGCGGCAGAAGAATTTACTCAGGCGATGAAGGGTGTGCGCGAGTTTAACCGCTTGCAAGGGATCGATTTAAAGAGTTATCAATGCGAAACCATTTTTGTCGACCCGCCGCGCAGCGGTCTGGACAGTGAAACCGAGAAAATGGTGCAGGCGTATCCACGTATTCTGTATATCTCCTGCAATCCGGAAACGTTATGCAAGAATCTGGAAACATTAAGCCAGACGCACAAGGTTGAACGTCTGGCTCTATTTGATCAGTTCCCCTACACGCACCATATGGAGTGCGGCGTATTACTGACCGCGAAGTAAAACCTATGCCGGATGCGCCAGCATCCGGCATGATACCGATTACTCAGCAACTTCCTGCTTACGGTTACGCATCTTCGCGCCAATCCAGAACACCATAATGACGGACAGTACTGCCGGGAAGAAGTTAGAACCGATATCCGGATATTCCGCACGAACCACAGTGCTATACAGCAGAACGCCGAGAATAAAACAGGCAGCTGCCAGACCCGGCAAGCCTACCGGCATAGTGCGATTAAGATAACGTTGATGCAGGCAGTAAACCGTCAGCACCAGGGAAATAATCGGGAATACAGAAAATGGCACAATGGAGCTAAACAGCGCTGCGAAAGTACCATTAATCGATAAGCCAGCCACCAGCGCCAGCAGCAGCGTACCTCTATCTTGATTTGCTTGTTTCATTACTCGTCCTTCACATTTCCCGGAATAATTGCGGTTTTCTCTTGTTCACGGCGATACCAGTAATAAGCCCCTTTCGAAATCATTCGCAGTTGCAGTACCAGTCGCTCTTCTAATTGCCGACGTTGTTCGATGCCGACGTCCAACGCCTCGGCCCCCGCACTGAAGACAATCGTCACCATGGCTTCGGCTTGCGCTTCAGTAAACGCACGCGGCATATGGTTTTCGAGTTCCAGATAGTCCGCAAGTTCCGCAATGAAGTGCTGAATTTCACGCGCAACGGCGGCACGAAACGCAGCGGAGGTGCCGGAGCGTTCCCGCAATAATAACCGGAAGGCGTTAGGATTATTACCGATGAACTCCATAAATGTGGAGACCGAGGTGCGGATCACACTCCCGCCTTTGGCGATACGCTGACGCGCCTGGCGCATGAGTTGGCGTAGCATTAAACCGCTCTCATCAACCATGGTCAGACCCAGTTCGTCTACGTCGCGGAAATGCCGATAAAAAGAGGTGGGAGCAATGCCCGCTTCACGCGCCACTTCACGCAAACTCAGGCTGGCGAAGCTGCGTTCAGCACTTAATTGGCTAAATGCGGCTTCCACCAACGAACGGCGGGTTTTTTCTTTTTGTTGCGCTCTTACGCCCATCACGATGTCTGAATCCTTGCCAAAAGTACTGCTGGCACTATACCAGAGAATGAACATACTGGATTGCTCCAGTGTTGTGAATGAACCGTAACGCAATAAAACATATTTACTGCAATTCTTTGGCTGGTTCTTTTACGAACATCGGAAACCTGCCGCTTAAACGGTGAGTATTGGCGATAAAAATCCAATAAAACGTTCAAGGCAAAAGTAAGAAACAGACAAAGCAAAGGCCGCTCACGATATAGCCAGATAAATGACGGGGATCAATTGGCTTACCCGCGATAAAATGTTACCATTCTGTTGCTTTTATGTATAAGAACAGGTAAGCCCTACCATGCCACATTCCTACGATTACGATGCCATAGTAATAGGTTCCGGCCCCGGCGGCGAAGGCGCTGCAATGGGCCTGGTTAAGCAAGGTGCGCGCGTCGCAGTTATCGAGCGTTATCAAAATGTTGGCGGCGGTTGCACCCACTGGGGCACCATCCCGTCGAAAGCTCTCCGTCACGCCGTCAGCCGCATTATAGAATTTAATCAAAACCCACTTTACAGCGACCATTCCCGACTGCTCCGCTCTTCTTTTGCCGATATCCTTAACCATGCCGATAACGTGATTAATCAACAAACACGTATGCGTCAGGGATTTTACGAACGTAATCACTGTGAAATATTGCAGGGGAACGCTCGCTTTGTTGACGAGCATACGTTGGCGCTGGATTGCCCGGACGGCAGCGTCGAAACACTAACCGCTGAAAAATTTGTTATTGCCTGTGGTTCTCGCCCTTATCATCCAACAGATGTTGATTTCACCCATCCACGCATTTACGACAGCGACTCAATTCTTAGCATGCACCACGAACCGCGCCATGTACTTATCTATGGTGCTGGAGTGATCGGCTGTGAATATGCGTCGATCTTCCGCGGTATGGATGTAAAAGTGGATCTGATCAACACCCGCGATCGTCTGCTGGCGTTTCTCGATCAGGAGATGTCAGATTCTCTCTCCTATCACTTCTGGAACAGTGGCGTAGTGATTCGTCACAACGAAGAGTACGAAAAGATCGAAGGCTGTGACGAC
The DNA here is from genome assembly GCF_002965045.1 of Escherichia sp. MOD1-EC6300. NCBI lineage: Bacteria > Pseudomonadati > Pseudomonadota > Gammaproteobacteria > Enterobacterales > Enterobacteriaceae > Escherichia > Escherichia sp. MOD1-EC6300. Next base: position 52,082 of record NZ_PTRH01000022.1, on the reverse strand, counting down.
GGTGTGATTATGCATCTGAAGTCGGGCAAAAAGCTGAAAGCCGACTGTCTTCTCTATGCCAACGGTCGTACCGGTAATACCGATTCGCTGGCGTTACAGAACATTGGGCTGGAAACTGACAGTCGTGGACAGCTGAAGGTCAACAGCATGTATCAGACCGCACAGCCACACGTTTACGCGGTGGGCGACGTGATTGGTTATCCGAGCCTGGCGTCGGCGGCCTATGACCAGGGGCGCATTGCCGCGCAGGCGCTGGTGAAAGGCGAAGCCACCGCACATCTGATTGAAGATATCCCTACCGGTATTTACACCATCCCGGAAATCAGCTCTGTGGGCAAAACCGAACAGCAGCTGACCGCGATGAAAGTGCCATATGAAGTGGGCCGCGCCCAGTTCAAACATCTGGCACGCGCACAAATCGTCGGCATGAACGTGGGCACGCTGAAAATTTTGTTCCATCGGGAAACAAAAGAGATTCTGGGCATTCACTGCTTTGGCGAGCGCGCTGCCGAAATTATTCATATCGGTCAGGCGATTATGGAACAGAAAGGTGGCGGCAACACTATTGAGTACTTCGTCAACACCACCTTTAACTACCCGACGATGGCGGAAGCCTATCGGGTAGCCGCGTTAAACGGTTTAAACCGCCTGTTTTAACACTTTATCGAAATGGCCATCCATTCTTGCGCGGATGGCCTCTGCCAGCTGCTCATAGCGGCTGCGCAGCGGTGAGCCCGGACGATAAACCAGGCCAATAGTGCGGCGTGGTTCCGGCTTAATACACGGCAAATAAACAACCCCATCGCGTTTGCGCTCCGGCGGCACAGCCAGTGCAGGCAGTAAAGTGATCCCGCTACCTGCCGCCACCATGTTGCGCAGAGTTTCCAGGCTGGTCGCGCGGAAGTGTGTATCTTCATCCGCCCCGGCTTCAAAGCAGAAACCCATTGCCTGATCGCGCAAACAGTGACCATCTTCCAGCATCAGCAGTTTTTCCCCTGCCAGATCGGCCATCGGTACGCATTCGCGGTTCGCCCACGGGTGATCTTCATAGATAGCCAGCAACATTGGCTCATCAAACAACGGCACTTCAATGAATGCTTCGCTCTCTTTCACCAGCGCGAGGATCACGCAATCGAGTTTGCCGCTGTCCAGTTGCGCCAGTAACTGGTGGGTCTGTGCTTCATGCAGATACATTTCCAGCTTTGGAAAGGTCTGGTGCAGCATCGGGATAATATGCGGTAACAGGTAAGGCCCAACCGTTGGAATCAAACCAATATGCAGCGGTCCGGACATCGTCTCACCCTGCTGGCTTGCCATCTCTTTAAGGACTTTCACCTCACGCAGCACGGTACGCGCCTGATCCACCAGCAGCATTCCCGCCTGGGTGAACAACACTTTACGGCTGGTCCGCTCCAGCAACATCACGCCCAGCTCATCTTCCAGCTTACGAATTTGCCCGCTAAGCGTCGGCTGGCTAACGTGGCAGGAGTCTGCCGCACGCCGAAAATGGCGGTGTTCAGCCAATGCCACCAGGTACTCAAGATCACGAATATTCATTATCCATCCTCCATCGCCACGATAGTTCATGGCGATAGGTAGAATAGCAATGAACGATTATCCCTATCAAGCATTCTGACTGATAATTGCTCACAGAAACGGAGCGGCACCTCTTTAACCCTTGAAGTCACTGCCCGTTTCGAGAGTTTCTCAACTCGAATAACTAAAGCCAACGTGAACTTTTGCGGATCTCCAGGATCCGCTTTTTTTTATTCTACAGGCCCACAGCAAGAGAGCCTGATAGTAACAGTTACTCAATCCGATCTTTGACAATAAAGAAGTAACACAGCGCCCCGGTGAATGTCACACAGGCCGCGATAACCAGCGCCAGATTAAACGAGTGCGTGGTATCCACTACCCAACCGGTTACGATCGGAGCAAAGGAAGCAAAAACAAAACTGCCAAAGTTTTGAATCCCGGCGATGGAAGCCACTTTTGTTTCTGACACCATCACCTGCACCAGTCCCCATGCAGATGTTCCCGCGAAATGCACGCAGAACAGCGCCATTGAGATAAACGCTACAGCCTGGGCTGGCGAGGAGGATTGCACGACCAGCAACGTGCCTAATGCCGACATCATCAAACCGCAGACAATAGCCGTTTTACGCGTCTTCGCCAGGTCGTAGCCTTTTTTCGCCAGCCGATCGACAACAATACCGTTAACCCACATCCCGACCGCCGCCGCGAGGAAAGGAATCGCCGCCACCCAACCGGTTTTCGCCAGACTGAAGCCTTGCTCGGCTTGTAAATAACCGGGTAACCACGCGATGTAGAGCCAACCGGTATAATTGACGCCAGAGAAACCTAAAATCATCCCCCAGGTTGTCCGATGCTTAAACAGCGCCAGCCACTCGCTAAATTGTAATTGTGGACGCGGTTTAACCGGCGCGGAGAGATAGGTCCGTTCTTCGTCGGTCAGGACAAACTGCGCCCGGTTGCGATACCACGCGTACCAACAGATCCCAACCAGAATCCCCGCCACGCCGATGATGACGAACATTGCCCGCCAGCCCCATGCCAGCTGCATCAATACAAGAGCAGGAGGCGCAATAGCCTGACCGATAACGGTAGATGAGTTAAAAATCCCCAGCGCCGTGCCGCGTTCTTTTTGCGCATACCAGTCGGTGATCGACTTTACTCCCGCAGGCATAAATGGCGCTTCGCCAATACCCAGACCGATACGCATTAAAATAAAGTGGCTAAAAGAATTAACCATTCCTGTTAATGCCTGCATTAATGACCAGAATATTAAGCCTGCGCCTAAAACTATTCGTGGGCCAAAGCGGTCTAGCAAAATACCGGAAGGGAGTTGTGAAAAACCATAAGACAGAGAAAATGCAGAAAGCAAAACGCCAAATTCTGTCGCCGATAATCCTAACTCGCCACGAATCGCTTCGCCTGCCACGCTCAATGACGAACGGTCGAGGAAATTAACGATCCCCGCCATAAATAATAAAACCAGCGTTACTGTCTGAATACGACGAATCCGTTGCGGTTTATTACCCGCAACACTGGTTGACACATCAACGTCCATTTTTAGCTCCTTGAGCGGAATTAATCGATTTGCTGACTATTCAGAAAATAATTAAGCGAACCGTTATTACCAGTTCCACAATGTGCCATCTTCCAGTCGTGCGACGGGGAGATACGCCGGGTCATACGGATATTTCGCCGCCAGTTTCTCATCGAAAGAAATACCCAGCCCCGGTTCATCGCCTGGGTGCATATAACCTTCATCGAAGCGCCAGCTGTGCGGGAAGACTTCAAGCATTTGTTCGGAATAGCCCATGTACTCCTGAACACCAAAGTTTGGCACCCAGAGGTCAAAATGCAGCGCCGCCGCATGACAAACAGGCGATAAATCTGAAGGGCCATGCGAACCGGTACGTACCTGATAAAGCGATGCAAAATCGGCAATCCGTCGCATCCCGGTAATGCCGCCTGCATGGGTAATCGTCGTGCGAATATAGTCAATCAGCTGCTCTTCGATTAACTGCTTGCAGTCCCAGATACTGTTAAACACTTCACCGACCGCAATCGGCGTCACAGTATGCTGGCGAATCAGACGAAAACATTCCTGGTTCTCGGCAGGCGTCGGATCTTCCATCCACAACAGGCGGTAATCCTCAATGCTCTTCCCAAAGCGCGCCGCTTCGATAGGAGTCAGGCGATGGTGCATGTCATGCAACAGATGTTCGTTAAAACCGAACTTATTACGCACCGCTTCAAATAACTTCGGTGTAAAATCGAGATACTTTTCTGAAGACCACAACTGCTCTTCCGGCCACAGGCCTTTGGTTGCCGGTTCATACGCCAGTCCTTTGCCCTTCGCCAGGCCATAAGTGGTTTGCATACCCGGTACACCGCACTGCACACGAATCGCCTTAAAGCCCATCTGCTGGTGCTTTGCATAGTCTTCAAGGACTTCATCAATCGTGCGCCCGGTGGTGTGGCAATAAACCATCACGCCTTCACGAGAAGCCCCACCAAGCAGTTGATACAATGGCATATTTGCCGCTTTGGCTTTGATATCCCACAACGCCATATCAATGGCAGAAATGGCCGACATCGTGACGGGGCCACGTCGCCAGTAAGCACCTTTATAAAAGAATTGCCAGATATCTTCGATACGGCTGGCATCGCGGCCAATTAATTGTGGACAAAGATGATCTTTCAGATAAGAAGCGACCGACAATTCGCGACCATTTAATGTGGCATCTCCCAATCCACAAATTCCGCTTGCAGTGGTTATTTTAAGCGTAACGAAATTACGTCCTGGGCAAGTAACAAAAACATCTGCAGCAATAATTTTCATTATTGCAATCTCCTGTGTTGTAAATAGACGCTTCAAACTTAATTTTACGCCTACTACCATACAAGAGAGAAAGGGCGATTATTCAACCGTGATCACATTAAAAATAAAAATTTCCGCCGAGGAACAAAAATATCCTCAAATCTCACCTACACTATTAACTACCATCGTTAAAACAACGTGTTAAATAATCACATAACAAATTCCTTTAAGGAAAGGAGTTATAACAACAACAAAAGATAATCATATTTTACTTAATTCAATACGTATCGATAGGTTTATTTAAAAAGGATTTTTCGGAATGAGAGATGAAAAGAAGATACACAAGCAGGAAGAAATACGATTAATATTAGTTGCGGTAAGGGTAGCCGTTCCTCCCTTCCGCAACCCATTAACCGTTGAAGTCACAGACTATTTCAGGCATTTCTCAACTCAAAATAACGACAGCCAACGTGAACTTTATGGCTCTCCAGGATCTGCTTTGTTTTCCATCAAACAACGGAGCTCAGCGCACTGGCTACCTGTTTAAAGCGAGCAAACCGTCGCCTGAGCATGTGTGCTTTTTCTACATTCGGTTCAAGACGAATCACGTTGAGCTGCGTAGCCTTCATGGCCTGTTTGAATCCAGAATAAGCCCCTCCTCCTACTGCCGCACACATTGCAGCCGCTCTACAACCTGACTGTTCAATATCGACAATTTCAAGAGGCATTTTGCTGGCATCACAAAACATCTGCATCCAGATTCTGGAATGCGTTGGCCCGCCAGAGAAACGAATCGTTTGCAATGACTTATCAATCTCAATAAGACGGTCCTGATGCAACAAATGAGAAAAGACAACGCCCTGATAAATAGCGTACACCAAATCTTCTCTTTTATGATGCCCACACAGCCCCAAAAATCCCCCGCTTAATGCCTCATGGTAATTCGAGCCAAACAACCACGGGAAAAAGAGAATATCATTCTGTTTCTCATACCCTCGTTCCACCCACTCATTAATCACCCGATAACTGTCAGGAAGACCCGGTAAAAATTGCTGCAAGAACCATGTTAAATTACTGGCTGATGTAGGGCTTCCCTCATGGGCGAAAAATGTACCTGGAATGCTAAATTTCCCCCATACATAGGGATAATCAGAAGGAATAATGCGATCAAAGATTCGCGTTGCAATTGACCAGGTGCCAGCAACCGCACTTAACGTTGTACTGTCATAGATGCCAGAAGTGAGCGCCGCACCAACGACATCAAAAACACCACCAAAAACAGGCGTTCCGGCGAGAAGCCCACATTGGCTGGCTGCTTCAGATGTCACAAACCCAGCTAAATCAGCGGAGCCAATAATATCGGGAACCTTACCCGCAACTTCCTTAATCTCAAATAGGCGAAAAAGTTCAGCATCATAAGCACTGGTATATTGATTATAAAAATTACTGCCTGAAATATTGGTTTCTTCACAAGCCAGTTTGCCAGTAAGCCGTGAACGTATGTAATCATGAACCATCAAAATGGTTCCGATGCGGCCATAATTGTCAGTCTCATGTTTTTTCAACCAATGCAATAGTGCTACAGGGTGCGATGGCCAGAGCTGTTGCAGACTACGGTGATAACTTTCGCGGTCAATTCCTTGTTCTTTCCAGCTTGCAACCAGTTGTTGTGCGCGAGAATCAGAGGAAACAATGCCGTGTCGTAAGGGCTTACCTTGCCGGTCGAGCAGGTACAAACCTTTACCATGAGCAGAAAAACTGATGCCATCAATCTGACTCGCAGTAATATTGTTATCTGACATCGACAGTGAAATGACCTGGCACGTTACCTTCCATAACGCCTCCATGTCGCGTTCGCAAAAACCAGGACATGGGCTTAACAGAGGTAACGCCTGCGAAGAGACACCTATTTCACGTCCTTCTGCCGTATAAATTCCCGCTTTGGTTTCTGTACCACCTAAATCGACACCAATAAAATACCGCTCCATGATCCCTCCTTAGTTTCTAAATATTATCCCAGCCGGCAAGGCGCATTTTCTCTTCAATCCATTGACGTGCATGAATAATTTCTAATAGAGGTTCCGTCGCTTTTTCTGTCCACATTTCTATCAGAAACGTTCCGCGATAATTAAGATTACGCAGGATCTTAAATAATTTAATAAAATCTACACACCCTTCACCAAAAGGAACGTCACGAAATTGCCCTGGAGAATCAGGCGTTACTGGGTACGTATCTTTAAGATGGATTGCGGCAATTCGATCAATCCCCTTTACCAGCTCACTTTCCAGTTCATTACCCCATGCGGTCAGATTGCCAACATCCGGATAAACGGTAAACCAAGGGGAATTAATTTTTGTATCCAGGACTTTCCATTTACTAATAGAATTAATAAATGGCGTATCCATGATCTCTACAGCACACATAACTTGTGCCGCTGCGGCCTGTTCAGCTGTCCAGGCCATCGCATCTTCAAACCAGGCGATAGTTTCTTCATTCTGCGGCTCATAATAAACGTCATAGCCTGCCAGTTGGATTGTTCGAATCCCCAAATCCTGCGCCAGGCGTAACGCCTTCAACATAATCGTACGTGCCTGCTGACGAGTATCTCTATCATGGCTACCAAATGGAAAACGCCGGTGAGCAGACAGGCACATTGTCGGAATACGGATCCCCGTTTGCTGAATGGCGCTAATAAGCTCCATACGCTCGGTGAGCGACCAGTCCAGGCGGGCGAGTCGTTCATCATTCTCATCTACCGACATCTCAACAAAATCAAAACCGCAAGATTTAGCCAGGGCTAGTTTCTCTACCCAACTGGTATTCCTGGGTAGCGCTTTTTCATAAATACCTAACGGGTGGCGTCGCATTATTTTCCCTCACGAGTGATCAATTGTTGTTGAAAGATTTTCCGGCTCTTATTCATGTCACGCTGCAACTGCCATTTTTGTTTGATGAATTTAAATGCCAGTGCGGCGATCAATGTGATCCCCCATACCGCCAGATTGAAATGCAAACTAAGTCCCAACAGACTAAGGCCGGTAGCAATAACCTGAAGCACAAGTAAGGCACAAAAAACATGACTGACTTTACCCGCCCCACCGAATGGATCTGTGCCTCCCAATACAATTGCAAGAACCGTCAAGAGCAGATAGGAATCGCCATAGCCCATACGCGCCGAATTAAATCGCGCGAGCATAATAAGACCTGCTAATACACACAACATGCTGGATATAGCATATATAGCAATTAATACGCGGTCGGTGCGAATACCGCTAAACCATGTGGCGTTAATATTACTGCCACACATATAAATCGTTTTTCCCGTACGGGTTTTGCCGAGGAACAGAGCTAAAGCAACGGTGGTGACGATAAAAATTATCATCGGTACTGGGATCCCCATGATAACTTCAGACCCAATACTGCGGACTACTGGTGGCATACCACTTAAAGCTGCCCCCTTAGTCAGGTAAATACCGATACCACTAATAATGGTCATGCTACCCAATGTGACCAAAATAGGGTGAGCGCCTATATGAGAAATAATTGACCCAGTAATAGCTCCAATGATGATGGCAATAAGCATCGCCCCGACAATAGCCAGGAAGAGCCAAAACAACTGACTACCTGTAGATGCATCTGCGGGTACATATTGAATCAACAGCCAGGCCATAAACAGGCTGGTCAGATTCGCAGTACCGATGATTGCCAGATTGAGCCCCCCGCTCAACATGGGTATAAACATCGCAAACGTGAGCAACCCAAGCTCTGGCAATTGAAATGCAATGCTCAGAAAAGTATTGCCGGTGAAAAAACGCCCCGGCATTACCAGACTAAATAACACCACCGCAATAAAACATATTGATAATAAGCCTGAACTGGTACCATCTAGTGGAAAAAATATCCGCTTGTTCATTTCGATCCTCCCGTTAGACGAAACCAACATCAGTTTCTTTACGTTTTTTGTAATGGGTCACACAAATCGCCGAGACAATAACCACTCCAATAACGATATTGACGAAATAACTCGAGATGCCAATCAAATTAAGGCCGTTTTTAAGAATACCGATAAGAAATACGCCCATAAGCGTACCAATGACCGTACCACGTCCGCCTGATAAACTGGCACCGCCCAATACCGCTGCAGCCAGCACATCCAACTCTCCGCCAACCAATGCATTCGGCACAACTTCACTCATACGATAAGCTTGCAGCATTCCACCAATTGCTGCAGCGGCACCAAGATAACCATAAGCAAACAGATAAATTAGCGACACCCGAATCCCAATACGTCTTGCTGATTCGGTATTCCCTCCCACGGCATAAAGCTGACGCCCAATATGGGTTTTGTTCATTATCATCCACGTCAGAAATGCCATTCCCAGCATAACCACTAACGGTAATCCGATCTGGTAATCTTCTCCGCCAAATTCAAAACTCAGGAAAGAACGCTGCGTAATCCACCAATCCGGTAAATCGTAAATACTGTGGCCATTAGTCAACCACATCAACATACCGAACAGTAGCGACTGCATACTAATCGTAATGATGATGGAAACGACATTAAGGTAATAAATAAGAATAGCGTTTATCAAACCAAAAATGATGCCAAGAAAAACAGCAAACACCAGACAGAAAAATGGATTTGATAGCGTTTCATTAAGCAGTAACGACGCCACAACATATTGCACAACCGAAGCTACTGCTGCAAAAGAGATATCAATTCCGCCAGTAACCAATACGACAAATAATCCGAGGGCGAAAATACCCGTTACGGCATAACTTTCCGAGAGATCGAGCAAGTTCTGTATTGATAAAAACTCATCGCTCATGATGGAAAAAAATACCAGCATGAGAACAATGACCCATCCTAACCAAGCTTCGACTGAACGAGGAAACCGCAGCCGCATAAAGCTAACCATTAATCACCTCCGCCAACTGCTGCTCGGTATAATTCGAAGGCAACAGCTCATTAATAATCTTTCCGCGCTTCATATGAAAAATACGATCGCAGTTATAATAAGCTTCTGGTGCTTCATCAGTAATTAATATCACTGAAATACCCACACCTGAAAGCCGATGAATAAGCTGGTAAATACTATCTTTTGCGCCAATATCTACACCTACCGTTGGCGCATCCAGAATTAAAACCTTAGGTCGTGTTAAAATCCATTTAGCCAGGACAACCTTTTGTTGATTGCCGCCAGATAGCGTTGAAAGTGGATTATTTGGATCGGTGACTTTAATATCCAAATCCTGGATCCACTCCTTGACTAAGGTTTCTTTTCGATTTTCATCAATAAACCCCGATGCCGTCTTTAAACGATCCAGAATCGAGAGCACCATATTATCGCTGATAGATTGGGGTAATACGGCCCCCAGTGTCAGGCGATCTTCTGAAACATATGCTATTCCCAGTTTTACCGCATGCGTGTTGTCTTTAATTGTAACGGGCTTACCTTCCAGATAAATATCACCACTATCTGGTCGAGTAATACCGAAAAGACTCAATGCTAATTCAGTTCTCCCCGCACCAAGTAAACCACACAATCCCAGAACCTCGCCCTGGTGTAGTTTTAGAGAAACATCTTCAAATTGCCCTTTTCTGCATAATTTGTTTAGTTCAAGGACTACTTTGCCTTCAACGCTATTTGGTAGCTTCTTCTGGTGGACTATAGTTTTTCCGGTCATTAACTCAGTAATATCGCCCGGAGAAAGTTGATTGGCAGCCCACGTTCCAATTATCTCTCCATCACGGATGACCGTAATCCGATCTGAAATTTCCTTAACTTCATCAAGGCGGTGGCTAACAAAAACTACGGTAATATTTTTATCGCGTAAGTAATTCACTGTGCGTAGTAATTGATTAACTTCTGTACGCGTCAATGATGCCGTTGGCTCGTCCATGATGACTAACCGGGCATCGGCAATCAGAGCCCGGCAAATCGCGACCTGTTGGCGTTGTGCAATCGGCAAATGTTGTACTAACGCATCAGGATCGAGATTGAATTGCAGCTCCTGAATTATTTTCTGCGATACATCTCGAAGTTGTTTTTTTCTGTGCAGCCCTAAATATCCCTTCAGGTTGTATTCAAAAGCGATATTTTCAGCAACAGAAAGATTTGGGAATAAAGAAAGATCCTGATATATCACCTGAATACCCAGTTCCCGAGCTTTATCAGGAGAAAGACGAGTCCAGGACTTACCATCTATAATAATTTCACTTCCCGAATCAGGGACATAAACACCACACAGCGTTTTGATCAGAGTACTTTTACCACACCCATTCGCACCAGCAAGACAATGAACCTCACCTTTATTTAAGGTAAGATTGATATTCTTTAGAGCCCTATGGCCACCGAAACTTTTCGTTAGTGACCTTAGCGTCACTAATGGTTGCTCCGCATTCTTCTCTATAATATGAGGCATCATAATATTCCTGAATACGACTAAAGGAATTCCGGGTCAAATTTGACCCGGTGATTTACGGTAAAATTACAAGCCTAGCTTCACTAAACGTCGTGTATTTTCAAGATCGAGCTTTTCTGGATTATCACTATAAATAGTGTTGTTATTAACCTTGATCTCGCCCATATCACCGATTTTTACACCGTCTTTAATAGGTTCACCGTTCATCATTGCCGTCGCAACCTGGACAAAAACCTTACCCGCAATCATAGGGTTTGAAATATATCCCCCATCAATGGCACCTTTTTCGAGTAGCTTAATTCCCTGACCTGGAGTGAAGGTTCCAAAAACGCAAATTGCATCATTTTTCTTCCGCTTATCAATAGCACGCCCCGCACCAATTGGTCCTTGTGAACCAAATGACATAATGCCTTTAAGATCTTTATATTTAGACATTAAATCGTTCGTCGTGCGCATTGAATCATCCACCGACTCAGCAACACCAAAACGATCTTCAACCAACGTCATATTTGGATAATGTTCTTTTTGATAGGCAATCGCGGCATTGGCCCAGTCATTTACCAAAGGCACAGTCAGACTGCCGACAAACATGGCGTATTTACCTTCTTCGCCCATACACTTCGCCATATCTTTCATATGATTGGCACCCATTGTCTGGGTATTTAACAACTCAAAATCCCAATCTGCATTTTTTTGATCTGGTGATTCGTGGGTAATAACTTTAATACCGGCTTCTTGTGCACGCTTAAGTACAGGTTCAAGAACCTTTGCATCGTTAGGAACAACACCAATAACATCCACTTTTCGTGCAATTAAATCTTCAATCGCCCGAACCTGTTCAGCTGGATCTGCCGTTGTAGGGCCGACCTGCCATGCATCAACCCCCAATAGTTTTCCTTCATTTTTAATGCCTTGTTCCATCACATTAAACCAGGGAATTCCACCGACTTTTACTACTACCCCCATCGTAAAAGGTTTATTCGCTTTTTGTGATGTTACAGTCTGATCAGCCCATGCAGCAGTGGAAGATAATACGGTAGCAATAAGGCAGGGTAAGATTAATTTTTTCATCGTAATTTCCTTAAGAAATAGTTCAGGTGTCAGGAAAACTCGATATAATATCGACCTGACTATTTATATAATTTATAATCCCTTAGGCATTGATTAATAATTTAGACAATAAATAACGCCTATTATTTATCAACCTCCACAATGTTTAATTGTGGAAATTGTGTTCGATACCGAGTATCTGTACAAACATTAGTCACCAGAATATCGATTTCATCCAGCGTGCATATTTTACTAAATGCATACTGTTCAAACTTAGTGGAGTCGACCAGCAATATTTTTTGTCCTGACACCTGAAGCATCACCTGTTTAAGTCTGGCATTAATTTCACTGCCATCGCGGACACCATTCCCCAGATTCAACCCCTGGCATGAAAAGAAAAAACTGTTGATTTGAAAATTTCGGATCGCACTCTCTGCAACCGGGCCATGAAAATCATCATGTCGCTCAGAATACTCACCACCGATACCAATAATTCGAACTCGATCACGGCAAGCTAACGCCTGAATTATCCGTAATGAATTTGTAACTACGGTAACATCTATATCGGGAATTTGACGAGCTAAAAACCAACAAGTACTACTGTTATCCATTAAAATACAATCACCAGGGTGAATAAATTGCAATGCGGCCTTCGCAATTCTGGCTTTTATATCAGGATTTTCTTCAGTCCGTTTACGGAATGATTCCGCACGATCGATACTATTATCTTGCCACGCATTATCGGCGAGCATAACCGGAGCGCTATCAGATGAATCCAGAGCGACCGCGCCACCAAAGCTACGGATTAACTTTTTGTTGCGCTCCAGTACCGTTAAATCCCGACGAATTGTCTCAGGAGACGCTTTAAATAATCGTGATAATTCAGTTACCCGCACAGCACCTTGTTTTTGTACATGTGCGCATATCATTTTATGGCGCTCTGCCTGCAACATAGTATCGGTCCGTTATTATCAAATTAGCATGCTTATATAATTAACTGTTCCCTCATAAAATAAAGTGATAGGAATCAAGATTCATTTTATAATTATAATCGCAAACAGGAATGGTGATCTTTATCACAAATTAAATTGAGAACACTCTACTATTTGACATTACTTTGAGATATCGGTCACTAAATAAGTCTTATTCTGCCATCTAACGAAAAATTTAAATACAAAAACAAAAATAATCGGGCATAGCAATCGCTTCCATTCATGACCGAATACGCCCGAATAAAACCGTTTATACCCACTTATCCTCTTTCGTTGCCTTCTTACATGCCTTGAATATTTTACATTTCTTATATTCAGCGTAATTTAGGAAACATAATTTATGAGCAAAAAAAGCCCAAACTCAAAAGTTAAAGTTTATTTATATAATACATACAGATTATCGTGGAGTTAAAAATGGATATGCTAAAGGAAAAAGTTCTTGCTGCGAATTTATCATTACCCCTTCATCAGTTAGTGACGTTTACCTGGGGAAATGTTAGTGGTGTTGATCGCGAAAAAGGTGTCATGGTTATTAAACCTTCTGGGGTCGAATACAGCCAAATGGGCATTGCAGATATGGTGGTAGTGGATTTACAAAGTGGTGAAGTTATTGATGGACACAGGAAACCCTCTTCAGACACCGATACTCATCTGGCGCTATACCGTGCTTTCCCGGATATTGGTGGTATCGTTCATACCCATTCCCGACACGCCACAATATGGGCTCAGGCCGGAAAAGATCTCACGGCCTTTGGGACAACCCACGCTGATTATTTCTACGGCACTATCCCCTGTACACGCCCCATGAAGGATGACGAAATTAATGGACAATATGAATATGAAACGGGGCGAGTGATTATTGAAACGTTCAGACAACGAGAAATATCTCCCGCTGACATTCCGGCTGTTTTAGTAAACAGTCATGGCCCCTTTGCCTGGGGAACTGATCCCGCGAACGCCGTGCATAACGCCGTTGTACTTGAAGAAATTGCCTATATGAATCTCTTTACACAACAACTACAGCCCCATCTTACGGCTATTCAACAGCCTCTACTGGATAAGCATTTTTTACGCAAGCATGGTGCCAATGCTTATTACGGGCAGTAACCCTCTTAGCATGGCCTGGCGTTTTGCCAAGCCATAAATCGCCTAAGACTTACTCCAACCGCGCCTGCGCAAAAGCAATCGCCTGCGCCACCTGCTGCGGTGAGACGCCGCCTTTTGCCGCACGCTTGTCGAGGCACGATTGCAGCGACAGAATCGGATAGACATCTTCGCCAATCACCTGACTGAATTTCTGCAACTCACTGAGCGGCAGATCTTCCAGCGGTTTGCCCTGACGAATGGCTTCCACCACCGCTTCACCAACAATATGGTGCGCCTCGCGGAACGGCACACCTTTCGCCACCAGGTAATCCGCCAGTTCAGTGGCGTTCGCATACCCCTGCTGCGCCGCTTCCTGGCAACGTGGGCGTTTCACCTGAATGCCGTCCAGCACCAGCGCCGCCATATGCAGGCAGTCCAGCCAGGTATCGAGCGCGTCGAATAAGCCCTCTTTGTCTTCCTGCATATCTTTGTTGTAAGCCAGCGGCAAACCTTTCAGCGTCATCATCATGCCAGTCAACGCGCCCTGAACACGACCGCATTTACCCCGAATCAGCTCCAGCGCATCCGGGTTTTTCTTCTGCGGCATTAATGATGAACCGGAAGTCACGCGATCAGAAAGCTCCACAAAACCCGCTTCGCCGGTGTTAAAGAAAATCAGATCTTCGGCAAAACGCGACAAATGCACCATACCGATAGCGGCGGCAGAAAGCAGTTCCAGCACGTGGTCGCGGTCAGAAACGCTGTCGAGACTGTTACGGGTCGCCGAGGCAAAGCCCAGCCAGCCTGCTAACTGTTCACGGTCGATTTCATAAGCCGTTCCCGCCAGTGCGCCACAGCCTAACGGGCTGACATCCAGACGCTTAAGCGCATCCTGCAAACGACTTTCATCACGCGCCAGCATCTCAACATAGGCCAGGCACCAGTGCGCGAACGTCACCGGCTGGGCGCGTTGCAGGTGAGTGTAACCAGGCATTACCGCGTCCTGATTATTCTGCGCGGTCTCGACCAGAGCGGATTGTAACTGTCGGTTAGCCGTCAGTAACTCGCTAACGGTATCTTTGCACCACAGTTTCAGGTCAGTCGCTACCTGATCATTACGGCTACGCCCGGTGTGCAGTTTTTTGCCTAACTGGCCCACTTTGTCGATCAGTTTGCCTTCTACCCAGCTATGGATATCTTCAGCGTCGCTTTCAAGAATTTGTTGTGGTCTGGCGCGAACATCTTCCAGCAGCACATTGAGCGCCTCTTCCAGTTGCACCTGTTCTTCTGCGGTTAACACGCCTACCGTTACCAGCGCTTTGGACCAGGCCACAGAGCCAACAATATCCTGCTCCGCCAGACGGTAATCAAAGCGCAGTGAGTCGTTGAATTGTTTAAACCGTTGATCTGCTGCCTGGGTAAAACGCCCGCCCCAAAGTGCCATAACTCTGTTTCCTTATTTTGAAATTCAATGCCAGAAAGCTACGTCTCCGGCCAACAAAACTTAAGCTAAAATCCGCGTACCCATCGGCATACCGTTAAACAGTGCCGGAAGCTGTTCCGCATGACGCCAGGAAGCGATATCTACCGGGCGGCCCAGCGTGCGCGCAGCATCCAGCGCCGCGTTCACTTTCACTATCATGCCGTCAGTAATAATGCCCTGCTCAATCAGTTGTTCTGCTTTCGCGGCGGTCATTTCGGCAATACGTTGCCCTTTGCCGTCGAGAATACCGCTGACATCAGAGAGCAAAATCAGATCTGCGCCCAGCGTTGCCGCCAGCGCCGTCGCCGCCTGGTCGGCATTGACGTTCATCAGTTGCCCTTCGTCTGTTACGCCAATGGAGCTGACCACCGGCAGATAACCGTTCTCCAGCAATGTGTTGATAAGCTTAGGCGAACCTGGCTGCGCCAGTCCAACATGGCCTAACTCTTCATCGAGCTGGGTCACTTTTACGCTGTCGCCGTCACCAAGAAACAGGCCTACGCCAGCAATCTGATGTTTCTTCGCCCACGCCAGCAAGGTTTTATTTGCCGTTCCCGCCAGCGCCCCGGTGATAATGTCTATCTGATCCGCAGGCGTCACCCGCAGGCCATTTTTCTTTTTCACCGGCAGATTCAGCCCTTTCATTAGTTCATCCACCACGCAGCCGCCGCCGTGAACAATCACCAGCGGACGCTGATGTGACTCACGATAATTCACCAGTGCGCTAAACAGACGTTCCAGCGCCTCTTCGCTATCCAACAGTACGCCGCCCAGTTTGATAATTAATGGATTCATCATTGCACCCTTAAATAAGAGACTGCGTTTCCGCATAGCCGAAACGAATATTGGCGCACTGTACCGCTTGTGCCGCCGCACCTTTCAGTAAGTTGTCTTCGGTCGCCACAATAATCAGATGCTCGCCCTGAACTGCAAACCCGATATCGCAAAACGGCAGCCCGACGACATTTTTCAGCGCCGGAACGCCTTTGTCATACAACCGTACCAACGGTTTATGGGCATACGCCTGCTGCAACGCTTGCGCGACTTGCGCCTGGTTTACACCATGCTTCAGGCGGCAGGTAATGGTTTCGAGAATGCCACGAGGGAAATTGCCCAGATGCGGGGTGAAAATCACGTCAGCACCGAGATGCGTGGCGATCTCCGGTTGATGGCGATGGGTAAAGACACCGTATGGTTGCAGGCTAACTTCGCAAAAGCTGTTTGAAATTGCCGCTTTACGTCCTGCACCGCTCACACCGCTGGTGGCGTTGATGACCGGCCACTGATTGAGGTCAAGGAGATCGGCGTCAATCAACGGTTTCAGCGCCAACTGCGCTGCCGTCGGATAACAGCCCGGCACCGCAATCAAGTTCGCTTCTTTTAATTTATTGCCACACCACTCCGCCAGCCCATAAGCCGCCTGATCAAGCAGTTCCGGGTATTGATGGGTAAAGCCGTAATATTTTTCATAGAAGGCGGCGTCATTAACGCGAAACGCGCCGGAAAGGTCGAACACCACACAGCCTGCTTCGAGAAATTGCGGCGCTAAATCGTGGCTAACTTCATGGGCGGTGGCGAGAAACACCACGTCCACCCCTGGGCTAAACTCGCTGATATCCGACATCGGCTGCAACGGCAGATCAACGACGCCTTTGAGCTGCGGATGCAAATCGGAGATTAACTTTCCCGCATCATTGCTTTGCGCTGAGACAGTCAAAGCGGTTATGTTCATATGCGGATGGCGATTTACATAGGTCACTAGCTCTGCGCCAGCATAACCGCTGGCACCCACAATCAGCGTATTCAACATCGGGGCTATTCACCTTCTTATGTCTGGTTGCCTGGTTAAACGTAAAACATTCACCTTACGGCTGGTGGGTTTTATTACGCTCAACGTTAGTGTATTTTTATTCACAATTAATGCATGAATATTGATACTATCATGACCAGAGGTGTGTCAACAATGAAAAACAAATTACCGCCATTTATCGAGATTTACCGCGCTCTGATTGCCACACCTTCAATAAGCGCTACGGAAGAGGCTCTCGATCAAAGCAATGCAGATTTAATCACTCTGCTGGCGGGCTGGTTTAAAAATTTGGGCTTCAATGTGGAAGTGCAGCCCGTGCCAGGAACTCGCAACAAATTTAATATGCTGGCAAGTTGCGGACAGGGTGCTGGCGGCCTGCTGCTGGCCGGTCATACTGATACCGTACCGTTTGATGATGGGCGCTGGACGCGCGATCCGTTTACGCTGACGGAACATGACGGCAAGCTTTACGGCTTAGGCACTGCCGACATGAAAGGCTTCTTTGCGTTTATCCTCGATGCGCTGCGCGACGTCGACGTCACGAAACTGAAAAAGCCGCTCTACATTCTGGCGACTGCCGATGAAGAAACCAGTATGGCCGGAGCGCGTTATTTTGCCGAAACTACCGCCCTGCGCCCGGATTGCGCCATCATTGGCGAGCCAACGTCGCTGCAACCGGTACGCGCGCATAAAGGCCACATCTCAAATGCCATTCGAATTATGGGTCAGTCGGGCCACTCCAGCGATCCGTCGCGCGGGGTTAACGCTATCGAACTGATGCACGACGCCATTGGCCATATTTTGCAATTGCGCGATAACCTGAAAGAACACTATCACTATGAAGCGTTTACCGTGCCATACCCCACGCTCAACCTCGGGCATATTCACGGCGGCGACGCCTCTAACCGAATTTGCGCTTGTTGTGAGTTGCATATGGATATTCGTCCGCTGCCTGGCATGACGCTCAATGAACTTAACGGCTTGCTCAACGACGCGCTGGCGCCGGTGAGCGAACGCTGGCCGGGTCGTCTGACGGTCGAAGAGTTGCACCCACCGATCCCAGGCTATGAATGCCCGCCAAATCATCAACTGGTTGAAGTGGTTGAGAAATTGCTCGGAGCAAAGACCGAAGTGGTTAACTACTGTACCGAAGCGCCGTTTATTCAGACATTATGCCCGACACTGGTGCTAGGCCCTGGCTCAATTAATCAGGCCCATCAACCTGATGAATACCTGGAGACGCGTTTTATCAAGCCCACCCGTGAGCTTATCACCCAGGTAATTCACCATTTCTGCTGGCATTAAAACGCAGGCTGGATAAGGCGTTTACGCCGCATCCGGCACCGTTGTCAAACGCCAGCGCCGCAATAATGTCGGATGCGATGCTTACGCATCTTATCCGACCTACACTTTTGGTGTTATGTGCGGCGAATTTTTAACATTCCCATAAGTTACGCTTATTTAAAGCGTCGTGAATTTAATGGCGTAAATTCCTGCTATTTATTCGTTTGCTGAAGCGATTTCGCAGCATTTGACGTCATCGCTTTTACGTGGCTTTATAAAAGACGACGAAAAGCAAAGCCCGAGCATATTCGCGCCAATGCGACGTGAAGGATACAGGGCTATCAAACGATAAGATGGGGTGTCTGGGGTAATATGAACGAACAATATTCCGCATTGCGTAGTAATGTCAGTATGCTCGGCAAAGTGCTGGGGGAAACCATCAAGGATGCGTTGGGAGAACACATTCTTGAACGCGTTGAAACTATCCGTAAGTTGTCCAAATCTTCACGCGCTGGCAATGATGCTAACCGCCAGGAGTTGCTCACCACTTTACAAAATTTGTCGAACGACGAGCTGCTGCCCGTTGCGCGTGCGTTTAGTCAGTTCCTGAATCTGGCTAACACCGCCGAGCAATACCATAGCATTTCGCCGAAAGGCGAAGCAGCCAACAATCCGGAAGTGATCGCCCGCACCCTGCGTAAACTGAAAAACCAGCCGGAACTGAGCGAAGACACCATCAAAAAAGCAGTGGAATCGCTGTCGCTGGAACTGGTCCTCACGGCTCACCCAACCGAAATTACCCGTCGTACGCTGATCCACAAAATGGTGGAAGTGAACGCCTGCTTAAAACAGCTCGACAACAAAGATATCGCCGACTACGAACATAACCAACTGATGCGCCGCCTGCGCCAGTTGATCGCCCAGTCATGGCATACCGATGAAATCCGTAAGCTGCGCCCAAGCCCGGTAGATGAGGCCAAATGGGGCTTTGCCGTAGTAGAAAACAGCCTGTGGCAAGGCGTACCGAATTACCTGCGCGAACTGAACGAACAACTGGAAGAGAACCTCGGCTACAAACTACCCGTCGAATTTGTTCCGGTGCGTTTTACCTCGTGGATGGGCGGCGACCGCGACGGAAACCCGAACGTCACTGCCGATATCACCCGCCACGTCCTGCTGCTCAGCCGCTGGAAAGCCACCGATCTGTTCCTGAAAGATATTCAAGTTCTGGTTTCTGAACTGTCGATGGTTGAAGCAACTCCGGAACTGCTGGCGCTGGTCGGCGAAGAAGGTGCCGCAGAACCGTATCGCTATCTGATGAAAAACCTGCGTTCCCGCTTGATGGCGACACAGGCATGGCTGGAAGCGCGCCTGAAAGGTGAAGAAGTACCAAAACCAGAGGGTCTGCTGACGCAGAACGAAGAACTGTGGGAGCCGCTCTACGCTTGCTACCAGTCCCTTCAGGCGTGTGGCATGGGTATTATTGCCAACGGCGATCTGCTCGACACCCTGCGCCGCGTGAAATGTTTCGGTGTACCGCTGGTCCGTATTGATATCCGTCAGGAGAGCACCCGTCATACCGAAGCGCTGGGCGAACTGACCCGCTACCTCGGCATCGGCGACTACGAAAGCTGGTCAGAGGCCGACAAACAGGCGTTCCTGATCCGCGAACTGAACTCCAAACGCCCTCTTCTGCCGCGTAACTGGCAACCGAGCGCCGAAACGCGCGAAGTACTTGATACCTGTCAGGTAATTGCTGAAGCACCGCAAGGTTCCATTGCCGCCTACGTGATCTCGATGGCAAAAACGCCGTCCGACGTACTGGCTGTACACCTGCTGCTGAAAGAAGCGGGTATTGGATTTGCGATGCCGGTTGCACCGCTGTTTGAAACCCTTGATGACCTGAACAACGCCAACGATGTCATGACCCAGTTGCTCAATATCGACTGGTATCGCGGCCTGATTCAGGGCAAACAGATGGTGATGATTGGCTATTCCGACTCAGCAAAAGATGCGGGGGTGATGGCGGCTTCCTGGGCGCAATATCAGGCACAGGATGCATTAATCAAAACCTGCGAAAAAGCGGGTATTGAACTGACGCTGTTCCACGGCCGCGGCGGTTCCATTGGTCGCGGCGGCGCACCTGCCCATGCGGCGCTGCTGTCACAACCGCCAGGAAGCCTGAAAGGCGGCCTGCGCGTGACCGAACAGGGCGAGATGATCCGCTTTAAATATGGTCTGCCAGAAATCACCGTTAGCAGCCTGTCGCTGTACACCGGGGCGATTCTGGAAGCCAACCTGCTGCCACCGCCGGAGCCGAAAGAGAGCTGGCGTCGCATTATGGATGAACTGTCAGTCATCTCCTGCGATCTCTACCGTGGCTACGTACGTGAAAACAAAGATTTTGTGCCGTACTTCCGCTCCGCTACGCCGGAACAAGAGCTGGGCAAACTGCCGTTGGGTTCACGTCCGGCGAAACGTCGCCCGACCGGCGGCGTCGAGTCACTGCGCGCCATTCCGTGGATTTTTGCCTGGACACAAAACCGCCTGATGCTCCCCGCCTGGCTGGGTGCAGGTACGGCGCTGCAAAAAGTGGTCGAAGATGGCAAGCAGAGCGAACTGGAAGCCATGTGCCGCGACTGGCCATTCTTCTCGACGCGTCTCGGCATGCTGGAGATGGTCTTCGCCAAAGCAGACCTGTGGCTGGCGGAATACTATGATCAACGTCTGGTAGACAAAGCATTATGGCCGTTAGGTAAAGAGTTACGTAATCTGCAAGAAGAAGACATCAAAGTGGTGCTGGCGATTGCCAACGATTCTCACCTGATGGCCGATCTGCCGTGGATTGCGGAGTCTATTCAGCTGCGAAATATTTACACCGACCCACTGAACGTATTGCAGGCCGAGTTGCTACACCGCTCCCGCCAGGCAGAAAAAGAAGGCCAGGAACCGGATCCTCGCGTCGAGCAAGCGTTAATGGTTACTATTGCCGGGATTGCGGCAGGTATGCGTAATACCGGCTAATCTTCCCCCCTCCTGCAAACCCTCGTGCTTTTGCGCGAGGGTTTTCTGAAATACTTCTGTTCTAACACCCTCGTTTTCAATATATTTCTGTCTGCATTTTATTCAAATTCTGGATATCCCTTCAGATATCCTTAAGGAATTGTCGTTACATTCGGCGATATTTTTTCAAGACAGGTTCTTACTATGCATTCCACAGAAGTCCAGGCTAAACCTCTTTTTAGCTGGAAAGCCCTGGGTTGGGCACTGCTCTACTTTTGGTTTTTCTCTACCTTGCTACAGGCCATTATTTATATCAGTGGCTATAGTGGCACCAACGGCATTCGCGACTCGCTGTTATTCAGTTCGCTGTGGTTGATCCCGGTATTCCTTTTTCCGAAGCGGATTAAAATTATTGCCGCAGTAATCGGCGTAGTGTTATGGGCGGCCTCTCTGGCGGCGCTGTGCTACTACGTCATCTACGGTCAGGAGTTCTCGCAGAGCGTTCTGTTTGTGATGTTCGAAACCAACACCAACGAAGCCAGCGAGTATTTAAGCCAGTATTTCAGCCTGAAAATTGTGCTTATCGCGCTGGCCTATACGGCGGTGGCAGTTCTGCTGTGGACACGCCTGCGCCCGGTCTATATTCCAAAGCCGTGGCGTTATGTTGTCTCTTTTGCCCTGCTTTATGGCTTGATTCTGCATCCGATCGCCATGAATACGTTTATCAAAAACAAGCCGTTTGAGAAAACGTTGGATAACCTGGCATCGCGTATGGAGCCTGCCGCACCGTGGCAATTCCTGACCGGCTATTATCAGTATCGTCAGCAACTAAACTCGCTAACAAAGCTACTGAATGAAAATAATGCCTTGCCGCCGCTGGCTAATTTCAAAGATGAATCGGGTAACGAACCGCGCACCTTAGTGCTGGTGATTGGCGAGTCGACCCAGCGTGGACGCATGAGTCTGTACGGTTATCCGCGTGAAACCACGCCGGAGCTGGATGCGCTGCATAAAACCGATCCGAATCTGACCGTGTTTAATAACGTGGTGACGTCTCGTCCGTACACCATTGAAATCCTGCAGCAGGCGCTGACTTTTGCCAATGAAAAGAACCCAGATCTGTATCTGACGCAGCCGTCGCTGATGAACATGATGAAACAGGCGGGTTATAAAACCTTCTGGATCACCAACCAGCAGACGATGACCGCCCGCAATACCATGCTGACGGTATTTTCGCGCCAGACCGACAAGCAGTACTACATGAACCAGCAACGTACGCAGAGTGCGCGTGAATACGACACCAACGTGCTGAAGCCGTTCCAGGAAGTGCTGAATGACCCTGCGCCGAAGAAACTGATCATCGTTCATCTGCTGGGTACGCATATCAAATACAAATACCGCTACCCGGAAAATCAGGGCAAGTTTGATGGCAATACCGATCATGTTCCGCCGGGACTAAGCGCAGAAGAGCTGGAGTCATATAACGATTATGATAACGCTAACCTGTATAACGATCATGTGGTTGCCAGCCTGATTAAAGACTTTAAAGCAGCAGACCCGAACGGTTTCCTGGTTTACTTCTCTGACCACGGTGAAGAGGTTTACGACACGCCACCGCACAAAACTCAGGGGCGTAATGAAGACAATCCGACGCGCCACATGTACACCATTCCGTTCTTGCTGTGGACGTCAGAAAAATGGCAGGCAACTCATCCGCGTGATTTCTCGCAGGATGTTGATCGTAAATACAGCCTGGCGGAACTGATCCACACCTGGTCAGATTTGGCGGGCTTATCTTACGACGGTTACGATCCAACCCGTTCAGTGGTGAATCCGCAGTTCAAAGAAACTACCCGCTGGATTGGTAACCCGTACAAGAAAAACGCGCTGATCGATTACGACACTCTGCCGTATGGCGATCAGGTGGGTAATCAGTAAATGACCTTTGTATCGCGTCTGGCGCTATTTGCCGGATGCGATACTGGCACAATGTTTACATCGCACTCCCATCAGGCCACACTTTTCAGGTGGCCTTTTTTCATAATGCCAGTTACTGTTTTCCCGTCTACATACCTAAGGGAATAACATGTATCACGACGTCAGCTATCTGCTCTCCCGCCTGATAAACGGCCCGCTGTCGCTGCGCCAGATTTACTTTGCCAGCAGCAACGGTCCGGCGCCCGATCTTGCGTATCAGGTCGATTTTCCACGGCTGGAAATAGTGCTGGAAGGTGAATTTGTTGATACCGGCGCTGGCGCAACGTTAGTTCCCGGCGATGTGCTGTACGTTCCCGCTGGTGGCTGGAATTTTCCACAATGGCAAGCCCCCGCCACTACCTTTAGCGTGCTGTTTGGCAAACAGCAACTCGGCTTCAGCGTCGTGCAATGGGATGGCAAACAATATCAAAATCTGGCGAAGCAACACGTCGCCCGACGCGGCCCGCGCATTGGTTCTTTTCTGCTACAAACGCTCAATGAAATGCAAATGCAGTCGCAGGAGCAGCAAACGGCCAGACTTATCGTCGCTAGCCTGCTTAGCCACTGCCGCGATTTGCTTGGCAGCCAAATCCAGACCGCCTCACGCAGCCAGGCACTATTCGAAGCTATTCGCGATTATATCGACGAACGCTATGCCTCCGCGCTTACCCGCGAATCTGTCGCACAGGCGTTCTATATTTCGCCAAATTACCTCTCGCACCTGTTTCAAAAAACGGGGGCTATTGGATTTAACGAATACCTGAATCACACGCGACTGGAACACGCTAAGACGTTATTGAAAGGCTATGACCTGAAGGTAAAAGAAGTGGCGCACGCCTGCGGCTTTGTTGACAGCAACTACTTCTGCCGTCTGTTTCGTAAAAACACCGAACGCTCGCCGTCGGAATATCGTCGGCAATACCATAGCCAACTGACAGAAAAATCGACTACTCCAGAATAAGATGGGTTTGCTGCGGCGCAGAAAGCACTTTACGCACCGCGCTCATCACCCGCTGCGGCTCACGCAGGAACGCGTAGATGCTGCATTGCACGTAGCGGCAATGTTCAAATCGCTCAGCACCGGCAAGTTCAATATCCGTAATCAACAGCGCAACATCCGCCCGGCGGATATCCTCGTCCGCTAAACGATTCTCCGTTCCCAAAGCACCCTGAGTTTCAATGCTGACGCCCCACTTCTCTAACTGGCACAACTTTTCCAGCCGTTCCGCCGCCATATAAGTATGCGCCACGCCACTGACGCAGGCGGTTACTGCCACCAGGTATGCCATTTTAACCTCCCACGGTAACCTGAAATCCGGCCCGTTCTGCCATTTCGCGCATCGTTGTCACATCGGCTGACGACGGCGCAGGCACCTCTTTCATCGACCATGTTTTCCCCAGCAGGCGGTATTTCGGTTCGCCGTACTGGTGAAACGGTAACAGATGGATCTGCCTGATATTCAGCGGGATCAGTACGTCCAGCGCCTGCTGCATATTCTCCCGACTGAGCGTGAAACCTGGGATCAGTGGCAAGCGCGGTATCACATTAACACCTTCGCTCACCAGCAAACGTAGGTTCTCCAGCACGCGCGGCAGGTTCATCTTCACCACATCCCGCGCCTGAGTTGCATCCATTATTTTTAAATCGAACAACACTTCATCGCACAATTTCGCCAGCGGTAACAGCTTGCTGGCTGGAGCGTCTCCGGCAGTTTCGATGGCGCATGACACGCCCCACAGACGAAGTCGCTGTAAAAAACGGGTAGCAAACTCCGCCTGCATTAACACTTCGCCGCCAGAAAGCGTGACGCCACCGCCGGACGCGCGAAAGAAAATGTCATCTTTCATCACTTCCCGCTCCAGCGCGTCAAGGCTGATATCGCGACCAATCCGTTCAAATGCGCCGGAGGGGCATTCATCCGCATCACGCAAACATTTTGCGCAGTGCAGGCATTTCGCCTCTCTGCGCACCGTCTGGATTTTGCCGGAGATCGACTCCGGATTAGCACACCACGGGCAAAGATGCGGGCAGCCTTTAAAAAAGACCACCGTACGAATGCCCTCGCCGTCATTCAGTGAATAACGCTGAATGTTGAAAATGCGCGCCACATCATCGCGGCGCGTTTCCACAACGTTACAGCTGATGCGCTGTCCGGCGGATGATGTCATCCTGGATCTCCTTCGACAGTTCGACAAAGAAGGCGCTGTATCCGGCAACGCGCACCACCAGCCCGGCATAATCTTGTGGGCGCTGTTGAGCTTCCCGCAACGTGTCAGCGTTCACCACGTTAAACTGAATATGCTGCAACTTAAGCTGGGTAAATGCCCGTAAGAAGTCGGCCAGTTTGCGTAATCCCGCTTCACCTTCCAGGGTCGCCGGAGTGAATTTCACGTTCAGCAATGTACCGTTAGAAAGCAGCGTGTTATCGAGCTTGCTGACTGATTTCAGTACCGCCGTTGGTCCTTGTGCATCCTGGCCCAGCATGGGAGACAAACCACCGTCTGCCAGTTGTTCCCCGGCAAAACGGCCGTCTGGCGTCGCACCAACCACCGATCCCAACGGGACGTGAGCAGAAACGGTATACGATCCCGGCGTGAAGTAGCCACCGCGCGGGTTCTGGTATTTTTCCACTTCTTTGCAGTAATGACGCAGGAGTTCGGCGCTAATGTTATCCACCTCGTCGATATCGTTACCGTATTTCTCAAAGCGGTTAATTAAGCGAGCGCGGACTTTTTCGCCTTCTGGCGTTGCGAAGTTGGCTTTTAATACCGACAGCAATTCGTCAAAACTTAAACGCTGTTGCTCAAAAACCATCCCTTTCAACGCATGGAGAGAATCGCTCAGGTTGGCGATACCGATCCCCTGTACGCCGGAGAAGTTATAACGCGCGCCGCCATCGGTAATATCGCGGCCTTTTTCCAGACAATCGCTGATAAACGACGAGAGCAGCGGTACAGGAGCCCAGTCACGGTGACCGATATCACAAATATTGCTGCCTTCAACCATCAGGGTGATGTAGTGGCTGATCTTGGCGCGGATCTGTTCCAGCAAACCTTCATAACTCAGCGTGGCATTACCTTCATTTTCATGCAGGCAGATTTCCATCACTTTCAGCAGGTTAAACATCGCGATGTCATGCAGACCATAGGTTCTGCCAGGAATAGATAACTCCACGCAACCCACTACGGAATAATCGCGCGCATCTTCCAGCGAAACTCCACGATTGAGGAACGCTGGCACCACCACTTCATCGTTGAAGATTTGCGGAATACCCGTGCCGAGGCGAATGGTTTCTGCGGTTTTCATCAGGAACGGCGTGTCGATCAAGGCGTTAGTGCGCACACCCAGGTTCGGTTGTGGTAATTGCACGCTTTGATAGGCATCGAGGCAAAGGAACGAAAGCACGTTCACCGCGCTACGTCCGTTTTCGGTTAACCCACCGAGCAGGGCGGTATAGCCGGTCGGGAAACCTGCAAAATAGCGCGCGCTGCTGGTGGAGCGTAACAGCACGATGTCGTTGCATTTCACCCATAAAGATTCGAGCAGTTCTTTCAGGAACGCCGGATCTTCGCCCTGGGTTAATGATGCCTGATAGAACGGCAACATATACTGGTCGAAGCGCCCTAAAGACAGCGAGCTGGCGTTGGATTCGTATTGCAGAATGATGTTCATGTACCAGAACAACTGGCACGCTTGCCAGAACGTCTGCGGCTTATGTTCGGCGTTATGGCGGGAGATCTCCGCGATAGTCAGCAGTTCTTCGCGACGCTGGGCATCAGTGCAGTTTGCCGCCATCGTTTCCGCCAGTTCGGCGTAACGCAAAATGTGTTTCTGCGAGGCTTCGAGCAATAACAGCGCAGCCTGATAAAAGTGATTCTCCGGCTGTTGCTGGCAATGTTGCTGCATCTGCGCCACCAGCTCACCCAGCCCGTGATTCAGCAGGCGCGGGTAATCAATAATGATGTGCCCCTGGCCTTTATCTGTCTGGTTGATACTGAAAATCTGCGTGCTGGTCGCGACTTTTACTTCATCCGTCATCTGCCCGTTGATGAAATCTTTCATCGAACGTTTTTCCCAGTATGGGAACAGTTCTTCGCGGTAGATACGTTTATCTTCTTCACTAATGGCGAAGCGGTCCTGCGGTCGCGTCGGAAATTGATCCAGCTCTTTCAGCAGCCAGTAAGGGGCCATTTCCGGCGACATAATCCCGGCGCGCGGTTTTACGGTACGGTTACCAGCAATCAGTTCTTCATCACGAATCGAAATTTCAACATGTTCAAGGATATACGCTGTTGCTTTCGCCCGGCGCAATATCACTGGTTCGCCTTCGGTTTGCCGATGGCTGGCGGTATAAAGCAGCGCCCGCTCCAGCGAGATTTCACGGGTATTAGCAAACAGTGCAGTTTTAAGGCGAGAGATACGATTCGTCATGAGGAACTCCTGTGGGGAAGCGAACCCGCCCTTGCGAGCGGGATAAGGACTTAAGCGGTTTGTGCCAGGTGAGCTTCAATTTTGCTCATAATGGCGTCAGCGCGTTTTACCGCGTCGCTGATGTTGACGCGCACAATGGTCTTGCCAGCAAAACGCTCTTCAAACTTGATGCCGATATCTTTGGTCAGAATCACCATATCGGCGCTCGCCACGTCTTCCGCAGTCAGTTCATTTTCCAGACCAATCGAGCCCTGAGTTTCTACTTTCACTTCCCAACCTTTCGCTTTCGCAGCGCTTTCAAGCGCCTCTGCCGCCATATAAGTATGGGCAACACCAGATGGACATGCGGTTACTGCAATAATTTTCGTCATGGCTCGTTCCTCAATTAATTAATTTCAAAATCCAGATCCAGGTCGTCTTCCTTCTCATCAGTCGAAGGCCCATTTTTACGCGCCAGACTTTTCAGCACGTTCACACAAACTGCTGTCACTACTGCCCCGACAGCCACTGCTGCGATATAACCCAGCTTGCCTTCAACCACAGGCAGCACAATCAGACCACCCCAGCCTGCATAGCATTGCGCACCGACCAGCGCCGCAGTCACTGCACCACAAACTGAACCGACCATGATGGAAGGAATGACACGCAGCGGATCGGCAGCGGCGAAAGGAATCGCCCCTTCAGTAACCCCAACACACCCCATCACCAACGCCGCTTTGCCGGTTTCGCGCTCTTCTGCGGAGAAATTTTTACGACCAATCA
Source organism: Escherichia sp. MOD1-EC6300 (assembly GCF_002965045.1). Classification (NCBI taxonomy): domain Bacteria; kingdom Pseudomonadati; phylum Pseudomonadota; class Gammaproteobacteria; order Enterobacterales; family Enterobacteriaceae; genus Escherichia; species Escherichia sp. MOD1-EC6300. Next base: position 23,425 of record NZ_PTRH01000022.1, on the reverse strand, counting down.
GCGTCGCCAGCCCCATCCCCAGCGGCGGGATACAAATACCCACGGCAGCAATGGCCACCACGGTATATACACCCTGAGCAACGCAAATCAGCATGAAGGCATAGGCCACTTTGTTAACCGGACCACCCATATCGAACGCCAGCATCAGACCCATGATCACCGCCAGCATGACAATGCTGCCCTGCTGCATCCCCTGTAGCCACTGAGTCAGGCTGTTGGTCAACGCACCCACCGGCTCGCCCAGTCCCCACATCATGACACCAGCGGTAATCAGTGTGCCGACGATCGGAATGATGAAGATTGGCATCACCGAGCGCAGAACTTTATGCACCGGAATTTTCTTCAGATAATGCACCACGATGCCGCCGATAATCCCTGCGATCAGCGCACCAAAGAAGCCCGCGCCAAAGCTGTTACCAACCCAGGCACCGATGGCGCACGGAGCCAGCGCAGAACGTTCTGCAATGGAATAACCGATGTACGCTGCGAGGAAAGGCACCATCAGCGTCAACCCCGCAACGCCGATATCAAACAGTTTTTTCAGATTCGGATCGGCTACGGCATCCGGCACTGCACCTTTGCCATACAACATGACGGAAACCGCCAGCAAAATACCGCCCGATACCACGAAGGGAATCATGTGTGAAACGCCCGTCATTAAATGCTGACGGGTATTTTTCAGGATCTGCACCAACTCATTCATAAGCTGCTCCCGGGCTTGTGAAAGCCCATGTCCATATTTTTGATGAAGGAAACAATAGGCAATCGCAGGCAGAGCAAACAGTGGATAAAAAGGCCATTTACTGGACTTTTGTAATATCAGTACAAAAATGCGATCCGCCTCATAACTTGCGATAACCCGGAAGCCTGCCGCAAAACGGCGTCTTGTGAGACGTGTCGCAAATTGACGGTTACATTACATTTGTCCAGCTTTTGGCAGTTTTGTCACATGGCAGGCCGTTGCCGTGCGCTCTTATCCTGTAAACAGAAAACCGTACCGGGAGAGAGGCAATGGCCCTGATTGTGGAATTTATTTGTGAGCTACCTAACGGCGTACATGCCCGTCCGGCAAGCCACGTTGAAACGCTGTGTAATACTTTTTCATCACAAATTGAGTGGCATAACCTGCGCACTGACCGCAAGGGCAACGCCAAAAGCGCCCTTGCGCTGATTGGCACCGATACGCTGGTGGGCGATAGCTGCCAGTTACTGATTTCCGGGGCCGATGAACAGGAAGCGCATCAGCGTTTAAGCCAATGGCTGCGCGATGAATTTCCCCACTGCGACGCGCCGCTGGCGGAAATAAAATCTGACGAACTGGAGCCGCTGCCGGTATCATTAACCAACCTGAATCCGCGTATTATCCGCGCCCGCACCGTATGCAGTGGTAGCGCAGGCGGCATTCTGACGCCAATCTCTTCTTTAGATCTCAACGCGCTGGGTAACCTCCCCGCAACCAACGGCGTTGACGCCGAGCAATCCGCGCTGGAAAACGGCCTGACGCTGGTACTGAAAAATATTGAGTTTCGTCTGCTGGATAGCGACGGTGCTACCAGCGCGATTCTGGAAGCTCACCGCTCCCTGGCTGGCGATACTTCCCTGCGCGAACATTTACTGGCAGGCGTCAGCGCCGGATTAAGCTGCGCCGAAGCAATTGTCGCCAGTGCGAATCACTTTTGCGAAGAGTTCGCCCGTTCCAGCAGCAGCTACCTGCAAGAACGCGCGCTGGATGTGCGCGATGTCTGCTTCCAGTTACTCCAGCAAATCTACGGCGAGAAACGCTTTCCGGCACCGGGCAAGCTGACGCAGCCCGCCATTTGTATGGCGGATGAACTGACCCCTAGCCAGTTCCTCGAACTGGATAAAAATCACCTCAAAGGATTGTTGCTCAAAAGTGGCGGCACTACCTCACACACGGTGATCCTTGCCCGTTCGTTCAACATTCCGACGCTGGTTGGTGTGGATATTGATGCCCTTACTCCGTGGCAGCATCAAACGATTTATATCGACGGCAACGCTGGGGCGATTGTGGTTGATCCTGGAGAAGCCGTAGCCCGTTATTATCAGCAAGAAGCCCGCGTACAGAACGCCCTTCGTGAGCAACAGCGTGTCTGGCTGACCCAACAAGCCCGTACCGCTGACGGTATCCGCATTGAAATTGCCGCTAACATCGCTCACTCCGTCGAAGCGCAGGCCGCATTCGGCAATGGTGCGGAAGGCGTTGGTTTGTTCCGCACTGAAATGCTCTATATGGATCGCACCAGTGCACCGGGCGAAAGCGAGCTGTACAACATTTTTTGTCAGGCGCTGGAGTCCGCCAACGGACGCAGCATTATTGTGCGCACTATGGATATTGGCGGTGACAAACCCGTTGATTATCTGAATATTCCCGCAGAGGCAAACCCGTTCCTCGGTTATCGCGCCGTACGTATTTATGAAGAGTACGCCTCGTTGTTTACCACGCAGCTACGATCGATCCTGCGCGCCTCCGCTCATGGCAGCCTGAAAATCATGATCCCGATGATCTCTTCAATGGAAGAGATCTTATGGGTGAAAGAAAAACTGGCGGAAGCTAAACAGCAGCTGCGTAACGAACACATTCCGTTTGATGAGAAGATCCAGCTCGGTATCATGCTTGAGGTGCCGTCAGTAATGTTCATCATCGATCAATGCTGTGAAGAGATTGATTTCTTTAGTATTGGTAGTAATGATCTGACGCAATATCTGCTGGCAGTGGATCGCGATAACGCTAAGGTAACTCGTCACTACAACAGCCTGAATCCGGCATTCTTACGAGCGCTTGATTACGCCGTGCAGGCAGTGCATCGCCAGGGCAAATGGATTGGTCTGTGCGGTGAACTGGGGGCGAAAGGTTCCGTGCTGCCGTTGCTGGTCGGTTTAGGGCTGGATGAGTTGAGCATGAGTGCACCGTCAATTCCGGCGGCGAAAGCGCGGATGGCGCAACTTGATAGCCGCGAATGCCGCCAGTTACTCAACCAGGCAATGGCCTGCCGTACTTCGCTGGAAGTGGAACACCTGCTGGCACAATTCCGCATGACGCAACAGGACGCACCGTTGGTCACCGCCGAGTGCATCACGCTGGAAAGCGACTGGCGCAGCAAAGAAGAAGTGCTCAAAGGCATGACCGATAACCTGCTGCTGGCGGGCCGCTGCCGCTATCCGCGTAAACTGGAAGCCGACTTGTGGGCGCGCGAGGCCGTTTTCTCTACCGGTCTGGGCTTTAGTTTTGCCATTCCACACAGCAAATCAGAACACATTGAGCAGTCCACCATCAGCGTGGCGCGTCTGCAAGCGCCAGTGCGCTGGGGCGATGATGAAGCACAATTCATCATTATGTTAACCCTTAACAAACACGCTGCCGGCGATCAGCATATGCGCATTTTCTCGCGCCTCGCTCGCCGCATCATGCACGAAGAATTCCGTAACGCGCTGGTTAACGCCGCCTCTGCCGACGCTATCGCCAGCCTGCTGCAACATGAACTGGAACTGTAAAAGGAAACATCATGGAACTGTATCTGGACACCGCTAACGTCGCAGAAGTCGAACGTCTGGCACGCATATTCCCGATTGCCGGGGTAACAACTAACCCGAGCATTATCGCGGCCAGCAAGGAGTCCATCTGGGAAGTACTGCCGCGTTTGCAAAAAGCGATTGGTGATGAGGGTATTTTGTTTGCTCAGACCATGAGTCGTGACGCGCAGGGGATGGTGGAAGAAGCGAAGCGCCTGCGCGACGCCATTCCGGGCATCGTGGTGAAAATCCCGGTGACTTCCGAAGGTCTGGCCGCCATTAAGATGCTGAAAAAAGAGGGTATTACTACACTTGGCACCGCTGTATATAGCGCCGCACAAGGGTTATTAGCCGCGCTGGCAGGGGCAAAATATGTTGCTCCGTATGTTAACCGCGTCGACGCCCAGGGCGGTGACGGCATTCGTACGGTTCAGGAGCTGCAAGCGCTGTTGGAAATGCACGCGCCAGAAAGCATGGTGCTGGCTGCCAGCTTTAAAACACCGCGTCAGGCGCTGGATTGTTTGCTGGCAGGATGTGAGTCCATCACCCTACCCTTAGATGTAGCGCAACAAATGCTCAACACTCCTGCGGTAGAGTCGGCTATAGAGAAGTTTGAGCACGACTGGAATGCCGCATTTGGCACTACTCATCTCTAAAGGAGCAATTATGGACCGCATTATTCAATCACCGGGTAAATACATCCAGGGCGCAGATGTCATTAATCGTCTGGGCGAGTACCTGAAGCCGCTGGCAGAACGCTGGTTAGTGGTGGGTGACAAATTTGTTTTAGGTTTTGCTCAATCCACTGTCGAGAAAAGCTTTAAAGATGCTGGACTGGTAGTAGAAATTGCGCCGTTTGGCGGTGAATGTTCGCAAAATGAGATCGACCGTCTGCGTGGCATCGCGGAGACTGCGCAGTGTGGCGCAATTCTCGGTATCGGTGGCGGAAAAACCCTCGATACTGCCAAAGCACTGGCACATTTCATGGGTGTTCCGGTAGCGATCGCACCGACTATTGCCTCTACCGACGCGCCGTGCAGCGCGCTGTCTGTTATCTACACCGATGATGGTGAGTTTGACCGCTATTTGCTGTTGCCAAATAACCCGAATATGGTCATTGTCGACACCAAAATCGTCGCGGGCGCACCTGCACGTCTGTTAGCGGCGGGTATCGGCGATGCGCTGGCGACCTGGTTTGAAGCGCGTGCTTGCTCTCGTAGCGGTGCGACCACAATGGCGGGCGGTGAGTGTACTCAGGCAGCGCTGGCGCTGGCTGAACTGTGCTACAACACGCTGCTGGAAGAAGGCGAAAAAGCGATGCTTGCCGCCGAACAGCATGTAGTAACTCCAGCACTGGAACGCGTGATTGAAGCGAACACCTATTTGAGCGGCGTTGGCTTTGAAAGCGGTGGGCTGGCGGCGGCGCACGCGGTGCATAACGGCCTGACTGCAATCCCTGATGCCCATCACTATTATCACGGTGAAAAAGTGGCATTCGGTACGCTGACCCAGCTGGTTCTGGAAAATGCGCCGGTGGAAGAAATCGAAACCGTAGCTGCACTTAGCCATGCGGTAGGTTTGCCAATAACGCTCGCTCAACTGGATATTAAAGAAGATGTCCCGGCGAAAATGCGAATTGTGGCAGAAGCGGCATGTGCAGAAGGTGAAACCATCCACAACATGCCTGGCGGCGCGACGCCAGATCAGGTTTACGCCGCACTGCTGGTAGCTGACCAATACGGGCAGCGTTTCCTGCAAGAGTGGGAATAACCTATGCCAAACTCCCGGCTTGTCCGGGAGTTTGAACGCAAAACTGCCTGATGCGCTACGCTTATCAGGCCTACGCAATCTCTGCAATATATTGAATTTTCGTGCTTTTGTAGGCCAGATAAGGCGTTCACGCCGCATCCGGCACTCTGTGCCAGTAATCTGAAACTCCCACGTTGTTCGGGAGTTTTTTATCCGCTTCTGGACATTTTCTCCACAGAACAATCGTTAGCCCTGAAGGTCGAATCTGTGAATATTTTTTCACGGACGAAACAGATGAAAGCTTCACTGGCGTTGTTCAGTCTTCTGACGGTATTTACCAGTTACTCCTTAAAATCTCCCGCTGTTCCACCAACCGTGGTACAAATCCAGGCCAACACCAATCTTGCCATCGCAGACGGTGCCAGACAGCAAATTGGCAGCACGCTATTTTACGATCCGGCGTATGTGCAGCTTACTTATCCTGGCGGTGATGTCCCACAAGAACGCGGTGTATGTTCCGATGTGGTGATCCGTGCTCTGCGCAGCCAGAAGGTCGATTTGCAGAAACTGGTTCACGAAGATATGGCGAAGAATTTTGCCGATTATCCGCAAAAGTGGCAGTTAAAGCGCCCGGACAGCAACATCGATCACCGTCGGGTGCCTAATCTGGAAACCTGGTTTACCCGCCACGATAAAACGCGCCCCACCAGCAAAAACGCCAGTGACTACCAAGCGGGCGATATTGTCTCCTGGCGATTAGATAATGGGCTGGCACATATTGGGGTGGTTTCAGATGGCTTCGCCCGCGACGGTACGCCGCTGGTGATACATAACATTGGCGCAGGCGCGCAGGAAGAAGACGTGCTGTTTAGTTGGCAGATGGTGGGGCACTATCGGTATTTTGCTAAATGAGCGCTCGCCCCACCTGTAAAAAATTCAGATCCTTTTTACGCTGACGGCTTCTTTTTTCTTACGGCTCACCAGCGCCAGTGCCAGCACAATCAGCACAATACCGCTGCCTTCAACCGCGCCGGGATTTTCACCGAGCAGCCACCAGGAAAAGAGTACGCCGCAAACAGGAACTGCTAACGTGCTTAGGCTGGCGATACTGGCGGGTAAGTTTTTCAATACAAACAGCCATAAACTCCAGGCCAGCGCTGTCGCCAGAATCGCACTGTAGGCCAGCGCCCAGAACACGGTGGGCTGCCAGTCAATTTCACGTTGCGGCACCAGCCAAGCGACTACGCTCATCACCAGCGCCGCATACAGCATCTGCCAGGATGTTAGCGACAATAAATCCACGCGCGGATGGCGGGCATACAGACGTTTAGCAACAATCGCGCTCGCCCCCCAACTCACACCGGAGAGGATTGCCAGCATGGCACTTTTCATCGAAGATAAATCGAGTTGCCACGGCTGCAACACCAAAAATAAGCCGAAAGCGGCAATGAGAATCGCGAAATATTGCCCGCGTCGCAGGCGTTCACCGAGAAACAACGCGGCGAAAATCACCACCCAGAATGGCATGGTATAGCTCAGGATTGCCACCTTCCCTGCTCCGCCGCTCACCAGCGCCCACTGCGCCAGGCCAACCATCCCGCAGGTTTGTAACAGGGCAATGGCTAAGGTGTATTTAAAGGGCGTCGGGCGCATGCCGCGACCGCGTAATAAAAGGACGATGAATAAAACGAGAGCGCCGAAAATGCAGCGTAAAGCGGTAAAGTCGAAGGCACCGATGTAGCTGGTGACTTGCTTCATGAAAATCCAGCTATAACTCCAGATAAGTGTGAGCACAACCAGGCCACTGATTGCCAGTGGGTTGCTCTTTCCTGCGGCAGACATGAGAGATCCAGTGTGTAGTTTTCCTGTGGACACTATACGCCGGTAAAGAAACTTCAGCGACTGCCTGAAAGACAGTCGCTGAAGAAGGTCAGATTACAGCAGGTCGAAACGGTCGAGGTTCATCACTTTCACCCATGCCGCCACGAAGTCTTTAACAAATTTCTCGTGGGCATCGCTGCTGGCGTAAACTTCCGCCACCGCACGCAGGACTGAGTTAGAACCAAAGACCAGATCCGCACGGCTGGCCGTGTATTTCACTTCGCCGGTTTCACGGTCACGGCCTTCGAACAGCTCTTTCGATTCGTCGGTCGCTTTCCACTCGTAACGCATATCCAGCAAGTTCACGAAGAAGTCATTGCTCAATACACCAACGCGGTCAGTGAAGACGCCATTTTTGCTGCCATCGAAGTTGGCACCCAGTACGCGCATCCCGCCCACCAGCGCGGTCATTTCCGGCGCGGTCAGAGTCAGTTGCTGTGCTTTATCAATCAGCAGTGACTCAGTGGTGGAAACATCCAGACGAGCGCGGTAGTTACGGAAACCGTCAGCAATCGGCTCCAACAGCTCAAACATTTCAATGTCAGTTTGATCCTGACGCGCATCAACGCGGCCCGGCGTAAACGGTACATGAATGCTCAAACCTGCGGCGCTTGCGGCTTTCTCAACGCCAACCACACCTGCCAGCACGATGATATCCGCCAGCGAAGCTTTGCCAGACTCTTTCTGAATTTTCTCCAGAACTGGCAGAGCACGAACGGCTGCGGCGTTCACATCCCAGTCGCGCTGCGGCATTAATGCCAGACGCGCACCGTTGGCACCACCACGTTTGTCGCCACCACGGAAGGTTGAAGCAGACGCCCAGGCCACCGACACCAGCTCACTAACAGACAGACCAGAATCCGCAATCGCGAATTTCAGATCGATAATGTCCTGCTCGGTCGGGTTATAGATCGCCTGCGGCAGCGGATCTTGCCAGATCAGATCTTCTTTCGGTACTTCCGGCCCGATGTAGCGAGATTTCGGCCCCATATCCCTGTGCGTCAGTTTGAACCAGGCACGGGCAAAAGCTTCGTTGAACGCCTGCGGATCGTTGAGGAAGCGACGAGAGATCTTCTCGAACTCAGGATCAAAACGCAGCGTCAGGTCGGTGACCAGCATTGTCGGTTTACGTTTCTTCGACGGATCGAACGGATCCGGGATAATTTCCGGTGCGTCTACCGCTTCGAACTGGATTGCGCCAGCCGGGCTGCGAGTCTGTACCCACTCATATTTGAACAGGTTCTCGAAGAAATAGTTGCTCCACTGGGTCGGTGTCTGGGTCCAGACCACTTCCAGACCAGAGGTGATGGCATCTGCGCCAACGCCGCTGCCGTAAGTGCTCGCCCAGCCTAAACCTTGTTCTTCAATCGGTGCAGCTTCTGGATCAGGACCTACGTTAGAAGTCGGACCGGCACCGTGGGTTTTACCCAGCGTATGACCACCCGCAATCAGCGCCACGGTTTCTTCGTCGTTCATACCCATGTTGCCGAAGGTCGCGCGGATAGCCGCAGCCGCAGAGAGCGGTTCACCGCTGTGATCCGGGCCTTCTGGGTTAACGTAAATCAGGCCCATCTCGGTTGCGCCCAGCGGTGCTTTCGCCAGCGCTTCCGGATGACGGTGAGTCAGCCAGGCTTTTTCATCACCCCAGTTAACGTCCAGATCCGGTTCCCAGACGTCTTCACGACCGGCACCAAAACCGAAGGTACGGAAGCCGGAGTTTTCCAGCGCCACGTTACCCGCGAGGATAAACAGGTCTGCCCAAGAGATTTTCTGACCATATTTCTGTTTGATTGGCCACAGCAGGCGACGCGCTTTATCGAGGCTTACGTTATCCGGCCAGGAGTTCAGCGGTGCAAAACGTTGCTGACCACGACCCGCGCCGCCGCGTCCGTCGATGGAACGGTAAGTACCCGCGCCGTGCCAGGCCATACGAATAAACAGACCGGCGTAGCTGCCCCAGTCGGCAGGCCACCACGGCTGAGATTCTGTCAGCAGGGCTTTCAGATCTTTTTTCAGGCCGTAGTAATCTAATTTGCTGAATTCTTTGCGGTAGTCAAAGTCCTCACCCAGCGGGTTAGAACGATTAGAATGTTGGTTTAACAGGTCAACACGGAGTTGATTTGGCCACCAGTCGCGCGTGGTTGTGCCCCCACCCGCGCTCTGGTCGTGACCGCCCTGATGGAACGGGCATTTGCCAGTGGCTGTCGTGTTATGGATATCGTCTGACGTGCTCATCAATGTGCTCCCCTCTACAGTGTTACCGTTACGATACACAGCGTTAGAGAGAAGTTATAATTGAATTAATCCACGGATGCGATAGTTGAGATCTTACATATTGTTGGTTAAAGAGATGTAGATCAAATTGATCGTAATTAAGACTTTTTGATTATGTCCGATTTCGGACAAATGCTTTATAAAAAAGGTTTTAGCTTCGTATTCTTCAAGAAATGAGGGAGAAAACAAGGCTGACTACCTTATTTTCTCACTCGCATTTCGAGGCAGCATTTTGTGCTCTGTTTAAAATTTGTGATCACAGTGTGATTTTCACAAAAGGCACACTATTTATAAACCAGGACGAACACCCAGCGTATGGCAAATCGCATAACTCATTTCAGCGCGGTTAAGCGTATAGAAGTGGAAATCTTTCACTCCTTCACGGCTTAAAATCTTCACCATATCCATGGCAATATTCGCGCCCACCAGCTTGCGGGTTTCAGCGTCGTCATCCAGGCCGTCGAACATTTGCGCCATCCACGCCGGAATACGCACGTTAGTCATGTCGGCAAATTTCTTCGCCTGTTTAAAGTTCGAAACCGGCAAAATGCCCGGAATGATTTCCACATCAATGCCTGCCGAGACGCAGCGATCGCGAAAACGCAGGTAGCTTTCAACATCGAAGAAGAACTGAGTAATGGCGCGGTTGGCTCCGGCATCCACTTTTCGTTTCAGATTAAGCAAATCTGCCTGGGCGCTTTTCGCTTCCGGATGCACTTCCGGATACGCCGCCACGGAGATATCGAAATCCGCCACTTCTTTTAACAACGTCACCAGGTCAGAAGCATACATTTCTGGCTTACCACTTCCCGGCGGCAGGTCGCCACGCAGCGCCACGATATGGCGAATACCGTTGTTCCAGTAGTCGCGTGCAATGGTGCGCAGCTCGTCGGGCGTCGCATCAATACAGGTAAGATGTGGTGCTGCTTCCAGACCAGTGCGATCTTTAATGCCTTTAATAATGCTGTGCGTACGGTCACGCTCGCCGGAGTTTGCGCCATAGGTCACCGACACAAACTTCGGTTTCAGACTGCTAAGGCGATCGATGGAGTTCCACAGGGTCTGCTCCATTTCACTGGTACGCGGCGGGAAAAACTCGAACGAAACGTTAATCTGCCCCTGGACTTCTGCCAGACTCTGATTCAGGGCATCCCGCTGGCTGGCGTGAAAAAAGCTCATACCTTACCTCATCAATCGCTTGTAGTTATATGTTGTGTTGTGCACATCTATCCGTTTAGACGTCCAGATGTAAAGATGAAGGAAAAGCTGAAGGGCGTCAACCGAAAAATGACCAATGATGGTGAGGAAAAATCAGGGAAGATGAAAAAAACTCATCTTAATTAGAGGTAATAAAGAGATTTCTTTATAGCGCAATCAACCTCACTCGTTTTGACTGATATACAGGCAACACAACGGCACCTGTTCTCATTCGAAAAACAACGCCCTGCCACCGGATGGTGATGCTAAAGCATCTGATTCGGCCTGCGCTCTCGTGTAGGCCGAATACAGAATCTGCGAAATCAACGGGTAACAAACAGTAGAGTCAACTCAGTGCGTACTTTTACTTAATATCTTTCACGCGCATACCGTTGATCTGTTCATCCGTGATGGTATTACCCGCTTTAAAGTAATCAACCACCGCGTGATAAACGTAATAACCGCCCGTCGTATTGCGCGCTTTACCCTCGGTAAACGCGGTAAAACCATCTCCACCATCAGCAAGGAAACTCTGAGTGGCAATGTGGTAAACCGTCGCATCTTCAATCGGTTTGCCATTCAGAGTCAGCGAGATAACCCGCTGACCAACCGGCTTGCTGCTGTCGTACTTCATTTCCAGGCCTTTCGATACCTGTAAAACGCCATTACTCAAACTTGCGCCGTGTTCCATCAAACCGCGTAATTGTTTACCCGTGAGTTCCATCGTCACCAGTTCGTTGGGGAACGGGAAGGTACTGATGACGCCACCCATCGTAATTGCACCCGCCGGGATCTCATTGCGAATCCCACCAGAGTTGGTTAACGCCAACTGGGTATTTTTACCCGCCGCTACCAGTAAAGCGTCCGCCGCCAGGTTCCCCAGGGATGCCGATTCACCATAGGCACGTTTTAATTCAACTGGCGATTGCGCCACCGTTTGCTGCACGACTTCATCCAGCTTTTTATTCCAACTATCAATCACCTGTTTTGTTTGCGCATCGGGCTTCCACTCGTCGGCGTAAAGGGTTTTAAGCTCGAAGTTTTTCACCGTAAAAGTGTGCGGTTTCTCTTTGAAGTCGAGAACCAGTTTACCCACATCAATCCCTCCGCTGTCAGTGGAAAGGATGAGCGTATTGCCGACTTTAATCGGTTCCGGCGTACCCACATGTGCATGTCCGGTGATCAAAATATCCAGCCCTTTCACCTGACTTGCCGTCTGTATATCTTTATCCAGCGCGCGACGCACATCTGTGCCTCCCATACTGGACTGGCGGGCCGGAACACCTTCGTGAATCAGGGCGACGGTCAAATCAACCTTGCCTTTGAGTTCATCGATATAACGTTGTAACCACTTAATTTCATCACGCGCTTCAATACCCACTCGCGTGGCAGCGGATACCGTGTCATTAAAGGCAAATACTCCGTGCAAACCAATCACACCAATTTTCACGCCGTCTTTTTCAATAATGGTATATGGCTTATCCCAGAATGATTTACTGCTGTTCTGATAAAAAATATTACCCTGCACAATCGGGAATTTTGCCTGACTCAACTGTAATAGGGTGTTGTCCCAGCCGTGATCAAATTCATGATTCCCTATAGTGACCGCATCGAACGGCATGGTATTCATAATATCGATAATCGCCTTGCCTTTAGTCAGGCTGCTGATATACGGCCCGGTAAAATAGTCACCCGCATCAAAAAACCAGGTCGCTTTGTTTTTAGCTTTTTCTTGTTTAACAAGCGTAGTGATATTTGCCCAGCCGCCAATATCCCGTTTACCGTCAGCAATCCACGGCACTTTATAAGGCTCTACATGTGCATGGAGGTCGTTGGTATAAATAATGGTGACATCTTTGGCGCAGGCCCAAAACGGCAGTGTTAATGCGATACCCGCAGCAAGCATTTTAATTTTCATAAACAATCCCTTCCAGTGAGATAAAGGATTGCTACATTACGTTCTGAAAGGCTTTTTTATGTGAGAATACTCACATCCAGAGGCGATAACTGTAGGACAAAATCAACGACCTTATGAAATCGTTGGTGATATATGTCAAATCTGTTTGCGATTAATGTCTGTAAAACGTTCGGTTGTCGAAATTTGGGATTGGCCTCATCGGAAGATTACAGTTGGCCAGACTATAAACTGGGTTTTCCGGCACTGCACTGCCAGGCATGCGGAAGTTACCCCCCTTTGTTTGATGAACAACAATTTCGTGACTGGTTGTCAGTTCACATGACTGCGTGTGCCATAGAAACAGGGCATTTTTGTCCATCATGCTATTGTAAAGAAAAGATTTTTTATGGCCACAACCCGCAGGGAACACAACGCGTTCAATGCCGTTCATGCAAAAAAGTCTGGACTCCGAAACAGCAGCCAGCAAGAGAAATTACGTATCCCCAGTCCATTGAAACCGTTCAACTGTTCATGCCCTTTCAAGGAGCCAGCGCAGTACAAAAGCTCTATGTTTTAGTCAGTCTTGACGCCACTCGTGGCAACATCCTTCATCTCTCCACGAATTATACGCAACATCAGACAGGAGACAGTCTGCGGTACAGTTACAGAGGCAATACAGAACCAACTGAGCACCATAGCGATATTGTGCAGAGGGTAGATATGCGTGAAGCGCAATTCTTGCGCCGGAGCCAGTTCGATGAAATTCAGTATGGCAGTGCTGTGCTCAAGCGCAACGGCAAGGGAGCCATACTACGCCCGGTTATCACGGCACACGGGCATTTCAGAATACTGAAAATCCGCTTTCCACATGTCAAAACGCATATCATTTCACACGAATGTTTTCTGAGAGGCGCAATTATTACAGCCTGGGCAGATCAGTTCCGCCAACAACAAGGCGAACTTTGGTTCGTAGAAGAAGAAATCAGCGACCGTAACGCTGATATTCCCTGGCATTTTCAGGGAACGACATACCATGGTTGGTGGCAAAATCAGTGGCAACGCTGGGGGCAGGGGAATAACAGCAAGATGGTCTGCCTGCTCACAGGAGTCTCCTTAGAAAGGGGCGCAAATGTTTCTCTGGCAACCAGTCGTTGCTTTATCACATGGCTGACAGACCAACACGACTTTACCCAAAGCGCGTTATTATCCGCAGGTCGCGTAACGAAAATGCTGACCTCACTGGCGTTAAAATACAATGAATCGCTCACTCCATCTTGTTAGTCAATACACTCGACAAACGACCATAAATTAATGGGATCACTATTTCTCATTTAATTAAATATATGAATGTATGACTGAAAAATATAATCACAGTCAATGTTTAATTAATAACATTATTTGTTACTAAGATCACATAATACTTTCCTGACCTATGCTCTTATAAAAATAAGACACGGTGTTCCTTTTATTTAAATAATTCAACCAATGTAACAACCCCTATCAAGGAGGGATGATGAGAACTGTATTTACGACTTTATCAGTCATATTCAGCGTGATGTTTTCTCACAGTATACTAGCTCAGGACGTTACTATTTATTATACGAATGATATTCACGCACATGTCAATCCGGCAAAAATTCCCGCTGTTGATAAGAACAGACTTGTAGGTGGTATGGCTAATATTGCAGGCATCGTTAATGAAGCGAAGAAAAAAAACAAAGATGTCTTTTTCTTTGATGCAGGCGACTATTTTACCGGTCCGTATATCAGTACCCTGACCAAAGGTGAAGCTATTATTGATATCATGAACACCATGCCCTTTGATGCGGTGTCCGTTGGTAATCACGAGTTCGATCACGGCGTGCCCAATATGGTATCTCAGTTATCAAAAGCAAAATTCCCCATTCTGCTGGGAAATATTTACTACACCGATACAAATAGACCAGTTTGGGATCATCCGTGGACCATTATCGAAAAAGATGGTTTAAAGATTGGTGTGATTGGATTGCATGGTGCATTCGCTTTCTATGATACAGTCGCGGCAAAAGCACGTGAAGGCGTAGAAGCCAGAGACGAAATTAAATATTTAAATAAAGCACTTGCAGAATTAAAAGGTAAAGTCGACATTACCGTTTTGCTAATTCACGAAGGTGTTCCGGCGCGTCAATCAAGCTTTGGTAGTAAAGATGTGGAGCGGCTACTACAGGCAGATATTGAGACAGCTAAAAAAGTGAATGGTGTTGATGTCTTAATTACCGGTCACGCACATGTCGGAACACCGCAACCAATAAAAGTTAATAACACATTAATTGTATCTACCGATGCATACGGCACCGACATCGGAAAACTTGTGCTTGATTACAATCCGAAAACAAAGAAAATTGATAGTTATAATGGTGAGTTAATCACCATCTTTGCAGATCAATTTAAACCTGACACCATCGTTCAAAATACTATCGATAAATGGAGCGTAAAGCTTAACAAAATCACACAGGAAGTTGTCGGCCATTCTCCCGTAGTTTTAACACGTGAGTATGGCAGTTCTTCTTCTACCGGTAACCTTATTCTGGATGCAATGATGGAAAAAGCACCTGATGCCATTGCCGGATTTCAAAATAGCGGTGGGATGCGAGCTGATTTTCCTAAAGGTGATATCACACTGGGAGATGTTATTAGCACATTCCCCTTTAATAATGACCTCATCGAGATGGATTTGACGGGCCGCGATCTCAAATCATTGATGACGCATGCAACCAATCTAACTAACGGTGTGTTACAGGTTTCAAAAAGCGTTGCGGTTGTCTATGACAGCAAAAAACCACTCAACCAGCGGTTAATCTCTTTCACCATTAACGGCAAACCCGTGGAAGATAATCAAACATATCGTATTGCCACGCACTCCTTTTGTGCCAGTGGTGGTGACGGTTTTGAAGCATTTTTGAATGGAAAAAATGTGAAGACGATACCGGGAACAACCTCGGCGGAATCTATCATCGATTATTTCAAAAATCATAAACCTGTCACCCCAGACTTAACTAAACGAGTCATGGACGTCGCCAAATAAAATATCATTTATCAGTCTATTTATTTAACAAGGAATGCGAATGAAAACAGTGCAGCGTACTTTACTTGCCGCAACATTGCTGACTATTTTTTCGGTTTCAGTCATGGCGCAGGATGTCACGATTATTTATACAAATGATCTTCACGCTCATGTGGATTCTTATAAAGTGCCGTATATCGCAGACGGAAAACGCGACATTGGCGGCTTTGCCAATATATCTACTTTAGTAAAACAAGAGAAAGCGAAAAATAAAGCCACCTTTTATTTTGATGCTGGAGACTATTTCACCGGCCCTTATATCAGCAGTCTGACAAAGGGCGAAGCAATAATTGACATTATGAATACCATGCCTTTTGACGCAGTATCAATCGGTAATCATGAGTTTGACCATGGCTGGGATAATGCCCTGCGACAATTAAGCAAAGCGAATTTTCCTGTTTTATTGGGCAATGTTTATCATAAAGAGAGTGAGAAACCCTTCTGGAACAAGCCCTACACCATCCTGGAAAAAGATGGCATCAAGATTGGTATTATTGGGCTACACGGCGTATTTGCATTTAATGATACGGTCTCGGAGCTCTCTCTCCAGGGACTCGATAATGACAATAATAACCGCTTTGATAAATCTTCCGAGACCCTTAAGAATCAGGGGATTGAAGCACGTGATGAAGTGAAGTATTTGCAGCATTATATCGACGAGTTACGTGATAAGGTTGACCTCACTGTGGCGCTGGTTCATGAAGGCGTTCCGGCGCGTCAGTCCAGCATTGGCAATACAGATGTTAGACGCGCTCTTGATAAAGATATTCAAACCGCTAGCAAGGTGAAAGGATTGGATATTCTGATTACCGGGCATGCCCACGTCGGAACGCCAGAACCAATCAAAGTCGGCAACACCTTAATCCTTTCAACTGATAGTGGCGGTATCGATATTGGTAAATTAGTCCTTGATGTCAACCCTACAGCTCGTACCCATAAAATGAAGAGCTTTGAGCTGAAAACAGTTTATGCCGATGAATGGATACCCGATCCAACGACACAAAAAGTTATCAATGGCTGGAATAAAAAACTGGCGGATATTGTACGCCAACCAGTGGGTGAATCATCGATTGCATTAACTCGCGCCTATGGTGAGTCATCGCAACTAGGCAACCTGTTTACCGATGCAATGCTTGTCGCTGCTCCGACTGCACAGATTGCATTGATAAACTCCGGCAGCTTACGTGCGGATATAAATGCAGGCACGATTACCTTTGGCGACATTACCAGTACATTCCCCTTCAAGAATGAACTTACTGAAATGGATCTCAGCGGTAAGGATCTGCGTAACCTACTGGAACACGGGGCATCGCTTACCAATGGCATCCTGCAAATGTCAAAAGGCGCAGAAATGCGCTATACCCCGCAGAAACCAGTAGGTCAGCGCATAGTATCTTTTAAAATTAATGGTGAAGAGATCGTTGATACGAATATTTACCATGTTGCAACAACGACTTTCCTTGCACTGGGGGGCGATGGTTTTCTGGCATTCAAAGAAGGGAAAAATGTTCAGGTCCGCGCCGGAAATAACATGTCCGATGTCGTGATCGATTATTTGAAGAAAGGCCACAAGATTACGCCTGCACAGGTAAATGAAATGCGGGTGGACGTTAGCAAATAATAAAAAAATTATAATGCCATTCATTCACTGAATGGCATTATTTTTCTCTAAATCAACAATAGATAATGAGATATATTTATGTGTATAAAAAAGCACGGGATAGCTTTATCGATTCTATTAATACCTTGCATTGGAAACGCTCAGGAAATTAAAAGTGAGGAAGGCTGGTTACATCAAAGCTTGAATGTCATTGGTCGCACAGACTCTCGCTTTGGCCCAAGGCTGACTAACGACCTCTACCCTGAATATACTGTAGCAGGAAGAAAAGACTGGTTTGATTTTTATGGTTATGTTGATCTACCAAAATTCTTTGGCGTCGGCAGTCACTATGATGTTGGGATCTGGGATGAGGGCTCACCACTATTTACGGAAATAGAACCTCGGTTTTCCATTGACAAATTGACCGGATTAAATCTTGCGTTCGGCCCTTTTAAAGAATGGTTCATTGCAAACAACTATGTCTATGATATGGGTGACAACCAGTCATCCCGGCAAAGTACATGGTATATGGGGCTTGGTACAGATATCGACACGGGTCTACCAATTAAGCTTTCTGCCAATATATACGCCAAGTATCAGTGGCAAAACTATGGTGCCGCTAATGAAAATGAATGGGACGGATATCGATTCAAAATAAAATATAGCATTCCTCTTACCCATTTATTCGGAGGGCGATTGGTATACAATAGTTTTACTAACTTTGATTTTGGCTCCGATCTTGCGGACAAATCACACAATAATAAACGAACCAGTAATGCTATTGCTTCAAGCCATATCCTTTCCCTGCTATATGAACACTGGAAATTTGCATTTACACTACGTTATTTTCACAACGGTGGACAATGGAATGCTGGGGAGAAAGTTAACTTCGGAGATGGTCCATTTGAATTAAAAAACACAGGATGGGGAACCTATACTACTATTGGTTATCAATTTTAAATCAGGTGATGTTTTAGATATTTTTACTTAATGCCATTTTGTAATTGTCATAAATAACTTCACCATTCACACTGTGAATTCATCGCTCAACACAAAAGCCCCCTTATTACCGGGGCACTGACCAAAGGCAAAATGACAATCAATCACCACCTCCGCAGGAGGTGGTTTAGAGGTGACAACAAAAGCTGGCAACTGCCAGCTTTTGTTCAATAATCACTACAACAACTGCGCCAGACGGTTAATATCCGACTGAATCGCCCCGGCGGTGACGTCGCGCCCTGCGCCTGGCCCACGGATCACCAGCGGGTTGTCGCGATACCAGCGGCTTTCGATGGCAAAGACGTTATCGCACGGTAGTAGTGATGCCAGCGGATGGTCTTCTCGCACCGCTTCCACGCCTACTCGCGCTTTGCCGTTAGCATCGAAACGCGCCACGTAGCGCAACACCAGCCCCATTTCACGGGCCGCTTCCAACCGTTGTACCATCTGCTCATTAAGTTCATCGCCATTTTCAAAGAAATGGTCGATGCTGCCACCTTCGCAATGGGTTGGCACCAGTGATTCAACACGCACCTGGTCCGGTTCAATGTTGTAACCCGCTTCACGCGCCAGAATCACCAGCTTGCGCATCACGTCTTTGCCGGAGAGGTCATCACGCGGGTCAGGTTCAGTTAAGCCCTGCTGCCACGCCTGATCCACCAGCTCGGTAAACGGCACGCTACCGTCGAATTGCAGGAACAGCCAGGAGAGCGTGCCGGAGAAGATCCCGCTGATCGACAAAATAGTGTCGCCGCTGTCGATCAGATCGCGCACGGTATGGTTGATCGGCAAACCTGCGCCGACGGTGGCGTTGTATAGCCAGTGACGCCCGGTTTTTTCGAACGCGTCGTGGATCTGTCGATATTTATTGCTGTCGCTGGCTCCCGCCAGTTTGTTGGCACTGATGACGTGGAAACCGTGGCTGGCGAAATCGAGATACTGATCAGCAAGCTGCTGGCTGGCAGTAACGTCCAGCACAACTAAATCATCATACGGATGGGCACGCATCCACAGGAACAGCGACTCTTCATCCTGTTCGACGGCTTCATCATTAAAGAAGGCTAGCGCACGGCTGGCGTCCAGCCCGTCATAGCTCAACAGGCTGCGACGGCTGTCCACCACGCCTGCCAGCACAAATTCAAAGCCGGTGCGCGCCGAGAGTGTACTCTGCTCACGGGCGAACAGTTCCAGCCAGCGGGAACCGATATTGCCCTTACCGAACAATACCAGGCCGATGCGTTTTTCTGCGCGGAAGACGGACTGATGCAGCCCCTGAATCAGGCTTTCGGTCGGGCCGGTGCGCAGTACTGCCACCAGGCTGATGCCGTCATCGGACTGCCAGGTAAACTCGACCGGCTGGCCTTTCAGTTGCTGCCAGAAGCGGTGGCAATGCAGCGGGTTACGGGTGACGCCCGCCCCAACCATCGCCACCAGCGCCAGCCCCTGACGCAGACGCAGTTCGCCGGGTAATCCTGCTTCGTCGAGGATTTTCAGCGCACTGTCGGCCACTTCCGAGGTGTAGCAAAATTGCAGCAACTGGCGATCGTTATGCACGCCAACTGCCAGTGGGCGCACCTGAGCACGTTTCAGGATTTGGTCGATCTCTTTATGCGCCAGTTTAAAATCCTGACTGGCGGGCACCTGAAACTCAATCAAACAGACATCATCGTGGCTGGTGACAATACGCGCGCCAGTACCTGAGGCCAGCACGCGTTCAATGCGCGTGGAACCTTGATCCGGCGTGTAGCTACAGCGCAGCTGCAGGTCGATTTCGCTGCCAGAAACTGGCTGTAAAGTACGGGCGTGAAGAACGGGGGCCGCCAGACGCGCCAGTTCGCTGGCTTCATCCAGACGCAGCAACGGCAGCAGGCAGGCGTCTTTCACTTTACGCGGGTCGGCGCTATATACCCCGGCGACATCGCTCCAGATGGTTACGCGGGAAACTCCCGCCAGCGCACCGATTTGTGTCGCGGAATAGTCGGAACCGTTACGCCCCAGCAGCACCGTTTCACCGGCGTTGTTACGGCTGATAAACCCGGTCACCACCAGACGTTTGCCCGGATGTTGTACCAGTAGCTGTTGCAGCAACGGGTAAGAAAGCCCTTCATCAACCTGCGGCTGCGCGGCGCGTTCAGCGCGTAAAAACTCGCGGGCATCAAGCCAGGCCGCTGGCAGCCCTTGTTGATTAAGTACCGCAGACATCAGGCGCGCCGACCACACTTCACCGTGGCCCACCACTTCCGCATACACCGCATCGTTAATACCGCTGTCGAGCAGCGCCGCCAGGCGTTCCAGATCGCTGACAAAAGCGCTAATGAGGCTATCGGCTTCTTCAGCGGGTAGCAGGCCGCTAATCAGATCGCACTGATAGCGACGCAGCGTTTGTTGAACCTGATGCGCAGAGAGACGATCGGTCTGGCTTAGTTTCAACCAGTTAATCAACTGGTTAGTGGTGCTACCGGCGGCGGAAACCACCATCATATCGTCAGGCTGAGAGTACTCCGCCATAATGCCCGCGACACGCAAATAACACTTCACATCAGCCAGACTACTGCCACCAAATTTATGCAGTTGACGACCTTTCGCCCCTGCCTGCGCAATCACACTCATTTTTACCCCTTGTTTGCAGCCCGGAAGCCATTTTCCAGGTCGGCAATTAAATCTTCGCCATCTTCAATACCGGTGGAGATACGCAGCAGCGTCTCGGAGATCCCGGCGGCAGCACGCGCTTCTGGTGCCATGCCTGCATGTGTCATGGTTGCGGCGTGAGAGATTAAACTTTCCACTCCCCCTAATGATTCCGCCAGCGTAAACAACGACACCCCGCCCAGGAAACGACGCAGCGTCTGCTCATCGCCATCCAGTTCAAAACTCAACATTGCGCCAAAGCCTTTTTGCTGGCGCGCGGCAATTTCATGCCCCTGATTTTCCGGCAGCGACGGGTGATACAGTTTTTTCACTAACGGCTGGGTTTGCAGATATTTCACTATCGCCTGCGCGTTGCGCTGCGCCAGCTCCATACGCGGCACCAGCGTTCGCAAACCGCGCAGCAACAAATAACTGTCAAACGCGCCGCCCGTCACGCCAATATTGTTTGCCCACCAGGCCAGTTCGGTGACAACGTCCGGGTCTTTAGCAATCACCACGCCAGCCACTACATCTGAGTGACCGTTCAGATATTTCGTACATGAATGCAACACCAGATCGGCACCTAATGCCAGTGGATTTTGTAATGCCGGGCTTAAGAAGGTGTTATCCACCACGCTCACCGCCCCAACTTCCCTTGCCAGATGGCAGATTTTCGCAATATCCACGACGCGTAACAATGGATTACTGGGGCTTTCTACCAGTACCAGTTTGGGTTTTTCTGCCAGCGCCGCCCGTAATGCCTGTTCATCGCCCTGATCAACAAACAACACGCGATAGCAACCACGTTTCGCCAGGCTGTCGAACAGGCGATAGCTGCCGCCATAGCAGTCGTGCGGCGCAACCAGCAGATCGCCAGGTTTCAAAAAGACGGTCGTTACCAGGTGGATCGCGGACATGCCGGTATTAGTAAGTACTGCACCAGCACCGCCTTCCAGTTCAGCCAGCGCACGCTGAACCACATCGCGCGTTGGGTTGCCGCGACGCGAGTAATCATGCGCGCGCGGTTCATTAAATCCGGTAAAGTTATAGGTGCTGGAAAGATGGATTGGAGGGACAACGCAACCATACTGTTCGTCGTCATTTAACCCGCTACGCACTGCGATGGTGGCCTGTTTACGCGTCATGTGATGAAGTTCCCTGGGCTTGGTCGGTGAAATGTCAGGCACCAGAGTAAACATTGTGTTAATGGACGTCAATACATCTGGACATCTAAACTTCTTTGCGTATAGATTGAGCAAATCCCAAATAGCCGTTAAAATTATATGCATTATCACGCCGACAGGTGCATTACACGATGTCACGGTAACGCCTGTACGGTAAACTATGCGGGTTTACGGTCAGTACCCACATAAATTGTGTGGTCTGGTCTCAATTTATTGACGAAGAGGATTAAGTATCTCATGGCTGAATGGAGCGGCGAATATATCAGCCCATACGCTGAGCACGGCAAGAAGAGTGAACAAGTCAAAAAGATTACGGTTTCCATTCCTCTTAAGGTGTTAAAAATCCTCACCGATGAACGCACGCGTCGTCAGGTGAACAACCTGCGTCACGCTACCAACAGCGAGCTGCTGTGCGAAGCGTTTCTGCATGCCTTTACCGGGCAACCTCTGCCGGATGATGCCGACCTGCGTAAAGAGCGCAGTGACGAAATCCCGGAAGCGGCAAAAGAGATCATGCGTGAGATGGGGATTAACCCGGAAACGTGGGAATACTAAAGCGGAAAAGAGCGGCGCGGAGTTAACCAGCCGCTTTTTTCATACATGGACGTTTAACTATGAAATACAGGCTACTGATCCTCAGCCTGCTGGTTTCTGTGCCTGCCCTTGCCTGGCAGCCGGAAACTGGCGACATCATCTTTCAGATCTCTCGCTCATCGCAAAGTAAAGCAATCCAACTGGCGACCCATTCCGATTACAGCCACACCGGTATGCTGGTGATGCGTAACAAAAAGCCCTACGTTTTTGAAGCGGTCGGCCCGGTGAAATACACCCCGCTCAAGCAGTGGATCGCCCATGGTGAAAAGGGCAAATACGTTGTTCGCCGCGTTGAAGGCGGACTGAGTGTTGAACAACAGCAAAAACTGGCGCAAACGGCAAAACGTTATCTCGGAAAACCGTACGATTTCAGCTTCTCATGGAGCGACGATCGCCAGTACTGTTCGGAAGTGGTGTGGAAGGTTTACCAGAATGCGCTGGGGATGCGCGTGGGTGAACAGCAAAAACTGAAAGAGTTCGATCTCAGCAACCCGCTGGTTCAGGCGAAGCTCAAAGAACGTTACGGGAAAAATATTCCGCTTGAGGAAACGGTGGTCTCGCCACAAGCCGTTTTCGATGCACCACAACTCACCACAGTCGCCAAAGAATGGCCGCTGTTTTCGTGGTAATGGATGATGAAAAAAATAATTCCCGCCGTAGTCTGTTTGTTGCTTTGTAGTTGCACGACCTTTCCGCAAGCTGTCGCTCCGGCAGGGAAAGATTACGAAAGCCCGCTCCCCGCAAGGACTGACGCCAGATACTTTCTGTCCATGGCTGCTTTTCGCATC
>NZ_PTRH01000021.1:0-65783 GCF_002965045.1 Escherichia sp. MOD1-EC6300 | reverse complement strand
CGTGCGGGGGTTTTCTCTCTCCAGCAACCAATGCCACCAGGGATTAAGCCCCCGCAACATTGCGCCTCACCGGAACCTTTCCGGCTTGCCGCTGATTTTACGATTGCTTTTTACCGTCAGCACCCGGCAATCTTCCTCATTGCGTGATGCCTTCCAGCTTAATTTCTTTATTTGCAATAGTTGCAGTTCATATCCGAGCTGACTCCAGACTGGTAGTGAAATGCGCAATTTTGTAGAATTGCGCCTCCTCGCGACCTCCCCAGTGAATCTGTTGCCTCATTTTTTACATACTGCGTATTCGACTTCTCCACCTGTTGCGCAAGAGAAACTGGGTTTATTCATTTTTGCGAGGCCGACTTCTTTCTGGACAGGACTTTATGCAGCACAACACACTACCGATACACGATCAGAAATTGCCGTTTACACGCTACGACTTTGGCTGGGTTTTATTATGCATAGGCATGGCGATTGGTGCCGGAACCGTGCTGATGCCAGTTCAAATTGGCTTGAAGGGAATTTGGGTATTTATTACCGCAGCGATCATTGCTTATCCTGCCACTTGGGTAGTGCAGGACATTTATTTAAAAACCCTCTCTGAAAGCGATTCCTGTAATGACTACACCGATATTATCAGCCATTACCTGGGGAAGAACTGGGGAATTTTCCTCGGGGTAATCTACTTTTTGATGATTATCCACGGAATTTTTATCTACTCTCTCTCCGTGGTTTTCGACAGCGCTTCGTACCTGAAAACCTTCGGTTTAACCGATGCCGATCTTTCACAATCTCTACTTTATAAAGTCGCCATTTTCGCCGTACTGGTGGCAATTGCGTCTGGTGGTGAACGATTACTGTTTAAGATTTCCGGGCCAATGGTGGTGGTCAAAGTAGGGATTATTGTCGTCTTCGGTTTTGCGATGATCCCGCACTGGAATTTCGCCAATATAACCGCCTTCCCGCAAGCCACCGTCTTCTTCCGCGACGTCCTGCTTACTATTCCTTTTTGCTTCTTTTCTGCGGTATTTATTCAGGTGCTAAACCCGATGAATATTGCCTACCGCAAACGGGAAGCAAATAAAGTACTGGCAACCCGGCTCGCGCTGCGTACCCACCGAATTAGTTATATCACGCTCATCGCGGTGATCCTGTTTTTTGCCTTTTCGTTTACCTTCTCAATTAGCCACGAAGAAGCCGTTTCTGCCTTTGAACAAAATATCTCGGCACTGGCACTGGCCGCACAGGTGATCCCTGGGCATATCATTCATATCACCTCTACGGTGCTGAATATCTTTGCCGTACTGACCGCATTCTTTGGCATTTATCTCGGTTTCCACGAGGCCATTAAAGGCATTATTCTCAATCTGTTAAGCCGAATTATTGATACCAAGAAAATTAACTCACGCATGCTGACTCTGGCGATCTGCGCTTTTATCGTCATTACGTTGACGATTTGGGTTTCGTTTCGTGTATCGGTGCTGGTGTTCTTTCAGTTGGGAAGCCCGTTATATGGCATTGTGTCGTGCCTCATTCCATTTTTCCTGATCTATAAAGTCTCACAACTGGAAAAACTTCGCGGGTTTAAAGCCTGGCTGATTCTGCTGTACGGCATTTTGCTGTGCTTGTCACCACTATTGAAGTTTATTGAGTAAACCGGAGCGCATGGCCCCGGTTTTGTGAGTTAACGCTGCGGATTTTCATCCTGATCAACAGCAAAACAAGCTACCAGTTGACCACCGTAGTCTTTTAGCTGCGGCTGTAACTGAGTGCAGGGGCCGAAGCGCCGACGACAGCGGGCGTTAAAGGCGCAGCCCGGCGGTGGATTGAGCGGGCTTGGCAGTTCACCGGTGAGCTTAATGCGCTCGCGGCGGTCGTCCGGGTTCAGGCGCGGCGTCGCGGAGAGCAGCGCCTGTGTGTACGGATGTCGCGGATTATTGAAGATTTGCTCCTTCGTCCCCTTCTCCACGCAGCGGCCCAGGTACATCACCATCACTTCATCAGCAATGTGTTCCACCACCGACAGGTCGTGCGAGATAAAGACATAAGACAGCCCCAGTTCCTGCTGCAAATCCATCATCAGGTTGAGCACCTGCGCACGTACCGAGACGTCCAGCGCGGAAACCGGTTCATCGGCAATCACCACATCCGGGTCGAGCATCAGACCACGGGCGATGGCGATACGCTGACGCTGACCGCCGGAGAACATGTGCGGATAGCGATCGTAATGCTCGGTTTTCAGGCCGACTTTCGCCATCATCGACAACGCTTTTTCCCGACGCTGTTCTTTGCTTAAACCGGTGTTGATCAGCAGCGGCTCTTCGAGAATTTGCCCGACTTTTTTACGCGGATTCAGCGAGCCATAGGGATTCTGGAAGACGATCTGGATTTTCTGCCGACGCAACTTCTGCGCCTGCGGATCGTGCTTGAGCAGATCCTGCCCCTGGTAATACAGTTCGCCGCCGGTAGGTGTTTCGATCATCGTCAGTAGCCGACCGAGGGTCGATTTACCGCAGCCAGATTCACCCACTACTGCCAGCGTCTTGCCACGTTCAAGATTAAACGAAACGCCGTCCAGCGCCTTCACCAGACGTTCCGGCGCAAACATCCCTTTCTTCACTGGGTAATGTTTTTTCAGGTCGATCGCCTGCAACAGCGGTTGTTGCAGGGTGGCCTCTTGCGTACTCATAGTGTGGGCCTCCCGGCATCATCAAGTGGGTAATGGCATTTGGACTGACGCCCGTCAGCGAGCATATTCAGCGCCGGTTCTTCAGCACGGCATCTGTCAGTGGCATAGGGGCAACGCGGGTTAAGCAGGCAGCCATTCGGACGGTCGTATTTGCCAGGAACGACGCCAGACAATGACGCCAGACGTTCTTTGTCCTGGGCAAATTCCGGCAGCGCGCGCAGCAATGCCTGAGTATACGGATGACGCGGTGCATGGAAGATGGCGTGGGCATCGCCCGTTTCCACCACCTGGCCTGCATACATGACGATGATTTTATGCGCCGCTTCCGCCACCAGCGCCAGGTCATGGGTAATCAACACCAGCGCCATGTTCTCTTTCTGCTGCAGCTCCAGCAGCAGTTCGATGATTTGCGCCTGAATGGTCACGTCCAGCGCGGTGGTCGGCTCATCAGCAATCAGCAGTTTTGGCCGACAGGCAATCGCCATGGCGATCATCACACGCTGGCTCATGCCGCCGGAAAGCTGATGCGGGTAAACATCCAGACGCGATGCCGGATCGGGAATACCGACCAGATTCAGCAGGTCAATCGCCCGCTGACGGCGAGTGCTCTTATTACCGCCCTGATGTACCTTAATTGCTTCCATAATCTGGAAACCTACGGTGTAACACGGGTTGAGGCTGGTCATCGGGTCCTGAAAGATCATCGCCACTTCGGCACCCACCAGGTTGCGGCGCTCTTTTTCCGAGATACGCTGCAAATCCTGGCCGTTAAACTCCAGCTTTTCTGCCATCACGCGGCCCGGATAATCAATCAGCCCCATAATCGCCAGTGAACTGACCGACTTACCGGAGCCAGATTCACCCACAATTCCGACCACTTCGCCTTGTTTCACGCTATAGCTGATACGGTCTACGGCGCGGAACGGTGCGCTTTCGTCGCCGAAATGCACCGATAATTTATCTACATTTAATAACGCCATCTCGAACCTCTTACTGCTTCAGTTTGGGATCGAGCGCGTCACGCAGACCGTCACCCATCAGGTTAAATGCCAGCACCGTCAGCAGGATCGCCAGACCGGGGAAGGTTACGACCCACCAGGCGCTTTGCGCGAACTGCAACACATCGGAGAGCATGGTGCCCCACTCCGGTGTTGGCGGCTGCGCTCCCATGCCGAGGAAACCAAGAGCAGCCATATCGAGAATGGCGTTAGAGAAACCGAGCGACGCCTGAACAATCAGCGGCGCAAGGCAGTTCGGGAAGATGTTAATAAACATCTGACGCATCGCCCCAGCACCTGCCACGCGAGACGCGGTGACGTAATCGCGATTCACCTCCACCAGCACGGCGGCGCGGGTTAAGCGCACATAGTGCGGCAAGGCAACGAAGGTTAGCGCCAGCGCGGCGTTACCAATCGACGGGCCGAAAATCGCCACCAGCACCAGCGCCAGCAGTAGACTTGGCAGCGCCAGCATGATATCGACCACGCGCATGATGATGTTATCGACCAGGCCGCCAAAGTAACCAGCGATCAGGCCGAGAATAACGCCCATAATCAGCGATAACACCACTACCAGACAGCCAACCAGCAGCGACAAGCGCGCGCCGTACATCAGCCGCGACAGCACATCACGACCTACGTCATCGGTGCCCAGCAAGTGCGCCATACTGCCGCCTTCTTGCCAGGCTGGCGGGGCGAGCAGTGCATCGCGGAACTGTTCCGCTGGGTTATAGGGCGCAATCCAGTTGGCAAAGATCGCGATAAACAGCACGATGACGACGTAAACCAGCCCGACAACCGCGCCTTTGTTGCGTTTAAAATAGTGCCAGAACTCCTGTAACGGGGTCATCGGCACCGGCGCGCTAATCACTTTATTTTCAGTAACCTGTGACATGATGCCCCCTTACTTCTTATGACGAATACGCGGGTTCACCACGCCGTACAGCAGATCGACCAGCAGGTTGACGAGGATAATCATCGTCGCCACCAGTAATACACCTCCCTGCACTACCGGATAATCGCGGCGTTGCAGCGCGTCAATCAACCAGCGCCCCAGACCTGGCCACGAGAAGATGGTTTCGGTCAGAATCGCCCCCGCCAGCAATGTTCCCACCTGCAGGCCGATAACGGTCACCACCGGCAGCATGGCATTACGCAGCGCATGGACGATAATCACCCTAAGGCGGGTTAGCCCTTTGGCACGCGCGGTGCGGATGTAATCCTCGCCCAGCACTTCCAGCATCGAGGAGCGCGTCATACGTACAATGACCGCCAGCGGGATAGTACCCAACACAATGGCGGGCAGGATCATATGGGCGACGGCATCGATAAAGTTACCGTCTTCACCCCAGATGGCGGTGTCGATCAGCATAAAACCGGTTAACGGATTGGAATCATCGAGGAATACCATGTCGCTCACGCGACCGGAGACAGGCGTCAGGTTCCAGTGCACCGAAACCAGCATGATCAGCATCATGCCCCACCAGAAGATCGGCATCGAGTAGCCGGTCAGCGCCAGGCCAACGGCTGTATGATCGAAAATAGAACCGCGTTTAACCGCAGCCAGCACACCAACCGGAATGCCGACCGCGGTCGCAAAAATCATCGCGCAGACGCCAAGTTCCAGCGTGGCCTGGAAGCGCGGCACGAACTCTTCCCATACCGGAATTCGGCTTTTCATCGAAATGCCTAAATCACCGTGCATTACACCCCAAATGTAATGGAGATACTGCTGCCACATCGGTTTATCCAAGCCGAGTTCTGCCAGCAATTGTGCGTGACGCTCTGGGGAGATCCCACGTTCACCCGCCATGATCATCACCGGATCGCCCGGGATCATGTGGACAAAGGCAAATGTGAGAAGGGTAATACCGATAAACGTGGGGATGACGAGTCCCAAACGTCGGAGAATAAACTGCAACATAACCCGGATTCTCTGTAGTGACCCGCAGCCTGGAACTGCGAGTCTGTATTGCTCACAAATCAATTCCCGCCCTTATAGGACAAGGAATTAAGTATTGCTGCCGGATGGCGCTGCACTTAAAGGCACAGCACCACCGGGTATGCAGATTGTTGACAAAGTACGCTTTGGTCATGCCGGATGCGGCGTGAACGCCTTATCCGACCTACAAAATCGTGCAAACTCAATACATTGCAGAACTCTCGTAGGCCTGATAAGCGGAGCGCATCCGGCAGTTTTGCGTTTGCCATCAACCTTGTATGGCTTTTAATTATTCGATAGAGACGTTTTCGAAGTGATGTTTGCCTAATGGATCAACCACATAGCCTTTAACTTCTTTGCGTACCGGTTCAAACACGGTGGAGTGAGCGATGATCAGTGCCGGAGCCTGATCGTGCATCACGACCTGTGCTTGTTTGTACAGTTCAACACGCTTGTTGTGGTCGTCGGTAGCACGCGCCGGTTGAATCAGATCTTCAAACGGTTTGTAGCACCATTTTGAGTAGTTGGAGCCTTGTTCAGAGGCAGCGCAGCTGAACAGGGTAGCGAAGAAGTTATCCGGATCCCCGTTGTCGCCAGTCCAGCCCATCATTACCGTCTGGTGCTCGCCATCTTTTGCACGCTTGAGGTACTCACCCCATTCGTAGGTAACGATTTTCGCTTGTACGCCGACTTTCGCCCAGTCTGCCTGAATCATCTCTGCCATGCGACGAGCGTTCGGGTTATACGGACGCTGTACCGGCATCGCCCACAGGTCGATGGAGAAGCCTTTTTCCAGACCCGCTTCTTTCAGCAAGGCTTTCGCTTTTTCAGGATCGTAGGTGTAGTCCTGAACATCATCGTTATAGCCCCACATGGTTGGCGGGATCAGGTTTTTCGCTGATACGCCCGCGCCCTGATACACTGCTTTGATAATCGCGTCTTTGTTCACCGCATAGGTCAGTGCCTGGCGAACTTTCACGTCATCCAGTGGTTTTTTCTGCACGTTATACGAGAGATAGCCGACGTTCAGCCCCGGCATTTCCATCAGGTTGATGGATTTATCCTGCTTCATGCGGGCGATGTCTGCCGGGTTCGGGTACGGCATCACCTGGCATTCATTTTTCTGCAATTTAGCGTAACGCACGGAAGCGTCAGGGGTAATAGAGAAGACCAGCGTATCGATCTGTGGTTTGGTGCCCCAGTAGCCATCAAACGCTTTGTAGCGAATACGGGAATCTTTTTGATATTGCTGTAACTGGAACGGACCGGTGCCGATTGGGTTAAGGTCCAGTTTTTCCGGCGTACCGGCTTTCATCATCGCGTCAGCATATTCTTTTGACAGAATAGAGGCGAAGTCCATTGCCAGGTCAGCAAGGAACGGCGCTTCCGGGC
Source organism: Escherichia sp. MOD1-EC6300 (assembly GCF_002965045.1). Taxonomy (NCBI): domain Bacteria; kingdom Pseudomonadati; phylum Pseudomonadota; class Gammaproteobacteria; order Enterobacterales; family Enterobacteriaceae; genus Escherichia; species Escherichia sp. MOD1-EC6300. The sequence continues at coordinate 58,768 of NZ_PTRH01000021.1, read as the reverse complement.
GAGTCAGCACGAACTGAACGGTGTTGTCGTCCACCTTTTTCACTTCGCTGATCAGCTCCGGCAAGCCCATACCTTCGAAGTATTCGTAGCTGCCGCCAGAAACTTTATGGTACGGGTTTTGTGCGTTTTTCTGACGATCGAACGAGAACACCACGTCATCGGCATTCAGTTCGCGCGTCGGTTTGAATTCTTTGTTGTTATGCCACTTCACACCTTTACGCAGATGGAAGGTATAGGTTTTACCGTCTTCGCTGACTTCCCACTTTTCAGCGAGGCCCGGAATCACTTCAGTGGTGCCGATTTTAAATTCAACCAGGCGGTTATAAAGCGGTACGGAAGAGGCGTCATAGGTGGTGCCGGAGGTAAACAGCTGCGGGTTAAACCCTTCCGGAGATCCTTCTGAGCAATAAACCAGAGTTTTAGCCTGAACACTTGCTGCGACGGTCATAGCCACCAGGCTGAGACCAAGCTTCAGCATCCCTGACTTTTTCAAGGAAATACGCATTATTCTGCTCCAATTGTGATGTTTGTTGTTTTAACCCTTTGCAGTGGGTTGTCGCTGCCTGACCTTTTTTGTTTTTTACCCGGTCGGGTCAACGTTATGAGGTGGGGATGCCGTACTAATTAACATCAGTGTAACAGTGCGGATCCTCCATAAAATGCCCCTCGTGACCTACAATCTGTCAACAGAATGTGAAAACGTCAATACAGCCAACCGGGATTTACACCAACGGTGAGAATCCGCAAACAAAGATTAAAAAAACTTCAAACAGCTATTTGCAGCAGAGAAATTTGTGCTACGCCAACATAACCAGAACAATCAGCTTAATATTTAGCAACATTTGGTGATTAAGTTTTATGCATTTAATGAAAAAAATCTGAGGAAAAGATGGATATCTGAGCGATTAATACCATGAACGCTAAAACGCACAGCGGAAAATGCCAGCGCCAGCCATAAGTAACGCAAAAAAAGATTTAAGCAAATATAAAAAAAGACAATGGATTCTGTCACAAATCCGTTAATGGATAGTGAGATGTGGGGCGCAAATTTGGCAGGGAAATATGTGGTGTGTCGGTCAGATAAGGCGTTCACGCCGCATCCGACAATAAGTGCGGTGCCGTTGCCTGATGCGGCGCTAACGCGTCTTATCAGGCCTACGTTCAGATTTGGTCGGTGCCAGAGGATTACTCGCCACTGCGTGGCTCGCCCTGCGGGCCGTTGCTGACGCAGCGTTCTCTCGCTTTGCTGGAGTCGAACCTCCCTGCCCCCGGAAGTTCTCATCCTCTTCAGGCCGCAGAAAGCAAAAAACCAGCCCGTAGGCTGGTTTTTCTAAATTGGTCGGTGATAGAGGATTACTCGCCACTTCGTGGCTCGCCCTGCGGGCCGTTGCTGGCGCAACGTTCTCTCGCTTCGCTCGAGTCGAACCTCCCCGCCCCCGGAGGTTCTCATCCTCATGGGCTTCAAATGCAAAAAAGCCTGCTCGCTGAGCAGGCTTTTCGAATTTGGTCGGTGATAGAGGATTCGAACCTCCGACCCCTTCGTCCCGAACGAAGTGCGCTACCAGGCTGCGCCAATCACCGAATGCGGGGCGCATCTTACTGCGCAGATACGCCCTCGTCAATCCCTTAATAGCAAAATGCCTTTTGATCGGCGAGAAAGTCAGCAGGCCTCTTAGTTAGCCACGACCTCTTTCGCCTGCGGGATGTGACACCAGTTGTTGTTTTCGTTAATACCACCGTCCGGTGAAGTATAGCCAAGACAACCCATGATGGTGTCGTACAGCTCTACGTGACGGCGTGGCACTTTCATATCAGCTTCTTTTTTCAACTGCGCAAATGCCTGCGCGTTGGCTGGATTTTCCAGATATTTATCCGACATCCAGACCATCATCGGTACGCGGAACTGCTCCGGCGGTGCCAGTTCACGCGGTGTGCCGTGCAGGTGCTCGCGTTCGTTAATTGACTCACCGTGGTCAGCTGCGTAGAACACAATCGCTTTCTTATCGCGAACCTGATCAATCACGCTGGAAATAAAGTGATCCACATAGGTCACCGAGTTGTCGTAGGAGTTGATCATCTGCGCTTTGGTACAGCCGCTATCAACACCAATACATTCTGGCTTCCACTGCGCAAAGCTGCGCGGGTAACGCTGGGTGTAGTTAAAGTGCGACCCCTTGGTATGCAGAATGATCAGATGCTTACCATCCGGGTTGCGCCCCAGCGATTGCTGCATTTCGTCTACCAGCAACATATCATCTACCGGCTTGCCGCGGTTACGCGGTTCCGCACCAATCTGCTCACGATAAGCAATATTGTCCGCCATCGTGTTGCTGTAGAACCACATTTCGCTTTGCATAGCGTAGAGATCAGAACTGAATCCTAACTGCTTCAATACCGCGAAAATGTTCTGTTCTTTTAATGTGCGCTGCGGATTATCTTCTGCTCCACCCTGACGCACAAACATGCAACGCAGAGAAAGTTTGGTCGCCGTGTCACAAGAATAGCCACGAAACGCCGCCAGATTTTTCTCCTGAGCCAGTTTCGGTGTGGTATTGCGTTCATAGCCGAAAATGCCCATATGATCCCAGCGCGTGGTTTCACCAATAATGAAAACGACATATGTATCATCAACGTTTTGTGGAGCCTGGTACGTAAACTTCTTCGCAGGGTTAAGGAGAGAATTGTTATCGGAAGATTCATCGACCCGCGCCCAGGCATAAAGACCTAATGCCGAAAGCCAGTTTGATGGCAAATAAGAGTTCGCGACAACGCCGCCATAACTCGGCAAATCAACACCTGTCGCCCTCTCCACTTTCTTCTGCTGGATATCCAGCAAACGAATCGGTGCCCAAACCATAATACCCGCCAGTACGACGACCGCCAGACTCCGAATACGTTGCCCTGGGGTTCGCAGTTGTCGGAGCAAGGTGTAGCGACAGCGGTTATTCCAGATAAGGATAAGAGGCAATGCGCTTACGGCGATTAACCAGAGAATAAAGTTCAGACCAACAACTTCTTTTGACAGATCGATATCGGTGGTCATGACGGATGCGATGATGCCATAACCAATGACCACATTAAGGAAAGTCATGTAATAGCTGGCACCTGCAGAAAAGAGCACCACCAGCGATGCCAGAATTCGCCAGCTGCGGCGGCCAAACAGCGAAAGCAGACGCAGTAAAAAGAAGGTCACCAGTACGGTAGCGACCAGTTCAACAACAGCAGAAACGCCTTTCCAGACGGTAAAATCGTGCGCATAGCTGCCGAAGCGGCGGTAAAAAACCGCGCCATTCATAAAAAGGCCAATATAGATTGCAAGCAAAAAGCTCAGCTTCTGCTGTGTAATCGATTTGATGTATCTCATGCAAACAAACCCTGGACAAACAGGTGATAACACCCTGCTTAGTGGCTTTTCAGGCCCGGCAGGGGAAAAGTGCGGAGGTAGTCAGATAAGTAAAATCTACACGCGCGAATAAGTAGACCACAGCAAAGGGAAAAAGTGTGGGGAAAGAGTGTGCATGAAGCACAAATTTACAAAAATGCAAGTTTGAAAAGAGACTTTAGCGTTACAAAAAGCAGTAAAAAGGGCCAGTTCACTGGCCCAAATTTTACGCGTCATTGTTTATACATTGCGTTGAAGCGTTTGATTCACACTAAGGCTAAAGCCCAGTAGCTCGCGGCAGGTCATTAAAGGGAGCCATGCGCCTCACGCAACATTTTCTGCTCTGGCTGGCGAATCGTCGTAGAAAGCGCCAGTGACAGAATCAGCAGGGCGAAAATCACGTAGAAAGTCACATAGAATCCGCCAAACAGTGAAGCGATAATCGAACCACAAATGCTGCCGATACCGAAACCGAGGTAAATCACACCGTAGTTTTTTGCCAGATTATTTAGGCCGAAGAACTCACTGACCAGTGACGGGAACACCGTGATAGTGCCGCCGAAGTTAAATGCCACGCAGGCAATCGCTGCAAAGAACGTCACTGCATTCAATGGTGCAAACAGCAGGGCCGCCATGCCCACCAGCGAAATGACCTGACCAATGGTGATAACACGGATACGGGCGATTTTGTCAGACAGAATGCCCAGCACCAGACGACCAGAAAGGTTGGCGATGGAAATAACCGTCACAGCATTGGCTGCGGAAATTGCATCAAGATGCGCCAGACTTTGAGCGATATCTTTCGCCACGCCAATCACATACAGGCCACTCATGCAGGCGGTCAGGAACATAACTGCTAACATCCAGTACTGCGGTTTACGCATCGACTCTGCCAGCGTGTAATCCTTCTCCACCACGCCATTGCTGGTTTTCACTTCCTGCTTCGGCGCATCTTTCATTAATGTTGCGCCAAAGACAATCATCACCAGTACAATCGCGCCCCAAATAACAAAGGTTTTTTCCAGACCGACCGTTTCCAACAGTTGCGTATCGATAAATTTGAAACCCAGACTACCAAGTCCATAAGAACCAATAGCGAACGCAGAGATGAGTCCCTTACGCTCCGGGAACCACTTCACGCAGTTTGAGAGCGTCAGCAGGTAGCCCGCACCATCCGCCAGACCAACCAACACACCGGCGCTTAACCACAGCATCATCAGGTTGTTGGAATGTGCTGTCAGGAAGAAACCTAATCCCAGCAAAATGCCGGAAGCCATAGTGACGCGTTTAACACCAAAACGTTCTTGCAATTTGCCCGCAACAGAAGACGAAATTGCCAGCCCCAGACTTAACAAGCCGAAAGAGAAAGCAACCTGGCTTACCGGAGCCCCCAGCTTGGCAGAAAGCGCGCCGTTAAACAGACTCCAGGTATAAACCGACCCCAGGGCAAACTGGGTAATGATAGTACCGATGAGTGTCAGCCAGCGAGTACGCTGATAATTTGAAGGTGTCATGGCAGTATTCCTGCAGTAATAAAAAGGAAAAATCTCTGCTGACAACCATAACGAAGTGCACTTTATGCCTGGGGAAAAACGGCATGAAATGCCATCAGAACGGAATGAAATGCATTAGTTCAGGAATGAATGACTCGACAATTATTCACCAAATTTATTATTTAGTAAGTTAGTCCCCACTATCGCCACATTAGTTGTTATTTATGGGTTTCAATTGTATCTATAACGTTAAAATCTGGCGCTAACCCCCATCGTATACAGATAGTCATTATTGTTCGTGGTATTTTCTGCCTGAGATAACGCAGCGTAGGCGGCAATATTTTGATTGAGCAACATATCAGCACCTACCGTGACATCCAGCCAGTTGCCGTTCTGGTTTGTCGCCGTCATCCGGCTTAAGCCTGATTGCGCCTTCCAGATATTCTCGCCAAATTGCTGGTTATAGCTGATTTGCGCCCAGGGTCGGAGATCGCCAAGCCGGGAGTCAACACGCCAGCCTAAGGTACTCACACTGGCATGCCATAACGGATCAGTCAGTGTAGTAGTACTGTCGCCAAACTCGTTATACATCGAGGTGGTTGTACCATCGTAATGTAATGCCGCGACCGGACCGGTTGTAACCTGTTCATATAAAGGAAAATTCCAGCCCATACTCATACTGCTGGTCACATCCACAGGGGTTTCTTCCGCCAGATTGACTTCCAGTCCCAGCGCCCTTTGGCTACTTTGAATACGTTGCGACAGAATATCGTTGTAATCAGGTTGATGATCGCTATCCCAGGTGTAGCGCTCTGTGGAATGTCCGGGTTGCGTATCAACGATATATTCTTGTTGCCAGGCGTAAGCTGTGTTGAGAAAAAAGGCACTGATTACCACGCTCGCCAGCAGGCTTAACTGCCAGCGACCACCGCTTTTTTTTATGATCATTAACACGACTCCAGGGAAGAGCCGAATTCGGCAATATTATTGTCATTGTATGAAGGATATCGGGCATAGTAGCCCTGTATTAAATATTGACTTTTTCACCGATGCGTCAAGAAAAGCGGCTGAAATTTTTACGATCGGGTACATAGCGAGGGAAAGTATGGAACGTTGCGGCTGGGTGAGTCAGGACCCGCTTTATATTGCCTACCATGATAATGAGTGGGGCGTGCCTGAAACTGACAGTAAAAAACTGTTCGAAATGATCTGCCTTGAAGGGCAACAAGCAGGGTTATCGTGGATCACCGTCCTCAAAAAACGCGAAAACTATCGCGCCAGCTTTCATCAGTTCGATCCGGTGAAGGTGGCTGCAATGCAGGAAGAGGATGTCGAAAGACTGGTACAGGACGCCGGGATTATCCGCCATCGCGGGAAAATTCAGGCAATTATTGGTAATGCGCGGGCGTACCTGCAAATGGAACAGAACGGCGAACCGTTTGCCGACTTTGTCTGGTCGTTTGTCAATCATCAACCACAGGTGACACAAGCCACAACGTTGAGCGAAATCCCTACATCTACGCCCGCCTCCGACGCTCTATCTAAAGCCCTGAAAAAGCGTGGTTTTAAGTTTGTTGGTACCACAATCTGTTACTCCTTTATGCAGGCATGTGGGCTGGTGAATGATCATGTGGTTGGCTGCTGTTGCTATCCGGGAAATAAAGAATGATTCGGGAAGCGCAACGTTCAGAACTCCCCGCGATCCTCGAATTGTGGCTGGAAAGTACAACCTGGGGGCATCCCTTTATAAAAGCAAGTTACTGGCGTGATTGCATTCCGCTGGTGCGGGATGCCTATCTTGCCAACGCGCAAAACTGGGTCTGGGAAGAAGACGGTAAGCTTCTCGGTTTTGTCAGCATTATGGAAGGCCGATTTCTGGCTGCAATGTTTGTCGCACCGAAGGCCGTCAGACGCGGTATTGGTAAGGCGCTAATGCAGTATGTGCAGCAGCGCCATCCCCATCTGATGCTGGAGGTTTATCAAAAAAATCAACCGGCGATAGATTTTTACCATGCGCAGGGTTTTCACATTGTCGACTGCGCATGGCAGGATGAAACCCAACTACCCACCTGGATTATGAGCTGGCCGGTGGTTCAAACGCTGTAAGTGTCAGTTCCGGACCGTTGTATTTTTCCAGCCATGCCAGCGCCGTATTACCCGCACAGCCATTCCCCAGCCGCGAGCTGGGGAGATCTTTGGTCAGAACGTTCACCGCGCCGTTTTTACAAATACCGTCAGCGGTTAAATCCAGATCCGGCCATGCCCCTTCATGAATGCAAATCACGCCAGGTTTAATTCCCTCGCTAATGACCGCTCCGGCAAGAATTTGCCCGCGTGCGTTCCACAACCGAACAATATCGCCATCTTGTATGCCGCGCGCCTGGGCATCGTCAGGATGAATGGTGACAGGCTCACGATTTGCCACCGCGTACAATTCGCGCAGAGAACTGTAATTCAGCTGGCTGTGCAGACGATGTGCCGGATGAGCAGAAAGTACCTGCAACTGTTCCGGTTCGGCATTGCCCTGCCATTCGTCCGGCTCCAGCCACATTGGATGCCCAGGGCAATCCGGATAAGCGTAATCGGCAATACGCTGCGAGAAGATTTCAATCTTGCCGCTGGCGGTTTTTAATGGATGCGCCTGCGGATCGCGGCGAAAATCGGCGAAGCGAATAAACCGCTCGCTGTCCGGGTTTTCCGGCATCTCAATTAACTGGTTGGCTTCCCAGAACTCAGCAAATGGCGGCAATTCAACCTGCTGGCTTGCCCCGCGCTGCCGTGCAACGTTATAAAACGTTTCCAGCCATTGCAGCTCACTTTTTCCTTCCGTAAACCGCGCATAGCCGCCCTTCTCCCAACGTTCACTCAACTCGGCAAAGACATCAAAATCATTACGCGCTTCATAACGTGGAGGCACCACTTGCTTCATCGGCACCAGATGCTGATTACTGTAATCGCCGGTCATGGTGAGGTCATTACGCTCAAACGAGGTGGTTGCAGGGAGGACGATATCGGCGTGTTTCGCCGCTGCCGTCCAGAAGCATTCGGAGATCACCACCAGCTCCGGTTTTTGCCAGGCACGAATCAGGCGATTGGTATCCTGATGATGAGTAAAGTTGGCGCCGCCCGCCCACCAGATAAAACGAATATCCGGGAAGTGACGGTTCATGCCATTGTGTTGGTATGCACCGCCAGGGTTTTCCAGAGCTTCAACAATACGGGCTACGGGGATTTTATCTACCGCATCGGTGCCACCTGGCAAGCTGCCCTGCATAGATGAAAGCACCGCAGCGCGGCGCGTAGGGTTACCACCATTGGCAAAATGGTAAGAAAGACCAAAGCCCCCGCCAGGCGTGCCGATTTGCCCTAACATTGCTGCCAGGGTGACGATCATCCAGTGTTTTTGCTCACCAAACTGCTGGCGCTGCATTCCCCAGCCAGCCATCAGCATGGTGGTATTTTGATGAAAAATAGCCGCCAGTTCGCGGATTTTCTCTGCGTTAATCCCACAAATCTCTGCCGCCCATTCGGCATTTTTCGCTATTCCGTCACTCTCGCCCAGCAAATAAGAGGCGAAGACGTCATAACCTGTGGTGCAACGCGCCAGAAACGCTTCGTCGTGCCAGCCATTTTCCACCAGCGTATGGGCGATCCCCAGCATCAGCGCAACATCGGTGCCCATGTGCGGTGCCACCCACTCCATTTTATCGCCAAAGAAATCGACGGTTTCCGATCGCATTGGATCAATGCAGATCAGCTTTTTCCCGCTGTCACGCAGTGCGGAAAAGTAAGAAAGCCCCTGCTCATCGGATGCATTCCACGCAATTTTCAGCGTATTGAGTGGGTTAGCGCTCCACAACACCACGACATCGCTATGTTCCAGCACCAGCGGCCAACTGGTCTGCTGTTGATAAACTTCGCTGCCCCCCACGACATACGGCATGATCGCCTGTGCCGCGCCGGTCGAATAATCCCCCAGATGCCCGGTATAACCGCCTGCCAGTGCCATATAACGTTGCAATAATGTCGAGGCCTTATGCAGTACGCCGTTTGAACGCCAGCCGTAGGAACCCGCAAAAATCGACGCCGGACCATAAGCCTCACGAATGCGTTTATGTTGATGATGGATGAGATCCAGCGCCTCATCCCAACTCACGCGAACAAATTCATCCTGCCCACGAATGCCTTGCGGGTTTTCCGGTGACGCAAGAAAGCCTTTGCGCACCATTGGAAATCGTACCCGCGTATTACTGTGAACCTGGTCGCGAACCGCGCTCTGCAAGGAGTTTTCCATTCCTGTGGCTAACGCGCCACGCGAGCTAAGCACGGTTTCGCCGTCGGTTTCAACCAGCATGGGCCCCCAGTGGGCGGCAGTCAGAACGGAATATCGTGAGGATGAGTTGGCCAAACCGAAGGCTCCTGAAAGGTTAGATGTATTGAGCAGTTAAATATTACTTACAAATTTCCGAGTATTCCCAGGAATAATCTTCATGTTCACGCGGCATAATCTCCCGCCACGGAACCCGTGGCAAAGAATAAAAAGGTTATTAAGGATTAACAATGAAGAAACGTGTTTATCTTATTGCCGCCGTAGTGAGTGGCGCTCTGGCGGTATCTGGCTGCACCACTAACCCTTACACAGGTGAACGCGAAGCAGGTAAATCTGCTATCGGTGCAGGTCTGGGCTCTCTCGTTGGCGCGGGTATTGGTGCGCTCTCTTCTTCGAAGAAAGATCGCGGTAAAGGCGCGCTGATTGGTGCAGCAGCAGGCGCAGCTCTGGGCGGCGGCGTTGGTTATTACATGGATGTGCAGGAAGCGAAGCTGCGTGACAAAATGCGCGGCACTGGTGTTAGCGTAACCCGCAGCGGGGATAACATTATCCTCAATATGCCGAACAATGTAACCTTCGACAGCAGCAGCGCGACCCTGAAACCGGCAGGCGCTAACACCCTAACCGGCGTGGCAATGGTGCTGAAAGAGTATCCGAAAACGGCGGTTAACGTGATTGGTTATACCGACAGCACGGGTGGTCACGACCTGAACATGCGTCTCTCCCAGCAGCGTGCGGATTCCGTTGCCAGCGCGTTGATCACCCAGGGCGTGGACGCCAGCCGCATCCGTACTCAGGGCCTTGGCCCGGCTAACCCAATCGCCAGCAACAGCACCGCAGAAGGTAAGGCGCAAAACCGCCGTGTAGAAATTACCTTAAGCCCGCTGTAATCCCTTTCATGCCAGGTGATGCAAAAATCACCTGGCATTCTTCAGTTTTCCTTCATCATATTTCAGGCTAAGGTGATCGCCTTATCAGTGAATGGAGAGAAGAATGAAGCCGTCCGTTATCCTCTACAAAGCCTTACCTGATGATTTACTGCAACGCCTGCAAGAGCATTTCACCGTTCATCAGGTGGCAAACCTCAGCCCACAAACCATCGAACAAAATGCAGCAATTTTTGCCGAAGCTGAAGGTTTACTGGGTTCAAACGAGAATGTTGATGCCGCATTGCTGGAAAAAATGCCGAAACTGCGTGCCACATCAACGATCTCCGTCGGCTATGACAATTTTGATGTCGATGCGCTTACCGCCCGAAAAATTCTGCTGATGCACACACCAACCGTATTAACAGAAACCGTCGCCGATACGCTGATGGCGCTGGTGTTGTCTACCGCTCGTCGGGTTGTGGAGGTAGCAGAACGGGTAAAAGCAGGCGAATGGACCGCGAGCATAGGCCCGGACTGGTACGGCACTGACGTTCACCATAAAACACTGGGCATTGTCGGGATGGGACGGATCGGCATGGCGCTGGCACAACGTGCGCACCTTGGCTTCAACATGCCCATCCTCTATAACGCGCGTCGCCACCATAAAGAAGCAGAAGAACGCTTCAACGCCCGCTACTGCGATTTGGATACTCTGTTACAAGAGTCAGATTTCGTTTGCCTGATCCTGCCGTTAACGGATGAGACGCATCATCTGTTTGGCGCAGAACAATTCGCCAAAATGAAATCCTCCGCCATTTTCATTAATGCCGGACGTGGCCCGGTGGTTGATGAAAATGCACTGATTGCTGCATTGCAGAAAGGGGAAATTCACGCCGCCGGGCTGGATGTCTTCGAACAAGAGCCACTGTCCGTAGATTCGCCGTTGCTCTCAATGGCCAACGTCGTCGCCGTACCGCATATTGGTTCTGCCACCCATGAGACGCGTTATGGCATGGCCGCCTGCGCCGTGGATAACTTGATTGATGCGTTACAAGGAAAGGTTGAGAAGAACTGTGTAAATCCGCACGTCGCGGACTAAGCCGCGACTGCGTGGAGTAAAGCCCGATAATCGCCCGGGCTTTTACTCTTTATTGGGTTGCAGTAACTGCTGTAGTCCAGGCCTGATTAAACGCCTGATGCTGTGCCGGTAATGGCGCAATCAGTTTGTTATATTCACTTGCCTGCTGCGAAGTCGGGAACTGGATGCCATTTGCGACAAAGCTCACCTGAGTACCTTGCTGAGCAATGTAGTCTCCAACCATCACCAGTTGTTGCGTGAAAGTTTGTGCCGCCGGAATCAACGGTTGCAAAGCATCAGCTGGCGTCGTTACCACTTTGGTGAATGCCTGATCAAAGACCGGTTTCAGGTCATCGCTCTGTTTTAGCGCAGAGTGCGCAGCATCGGCCTGCAACTTCGCATTTTGCAGCTGTTGCGCCAGCACACCCAGAGAACCGTTCATTTCACGCAATGGGCCGCTTTGCGTAACGTAATCCTGCGGTACGCGAATTGCGTTAACGCTGTCTACAACCGGGCGCAGACCGGAATCCATCGCCTGATTCACCTGCTGAGAATAACCATACAGAATCGCGTAATCAGAGACAAAAGGACCAAACTGTTTTTTCTGATCGGCAGTCAGGGTTGGTAGACGTTCACCGCTACGCATCACTGTATTCTGCAGGAAGTCGATAAACGCTTTACGCTGATCGCCTTCTTTATCAAAACACCCACTCAGGCTAACTACCATTAATAACGCCGCAAGAGGCGCAAACCAGCGAGAGCAGGACTTTCCTGTCGCCATTTTCTTACTCCTTTCACCCAAAAAAAGCGCACAACGACACACGCGTGTCTGACGTGACAAGGATAGTCCAGGACAGGCTTGCAGGATACCCTTTCTACGTAATCTTCCTGGTAAAATCATGGAGAAAACGAAACAAGGTTAATTTGTTGTTTCATTGTTAAAAAATGATAGTGCCGTTGCTTTTTTTGTAGCCAGAGATTTACGCCTTCTCAGAACGTTAGATTTTCGAAATCTTTACAAACCGGGAGTGGTAAGAGATATATCGGCATTTATCAGATCGTTAGGTGGCTATAAGTCACGCTAAATGACTGGCTGAATCGAATCATAGCCAGAGCATGCCCTGACTACACCCCGCTGTGTCTGTTTTTCCCGACTATTCTTAATGAGCTTCGATGCAATTCACGATCCCGCAGTGTGATTTGAGGAGTTTTCAATGGAATATAAAGATCCAATGCATGAGCTGTTGAGCAGCCTGGAACAGATTGTTTTTAAAGATGAAACGCAGAAGATTACTCTGACGCACAGAACAACGTCCTGTACCGAGATTGAGCAGTTACGTAAAGGTACGGGGTTAAAAATCGATGATTTCGCTCGGGTTTTGGGCGTTTCCGTCGCCATGGTAAAGGAATGGGAATCCCGACGCGTTAAGCCTTCAAGTGCCGAACTAAAATTGATGCGTCTGATTCAAGCTAACCCAGCGTTAAGTAAGCAGTTGATGGAATAGACTTTTATCCACTTTATTTCTGTTTACGGTCCTGATGACAGGACCGTTTTCCAACCGATTAATCATAAATATGAAAAATAATTGTTGCATCACCCGCCAATGCGTGGCTTAATGCACATCAACGGTTTGACGTACAGACCATTAAAGCAGTGTAGTAAGGCAAGTCCCTTCAAGAGTTATCGTTGATACCCCTCGTAGTGCATTTCCTTTAACGCTTCAAAATCTGTAAAGCACGCCATATCGCCGAAAGGCACATTTAAATTATTAAAGGTAATACACTATGTCCGGTAAAATGACTGGTATCGTAAAATGGTTCAACGCTGACAAAGGCTTCGGCTTCATCACTCCTGACGATGGCTCTAAAGACGTGTTCGTACACTTCTCTGCTATCCAGAACGATGGTTACAAATCTCTGGACGAAGGTCAGAAAGTGTCCTTCACCATCGAAAGCGGCGCTAAAGGCCCGGCAGCTGGTAACGTAACCAGCCTGTAATCTCTGCTTAAAAGCACAGAATCTAAGATCCCTGCCAAATGGCGGGGATTTTTTTATTTGTTTATTCAGGAAATAAATAATCGTTCGCGTAATAAAATCTATTATTATTTTTGTGAAGAATAAATTTGGGTGCAATGAGAATGCGCAACGCCGTAAGAAAGGCGGGAATAACTTCCCGCCGAAGACTCTTACTCTTTCAAATTGCAGGCTAAAAATGCCGCCAGCTCATAACTCCCCTGTTTAATATGCAATTCACACAGTGAATCTCTTATCATCCAGGTGAAAAATAAAAGCGTGCAACAAATCACTATTAAAGAAAGTAATCTATATTTCTGCGGCATTCCCAGCCTCCTGTGTTGATTTCCAACGAGTAAGAGGCTAACCTTATGGTGTTCAGGCATAGGGTAGCCTCACTTTGATTTATAGTCAGGTGGGGCTTTTCTCTGTCTGCCTTTCGGTGAATACCTGAGACAAACAGTCTCAAGCACCCGCAGCTATTCTAGCTTAATAAGTTCGTTTCTTCTCCTTGATATAATCCTAAAAAAATCTCATAAAATTAATATATGAGACAATCTTTATTCATCAGAAGATTATTAAAGGTTGCTCTATTATTTAGCGATAAAAAAGCCTGCCAGATGGCAGGCTTTTTAATAACGACGTTATTACTGCAACAGCGAAATATCCGCAACTCGCAGGAATAATTCGCGCAGTTTCTCCAGCATGGTAAGACGGTTGATTCGCAATTCTTTGTCATCAACCATGACCATCACTTTATCGAAGAAGGCATCAACCGGTTCACGCAGCTCAGCCAGTTCGACCAGCGCATCCTGGTAACGACCTTCAGCAAAGTACGGCTCTAGCTTGTCACGTAGCACCACAACCTGCATCGCCAGTTTAATTTCTTCCGGCTCTTTCAGAGTAGAGGCATTCACGCGGTCGCTCAGCACTTCGTCAGATTTCGCCAGAATGTTAGATACACGCTTGTTCGCCGCCGCCAGTGCTGCAGCTGCATCCAGGGTACGGAAGTGCGATACCGCTTTCATTCGGGCATCGAAATCAGCCGGACGAGTCGGACGACGCGCCAGTACCGCCTGGATGGTGTCAACGGTGTAACCTTCGTCCTGATACCAGGCGCGGAAGCGACCGAGCATAAAGTCGATAACATCATCAACCACGTTGGCATTAGTCAGCTTATCGCCATACAGACGCACTGCTTCTTCGGTCAGGGTTTGCAGGTCAAGATTGAGGTTCTTCTCAACGATAATACGCAGCACGCCAAGTGCGGCACGACGCAACGCAAACGGGTCTTTGTCGCCTTTCGGATGCTGGCCGATACCGAAGATACCCGCCAGAGTATCCATCTTGTCAGCTATCGCCAGCGCACAGGCTACCGGGTTAGACGGCAGGTCATCACCGGCAAAGCGCGGCTGATACTGCTCGTTCAGCGCCACGGCAACATCTTCCGCTTCGCCATCGTGACGCGCGTAGTGCATCCCCATAACGCCCTGGGTGTCGGTGAACTCGAAGACCATGTTGGTCATCAGGTCGCACTTGGACAGCAGGCCCGCACGGGTTGCGTGGTTAACGTCAGCGCCAATCTGTTCAGCAATCCAGCCAGCCAGCGCCTGGATGCGGTCAGTTTTGTCGCGCAGTGTACCCAGCTGTTGCTGGAACAACACGGTTTGCAGGCGCGGCAGGTTATCTTCCAGCCGTTTTTTACGGTCGGTGTTGAAGAAGAACTCGGCATCCGCCAGACGTGGGCGAACGACTTTTTCATTACCGGAAATAATTTGCTGCGGATCTTTCGATTCGATATTGGCAACGAAGATAAAGTTCGGCAGCAGTTTGCCGTCGTTCGCATACACCGGGAAGTATTTCTGGTCACCTTTCATGGTGTAAACCAGCGCT
This sequence comes from Escherichia sp. MOD1-EC6300, assembly GCF_002965045.1. Classification (NCBI taxonomy): domain Bacteria; kingdom Pseudomonadati; phylum Pseudomonadota; class Gammaproteobacteria; order Enterobacterales; family Enterobacteriaceae; genus Escherichia; species Escherichia sp. MOD1-EC6300. The sequence goes on along the minus strand of NZ_PTRH01000021.1, from coordinate 43,710 downwards.
TCAGACGGCACCGCGAGGAATTTCTCTTCGAATTTTGCGGTCAGCACAACCGGCCATTCCACCAGCGAAGCGACTTCTTCCAACAGGCTTTCGCTTAAGTCAGCGTTACCGCCAATCTTACGCGCCGCTTCTTCGGCATCGGCTTTAATCTTCGCCTTACGTTCTTCGTAATCGGCGATGACTTTCCCGCGCTCACGCAGAATTTCCGGATACTGATCAGCATTGTCGATAGTGAATTCCGGCTCGCCCATAAAGCGGTGGCCGCGAATCACGCGATCGGACTGAATGCCCAGAATGGTTGCCGGAATGACTTTGTCGCCCAGCAGCAGGGTCACGGTGTGCACCGGACGCACGAAGTGCACGTCGCTTGCACCCCAACGCATCAGTTTCGGGATCGGCAGTTTCGCCAGCGAAGTCGCAACCATATTCGGCAACAGTGCTTCAGTGCTTTCGCCCTTCACGTGGGCGCGATACAGCAGCCATTCGCCTTTATCGGTAGTCAGACGCTCAGCCTGGTCAACGGTAATACCGCAACCACGCGCCCAGCCTTCTGCCGCTTTGCTCGGTTTGCCTTCAGCATCGAACGCCTGAGCAATTGCCGGGCCACGTTTTTCGATTTCACGATCCGGTTGCGCTTCCGCCAGGTTAGCTACTTTCAGCGCCAGACGACGCGGAGCAGCAAACCATTGAACGGTGCCGTGTGCGAGGCCAGCGTTATCCAGCTCCGCAGTAAAGTTCGCAGCAAAGGACTCAGCCAGGCTGCGCAGTGCTTTTGGTGGCAGCTCTTCAGTGCCGATTTCCACCAGAAAAGTTTTCTCAGACATAGCCGCCTCTTACTTATCTTTGTTGCACATCGGGAAGCCGAGGGCTTCACGGGAAGCGTAGTATGCTTCTGCCACTGCTTTGGTCAGGGTGCGAATGCGCAGAATATAGCGCTGACGCTCAGTGACGGAGATGGCTTTACGCGCATCCAGCAGGTTGAAGCTGTGGGCGGCTTTCAGAATACGCTCGTAGGCTGGCAGCGGCAGCGGATTTTCCAGCGCCAGCAGCTGCTGCGCTTCTTTCTCGTATTGCTCGAAGCAGGTGAACAGGAAGTCCACATCCGCGTATTCGAAGTTGTAAGTGGACTGCTCCACTTCGTTCTGATGGAACACGTCGCCGTAGGTGGTTTTACCCAGCGGGCCGTCGCTCCAGACCAGGTCGTAAACGCTGTCTACGCCCTGAATGTACATGGCCAGACGTTCCAGACCGTAGGTGATCTCGCCGGTAACCGGTTTACACTCCAGACCACCAACCTGCTGGAAGTAAGTGAACTGCGTCACTTCCATGCCGTTCAGCCACACTTCCCAGCCCAGCCCCCAGGCACCCAAAGTCGGGTTTTCCCAGTTATCTTCCACGAAACGGATATCGTGGATAGTCGGGTCCATGCCCAGCTCTTTCAGAGAACCAAGGTACAGCTCCTGAATATTGTCCGGCGATGGCTTAATGACCACCTGGAACTGATAGTAGTGCTGTAAACGGTTGGGGTTTTCGCCGTAGCGACCATCGGTCGGGCGACGAGAAGGCTGAACATAAGCAGCCGCCATCGGTTCTGGCCCCAGCGCGCGCAGACAGGTCATTGGGTGAGAGGTTCCCGCGCCGACTTCCATGTCCAATGGTTGAACAATGGTGCAGCCCTGGCGAGCCCAGTAATCCTGTAAGGTCAGGATCAAGCCCTGGAAGGTCCTGGTATCAAACTTTTGCATATTATTTCGTGCTGGATACGTGTGGATTTAAAGGAAGGGATCAGTATACCCGCTGGATGGAAGATATACAGTACGAAACGGGAAAAAGCAGGGCTTAACGCATGGAAAGATGCAAAAAATGGCCATCCGCGTCAAAAGAACAGACAAACTGCTCTTTCCGGAAGGTATAACCACGCATTTCGTAGCTTCCCTGGAACTGTTCGAAGGCGGTGACGTCGATTTTTTGCTCGCCGGTGTTATAACGTTTTGCCGCCTGATCCTTGCATAACGCTTCCATATTCAACGAACGCAGAGGATCAACCTTTACCCGTTGTGCTTTCTGCACGGGTGGCGGTGTAGAACAACCCACTAGCGCCATAAGCACCATAAGCGCCATTGCCGGAAAGAAAGAGTTCATCATCATTAAATTACCGTCTGGTTTGCAGGTGAGTCTTATTATTTATATCGGTATAGTGGCTGATATCTTACGAATTTCCTTAAGCCTCTATAAGCTGTAGTGATAAAACTCAGATTATTCCAGTGCGCCAACCGAATGATTTATCGGTCAGACTTTTTTTAACCAGATACAGAGACACAGATGCAGCCCAAAATTTACTGGATTGATAACCTGCGAGGGATAGCATGTTTAATGGTGGTGATGATTCACACCACTACCTGGTATGTGACCAATGCTCATAGTGTTAGCCCCGTCACCTGGGATATCGCCAATGTTCTGAATTCTGCCTCTCGTGTCAGCGTGCCGCTATTTTTCATGATTTCCGGCTATCTCTTTTTTGGCGAACGCAGCGCCCAGCCGCGCCATTTCTTACGTATCGGCTTATGTCTGCTTTTTTATAGCGCAATCGCACTGCTCTACATTGCGCTGTTTACCTCCATCAATGTGGAGTTAGCGCTGAAAAACCTGCTGCAAAAGCCAGTGTTTTACCACTTATGGTTTTTCTTCGCGATTGCGGTGATTTATCTGGTTTCACCGCTGATTCAGGTGAAGAACGTCGGCGGAAAAATGTTGCTGGTACTAATGGTGGTGATTGGTATTATCGCTAACCCAAACACAGTGCCGCAGAAAATTGACGGTTTTGAATGGCTGCCAATTAACTTATATATCAATGGCGATACTTTTTACTACATCCTGTATGGCATGTTGGGCCGCGCTATAGGGATGATGGACACACAGCATAAAGCACTGTCGTGGGTGTGCGCCGCACTGTTTGCGACGGGGGTTTTTATTATCTCTCGCGGGACATTATATGAATTGCAGTGGCGCGGAAATTTTGCCGATACCTGGTATCTTTACTGTGGGCCGATGGTTTTTATCTGCGCAATCACGCTATTGACTCTGGTTAAAAACACGCTGGATACGCGTACCATTCGCGGACTTGGCTTAATCTCCCGCCATTCGTTGGGTATATACGGATTCCACGCCTTGATTATCCATGCACTGCGTACCCGGGGGATTGAGCTTAAAAACTGGCCAATACTCGATATTATTTGGATCTTTTGCGCGACGTTGGCAGCGAGTTTGTTACTTTCTGTGCTGGTACAACGAATCGACAGAAACAGACTAGTGAGTTAAATAAAAGCCCGGTCACATTGGACTGACCGGGCTTACGTGAATTATTCGCTGTATTCTTCCTGGGTAACCTGTGTTTCTTTTGGTGGGTTTATTCCGGCATCACGAATATTCTTCTGCACCGCTACTGCACCAAACAAGCTTAAGAAGAAAGCCAGCCCATAAAAACCTTTTTCGCTGAGTAATAACGTCGCATTCCACAGACCTACCATCAATAACGCAACAGAGATAATAAAGACAGTCAGGCAGGTCATATAATAAATGGAGGTGGTCGGTATGCCTTCATACTTGTCCCGAACGGTCTTTTGATAAGATGCCGCAGAAAACAGTCCTAGCACCAGCACGGCAAAATAATATCCTTTTTCATTTAACTGCATCTCTGCATTCCATAGCCCTAACAGATAGGTAACGATACCACCAACAAGAGCTATCCATGACACAATACTAAATGCCGGAGAATAGGTTGATATTTTGTTGTCCATCACAGTATTCCTTTCATTCCTGAATGTGTAAGAGCTTTATGTTGCTCATGCCGAGCGAAACAAACGCATTTGACCAAACAAGCAAACAAAAAAGGCGATGGGATAAATCACCATTTCATAAGCATTGATAGGCGCATTTAAAACACCGATAAACAAGAGACCGATAGTGATTAACGCAACTAACTGGCAGACATGGATAAAAAAATCATCCAGTTGCCCGAGTTTTTCTGCGCGAAGATATGCATAGTTGCCAAAAGTTGCCGTCATTAACACGCCAAGAAAATAGCCTTTTCCACTTAACAATGGGCATGAGATCCATAGCCCAAGCAGATAAACCAGCGCCCCGACAACAAATAATAGTTTTGCCACAGTCTTTGAGGTTTTCATAACGATCTCCATATCTACCAGCGATACATTACGAGTAACCAACGAAAGACAAAACTGAAAAATGCCATTAACAAATGATTTCAGAATAAATTCATACTAAATATTAATTAATTACTGATATATATAGATGTGAATTATCCCCCACCCGGTCAGGCAGGGGATAACGTTTACGCCATTAATGGCAGAAGTTGCTGATAGAGGCGACGGAACGTTTCACGTCGTGGCTGATAAGTGGCATAACGCTGCGCATCTGGTAAATGCGACTGTTCTAACGGCAGTTGTGGCAACAACTCAATGAGCGATTTCTCTGGATTCGCCGCAATCTGCGCCAGCCTTGCTGCGCCCAGTGCTGGCCCCACATCCCCCCCCGTGCGGTAATCGAGTTGCTGACCGCTGATATCCGCCAGCATCTGACGCCAGTACTCACTACGCGCCCCGCCACCAATCAACGTAACACTTTGCGGTTTAATGCCGCAGGCATGTACGACATCCATGCCATCTGCCAGCGCATAACCCACGCCTTCCAGCACTGCTCGCGCCAGTTCATTAGCACCATGTTGATGGGTCAAACCAAAGAAAACCCCCTTCGCCTGGGGATTATTGTGTGGTGTACGCTCGCCGGAAAGATAAGGCAGAAACCAAACTGGCTCGGCACTTTCATCAGCCTGTTGAGCAGCCGCGATTAAAGCTGGGACATTGTTCAGGCCCGTTAATTTCGCGGCCCAATCCAGACACGACGCTGCACTCAGCATCACAGACATTAAATGCCAACGCTGCGGGAGCGCATGGCAAAAGCTGTGTACGGCGCTTTCTGGCTTGCTTAAGAACCCTTCGCTGACAGCAAAATAGACCCCCGACGTCCCCAGCGATAACATTGCCTGATTAGCATCAACCATTCCTACACCAACCGCACCAGCTGCATTATCACCACCGCCTGCGACAACTGGCACTGCCGCCATACCCCACGCTTTCGCAACTTCAGGTAGCAAAGCACCAGTAATTTCGCTGCCTTCGTATAATGCGGGCATCTGGTCACGAGATAAGTGGCAAGCCTGCAGCATGACGTCACTCCAGTCACGCTTTGCGACATCCAGCCACATGGTGCCAGCTGCGTCAGACATATCGCTGGCAAACTCCCCCGTCATACGCAGACGCAAGTAATCTTTCGGTAATAATACTTTGTCGATTTGACGGAATATCTCCGGCTCATGCCGCTGAACCCATAGCAATTTAGGCGCAGTAAATCCGGGCATCATCAGGTTACCGGTAATCACCCGTGATTGCGGAACTCGCGCTTCCAGCAAAGTGCACTCTTGCGCACAGCGCCCGTCGTTCCACAAAATGGCAGGGCGTAATACCCGTTGCTGGGCATCCAGTAAGGTTGCACCGTGCATCTGGCCGGCAATACCCAATGCTTTAACGTCCTGCAGAGAATGCTGATCGCCCAGAGCTTTCATTGCGCGATCAGTTGCCTGCCACCACTGTTCCGGGTCTTGTTCCGACCAGAGTGGATGCGGGCGCGAAACGGTCAGCTTTTCCGTTTGCGAAGCAACCACCTCACCCTGCTCGTTGAGCAAAATAACTTTTACGCCCGAGGTGCCAAGATCTATCCCGATATACATATCGATCGTTCCTTAAAAAAATGCCCGGTATCGCTACCGATAACCGGGCCAACGGACTGCACAGTTAGCCGTTATTTGTCGAACAGATAATGGTTTACCAGATTTTCCAGTTGCTCCTGGCGACCACTCTGATGCACCGGAGACAAATTATGTTCCTGAGCATATTTGGCTAAATCTGCCAGTGACATTTGGCCTTTCAGGATTTGCTGGCCTAATTCGCTATTCCAGCCGGAATAACGCTGCGCGATGCGTTTATCCAGCTCGCCATCTTCAATCATGCGTGCTGCAATTTTCAGCGCCAACGCCATCGTATCCATCGCGCCGATATGACCGTAAAACAGATCATATTTATCAGTACTTTGACGACGGACTTTGGCATCGAAGTTCAGACCACCGGTGGTGAAACCGCCTGCTTTGAGAATTTCATACATCACCAGCGCATTCTCTTCCACACTGTTCGGGAACTGGTCGGTGTCCCAGCCCAGTTGTGCATCGCCACGGTTGGCGTCGACAGAACCGAACAGGCCAAGCGCAATGGCGGTGGCAATTTCATGATGGAAAGAGTGACCTGCCAGCGTCGCGTGGTTAGCTTCAATGTTCAGTTTAATCTCTTTTTCCAGACCAAACTGTTTCAGGAAGCCATAGACTGTCGCAGCATCGTAATCATATTGATGTTTGGTCGGTTCTTGCGGTTTCGGTTCGATAAGCAACGTACCCTGGAAACCGATTTTATGTTTATGCTCAACCACCATCTGCATAAAGCGGCCCAGTTGTTCACGCTCCTGACGCAAGTCGGTATTTAACAGCGTTTCGTAACCTTCACGACCGCCCCACAGAACATAGTTTTCACCGCCCAATTTATGGGTTGCTTCCATCGCTGTAACAACTTGCGTCGCCGCCCAACTAAAGACTTCTGGATCTGGGTTCGTCGCCGCACCCGCACCGTAGCGAGGGTTTGTAAAGCAGTTAGCGGTTCCCCACAGCAGCTTCACGCCGCTCTCTTCTTGCTTGCCTGCCAGGACATCAACCATTTGCGCAAAATTATTGATGTACTCTTTTAACGACGCGCCCTCAGGGGAAACATCCACATCGTGGAAGCAATAAAATGGCACATGTAACTTGTGGAAAAACTCAAATGCGACATCTGCTTTACGCTTCGCCAACGCCAGTGCCTCACCATGCTGCTGCCACGGACGATTAAACGCCCCCACACCAAACATGTCCGCCCCGTTCCAGCAGAAGGTGTGCCAGTAGCAGGCGGCAAAACGCAAGTGCTCTTCCATACGCTTGCCCAACACCAGTTCGTCGGGATTATAGTGATGGAATGCTAACGGGTTAGAGGATTTTGAGCCTTCATAACGAACGCGATCGAGCTGGTCAAAATAGGCTTGCATATTGAACTCCATAATCAGGTAATGCCGCGGGTGATGGATGATGTCGTAATATTGGGCACTCCCTTTCAGTTGCTCAATTATGTTATTTCACACTGCTATTGAGATAATTCACAAGTGTGCGCTCGCTCGCAAAATAAAATGGAATGATGAAACTGGGTAATTCCTCGAAGAGAAAAATGCAATAAGTACAATTGCGCAACAAAAGTAAGATCTCTGTCATAAATCAAGAAATAAACCAAAAATCGTAATCGAAAGATAAAAATCTGTAATTGTTTTCCCCTGTTTAGTTGCTAAAAATTGGTTACGTTTATCGCGGTGATTGTTACTTATTAAAGCTGTCCTCTAACTACAGAAGGCCCTACACCATGAAAATAAAGAACATTCTACTCACCCTTTGCACCTCACTTCTGCTTACCAACGTTGCGGCGCACGCCAAAGAAGTCAAAATAGGTATGGCGATTGATGATCTCCGTCTTGAACGCTGGCAAAAAGATCGAGATATCTTTGTGAAAAAGGCAGAATCTCTCGGCGCGAAAGTATTTGTACAGTCTGCAAATGGCAATGAAGAAACACAAATGTCGCAGATTGAAAACATGATTAACCGGGGTGTCGATGTTCTTGTCATTATTCCGTATAACGGTCAGGTATTAAGTAACGTTGTAAAAGAAGCCAAACAAGAAGGTATTAAAGTATTAGCTTACGACCGTATGATTAACGATGCGGATATCGATTTTTATATTTCTTTCGATAACGAAAAAGTCGGTGAACTGCAGGCAAAAGCCCTGGTCGATATTGTTCCGCAAGGTAATTACTTCCTGATGGGCGGTTCGCCGGTAGATAACAACGCTAAGCTGTTCCGCGCCGGACAAATGAAAGTGTTAAAACCTTACGTTGATTCCGGAAAAATTAAAGTCGTTGGTGACCAATGGGTTGATGGCTGGTTACCGGAAAACGCACTGAAAATTATGGAAAACGCGCTGACCGCCAATAATAACAAAATTGATGCCGTGGTTGCCTCAAACGATGCCACCGCAGGCGGGGCAATTCAGGCATTAAGCGCGCAAGGTTTATCAGGGAAAGTAGCAATATCCGGCCAGGATGCGGATCTCGCAGGTATTAAACGTATTGCTGCCGGTACGCAAACTATGACGGTGTATAAACCTATTACATTGTTGGCAAATACTGCCGCAGAAATTGCCGTTGAGTTGGGCAATGGTCAGGAACCAAAAGCAGATACCACACTGAATAATGGTCTGAAAGATGTTCCCTCCCGCCTGCTGACACCGATCGATGTGAATAAAAACAACATCAAAGATACGGTAGTTAAAGACGGATTCCACAAAGAGAGCGAGCTGTAAGCGTTACGCCCCGGCACAGAGCGGGGGCGTGATTTCTCTCCATGCCGTGTAAATTAATTGGCTTAGGTGGAGTCGTTATGCCTTATCTACTTGAAATGAAGAACATTACCAAAACCTTCGGCAGTGTGAAGGCGATTGATAACGTTAGCTTGCGGTTGAATGCCGGCGAAATAGTCTCACTCTGCGGGGAAAATGGGTCTGGTAAATCAACGCTGATGAAAGTGCTGTGTGGTATTTATCCCCATGGCTCCTACGAAGGCGACATTATTTTTGCGGGAGAAGAGATTCAGGCGAGTCACATCCGCGATACCGAACGCAAAGGTATCGCTATCATTCACCAGGAATTGGCCCTGGTGAAAGAATTGACCGTACTGGAAAATATTTTCCTGGGTAACGAAATAACCCATAATGGCATTATGGATTATGATCTGATGACGCTACGCTGTCAGAAGCTGCTCGCACAGGTCAGTTTACTTATTTCACCAGATACCCGCGTTGGCGATTTAGGGCTAGGGCAACAACAACTGGTTGAAATTGCTAAGGCACTTAATAAACAGGTGCGCTTGTTAATTCTCGATGAACCGACAGCCTCATTAACTGAGCAGGAAACGTCGGTTTTACTGGATATTATTCGCGATCTACAACAGCACGGTATCGCCTGTATTTATATTTCGCACAAACTCAACGAAGTCAAAGCGATTTCCGATACGATTTGCGTTATTCGCGACGGTCAGCACATTGGTACGCGTGATGCTGCCGGAATGAGTGAAGACGATATTATCACCATGATGGTCGGGCGAGAGTTAACCGCGCTTTACCCTAATGAACCACATACCACCGGAGATGAAATATTACGTATTGAACATCTGACGGCATGGCATCCGGTTAATCGTCATATTAAACGAGTTAATGATGTCTCGTTTTCCCTGAAACGTGGCGAAATACTGGGTATTGCCGGACTCGTTGGTGCCGGACGTACCGAGACCATTCAGTGCCTGTTTGGCGTGTGGCCCGGACAATGGGAAGGAAAAATTTATATTGATGGCAAACAGGTAGATATTCGTAACTGTCAGCAAGCCATCGCCCAGGGGATTGCGATGGTACCCGAAGACAGAAAGCGCGACGGCATCGTTCCGGTAATGGCGGTTGGTAAAAATATTACCCTCGCCGCACTCAATAAATTTACCGGCGGTATTAGCCAGCTTGATGACGCGGCAGAGCAAAAATGTATTCTGGAATCAATCCAGCAACTCAAAGTTAAAACGTCGTCCCCCGACCTTGCTATTGGACGTTTGAGCGGCGGCAATCAGCAAAAAGCGATCCTCGCTCGCTGTCTGTTACTCAAGCCGCGCATTCTCATTCTTGATGAACCTACCAGGGGTATCGATATTGGCGCGAAATACGAGATCTACAAATTAATTAACCAACTCGTCCAGCAGGGTATTGCCGTTATTGTCATCTCTTCCGAATTACCTGAAGTGCTCGGCCTTAGCGATCGTGTACTGGTGATGCATGAAGGGAAACTAAAAGCCAACCTGATAAATCATAACCTGACTCAGGAGCAGGTGATGGAAGCCGCATTGAGGAGCGAACATCATGTCGAAAAGCAATCCGTCTGAAGTGAAATTGGCCGTACCGACATCCGGTGGCTTTTCCGGGCTGAAGTCACTGAATTTGCAGGTCTTCGTGATGATTGCAGCTATCATCGCAATCATGCTGTTCTTTACCTGGACCACCGATGGTGCCTACTTAAGCGCCCGTAACGTCTCCAACCTGTTACGCCAGACCGCGATTACCGGCATCCTCGCGGTAGGAATGGTGTTCGTCATAATTTCTGCTGAAATCGACCTTTCCGTCGGCTCAATGATGGGGCTATTAGGTGGCGTCGCGGCGATTTGTGACGTCTGGCTAGGCTGGCCTTTGCCACTTACCATCATTGTGACGTTGGTTCTGGGACTGCTTCTCGGTGCCTGGAACGGATGGTGGGTCGCGTACCGCAAAGTCCCTTCATTTATTGTCACCCTCGCGGGCATGTTGGCATTTCGCGGCATACTCATTGGCATCACCAACGGCACGACTGTATCCCCCACCAGCGCCGCGATGTCACAAATCGGGCAAAGCTATCTACCCGCCAGCACCGGCTTCATCATTGGCGCGCTTGGCTTAATGGCTTTTGTTGGCTGGCAATGGCGCGGAAGAATGCGCCGTCAGGCTTTGGGTTTGCAGTCTCCGGCCTCTACCGCAGTTGTCGGTCGCCAGGCATTAACGGCGATTATCATCTTAGGCGCAATCTGGCTGTTGAACGATTACCGTGGCGTTCCCACTCCTGTTCTGCTGCTGACGTTGCTGTTACTCGGCGGAATGTTTATGGCAACGCGGACGGCATTTGGAAGACGCATTTATGCCATCGGCGGCAATCTGGAAGCAGCACGGCTCTCCGGGATTAACGTTGAACGCACCAAACTTGCCGTGTTCGCTATTAACGGATTAATGGTAGCCATCGCCGGATTAATCCTCAGTTCTCGACTTGGCGCTGGTTCACCTTCTGCGGGAAATATCGCCGAGCTGGACGCAATTGCAGCATGTGTGATTGGCGGCACCAGTCTGGCAGGCGGCGTCGGGAGCGTGGCTGGAGCGGTAATGGGGGCATTCATCATGGCTTCACTGGATAACGGCATGAGTATGATGGATGTACCGACCTTCTGGCAGTATATCGTTAAAGGTGCGATTCTGTTGCTGGCAGTATGGATGGACTCCGCAACCAAACGCCGTTCTTGATTTTGATAAAAATTTTCTCAAAACCGGTAACTTATTACCGGTTTTGAGTTTTTGCATGATTCAGCAGGAAAAGAACCATGTTTACTAAACGTCACCGCATCACATTGCTGTTCAATGCTAATAAAGCCTATGACCGTCAGGTAGTAGAAGGCGTAGGGGAATATTTACAGGCGTCACAATCGGAATGGGATATTTTCATTGAAGAAGATTTCCGCGCCCGCATTGATAAAATCAAGGACTGGTTAGGAGATGGCGTCATTGCCGACTTCGATGACAAACAAATCGAGCAAGCACTGGCTAACGTCGACGTCCCCATTGTTGGGGTTGGTGGTTCGTATCACCTTGCCGAAAGTTACCCACCCGTTCATTACATTGCCACCGATAACTATGCACTGGTTGAAAGCGCATTTTTGCATTTAAAAGAGAAAGGCGTTAACCGCTTTGCTTTTTATGGTCTTCCGGAATCCAGCGGCAAACGTTGGGCCACTGAACGCGAATATGCATTCCGTCAGCTTGTCGCCGAAGAAAAGTATCGCGGAGTGGTTTATCAGGGGTTAGAAACAGCGCCAGAGAACTGGCAACACGCGCAAAATCGGCTGGCAGACTGGCTACAAACGCTGCCACCGCAAACCGGGATTATTGCCGTTACTGACGCCCGGGCGCGGCATATTCTGCAAGTATGTGAACATCTACATATTCCCGTACCGGAAAAATTATGCGTGATTGGCATCGATAACGAAGAACTGACCCGCTATCTATCGCGTGTCGCCCTTTCTTCGGTCGCTCAGGGCGCACGGCAAATGGGATATCAGGCGGCAAAACTGTTGCATCGATTATTAGATAAAGAAGAAATGCCGCTACAGCGGATTTTGGTCCCACCAGTTCGCGTCATTGAACGGCGCTCAACAGATTACCGTTCGCTGACCGATCCCGCCGTTATTCAGGCCATGCATTACATTCGTAATCACGCCTGTAAAGGGATTAAAGTGGATCAGGTACTCGATGCCGTCGGGATCTCGCGCTCCAATCTTGAGAAGCGTTTTAAAGAGGAGGTGGGTGAAACCATCCATGCCATGATTCATGCCGAGAAGCTGGAGAAAGCGCGCAGTCTGCTGATTTCAACCACCTTATCGATCAATGAGATATCGCAAATGTGCGGTTATCCATCGCTGCAATATTTCTACTCTGTTTTTAAAAAAGCATATGACACGACGCCAAAAGAGTATCGCGATGTAAATAGCGAGGTCATGTTGTAGCGATGATGAGAATTGTCGGCGTCGCATCAGGCAACGCTGCGTGGTTGTCGCATGCGGCGTGAACGCCTTATCCGACCAACAAGTCGGATAAGGCTTCAGGGAATACAATTACATATGCGCCGCGATTAACCGTTGGTTATCCTGGTACATTGCGAACAGGTAGTTGTTATAACTCTTCCCTTTGGTCGAGTAGCCCTTCAGCTTGTGAATCATCGCTGTGGCAGTCACTTCCTGATCCGCTTTACGCAGTTGTGCACGCGATTTACGGAACGAAGAGTAAGCCGGGTGAGTATTCAGGTTAGTGACATAGGCGCTCACCGATTCTTTGACAGAACTGAACTGTGAGTACCCCTTCACTTTACCCGGCGCATTGGTACAACGTCCTTTCATGCACTTCATGCCGAATAGGTTGTTGTTGCTACGCGCCAGCTTCGACGTTCCCCAACCGCTTTCTGCTGCAGCCATCGTCGCCACCATACTGGTAGGAATAATGTCTACGCGTTCCAGCAAGGTATTCCACGGGATTTTTCGCGTATTACCAGACCACTTCACCTTGTAGCGTTTGGCGATGTCTTTCAGACGCGCACGCTCAGCAGGTGACCATTGGCCCTGATACTGTTTTGAAATGAGCCAGTTACGTTCCGCAGTAATGGCCGCATTTTGGCTGGTAATGTAAGGCATTACGGTCCGGAGAAACGCTTTTTTCCTTGGTGTTCCGGAAGGGTATTTTCGCAAATCAGGAAGTGAACTACTCTTTGCACTATTGCGAGAATACTCTTGTTTACTGCTTACCTGTTTATTACTAGCTTTAATTAAGTGGGACTTTTGACTCGCTGTTGTTGTGTGCGTCTTCGCTAACACCTCACTCGAAAACACCAGAGTGAGTAACATAAGAATCATCGCCCCATATCGTCGTATGGGAGTCAAAATCATCAGGTCTCCTGGTCGGATTTAATCATTCCAACACCTTATATTTTTCACAAATTTGAGAGTTGAATCTCAAATCATATCAAAAATAGCTGTCAAGAGCACCCCAAGGAATAGTCCAAATCTGAAACTATGTCACGAGTTAACGATTCAGATTGGCGCTAAATCGCAGAAAATGTGGGGTTTATCGCAAAATTCAGCCGTTTTTTGCGCGCGATCGCTCACCCTTGCTTCTCATCCTGTGGACTTACCGCTCAGGGATGAGTTTTGTCTGGCTTATCGCTGGCAAACTGTCTGAAATCGCAGCAATAAGGACTCATCCGCCATGAAACTCGCCGCCTGTTTTCTGACACTCCTTCCTGGCTTCGCCGTTGCCGCCAGCTGGACTTCTCCGGGGTTCCCTGCCTTTAGCGAACAGGGAACGGGAACATTTGTCAGCCACGCGCAGTTGCCCAAAGGTACGCGTCCACTAACGCTAAATTTTGACCAACAGTGCTGGCAGCCTGCGGATGCGATAAAACTCAATCAGATGCTTTCCCTGCAACCTTGTAGCAACACGCCGCCTCAGTGGCGATTGTTCAGGGACGGCGAATATACGCTGCAACTAGACACCCGCTCCGGTACACCAACATTGATGATTTCCATCCAGAACGCCGTCGAACCGGTAGCAAGCCTGGTCCGTGAATGCCCGAAATGGGATGGATTACCGCTCACGCTGGATGTCAGCGCCACTTTTCCGGAGGGAGCCGCAGTCCGGGATTATTACAGCCAGCAAATTGCGATAGTGAAGAACGGTCAAATAACGTTACAACCCGCTGCCACCAGCAACGGTTTACTCCTGCTGGAACGGGCAGAAACTGACACATCCGCCCCTTTCGACTGGCATAACGCCACGGTTTATTTTGTGCTGACAGATCGTTTCGAAAACGGCGATCCCAGTAATGACCAGAGTTACGGACGTCATAAAGACGGTATGGCAGAAATTGGCACTTTTCACGGCGGCGATTTACGCGGCCTGACCAACAAACTGGATTACCTCCAGCAGCTGGGCGTCAATGCTTTATGGATAAGTGCCCCATTTGAGCAAATTCACGGCTGGGTCGGCGGCGGTACAAAAGGCGATTTCCCGCATTATGCCTACCACGGTTATTACACACAGGACTGGACGAATCTTGATGCCAATATGGGCAGCGAAACCGATCTCCGGACGCTGGTTGATAGCGCGCATCAGCGCGGTATTCGTATTCTCTTTGATGTCGTGATGAACCACACCGGCTATGCCACACTGGCGGATATGCAGGAGTATCAGTTTGGCGCGTTATACCTTTCTGGTGATGAGCTGAAAAAAACGTTAGGTGACCGCTGGAGCGACTGGAAGCCCGCCGCCGGGCAAACCTGGCATAGCTTTAACGATTACATTAATTTCAGCGACAAAACAGGCTGGGATAAATGGTGGGGAAAAAACTGGATCAGAACGGATATCGGCGACTACGACAATCCTGGATTTGACGATCTCACCATGTCGCTGGCCTTTTTACCGGATATCAAAACCGAATCAACGACCGCTTCTGGCCTGCCAGTGTTCTATAACAACAAAACGGATACCCACGCTAAAGCCATTGACGGCTTTACCCCTCGAGATTACTTAACCCATTGGTTAAGCCAGTGGGTCCGTGACTACGGAATTGATGGTTTTCGGGTCGATACCGCCAGGCATGTTGAGTTGCCCGCCTGGCAGCAACTGAAAACCGAAGCCAGCGCCGCACTTCGCGAATGGAAAAAAGCGAATCCCGATAAAGCGTTAGATGACAAACCGTTCTGGATGACCGGTGAAGCCTGGGGCCACGGCGTGATGCAAAGTGACTACTATCGCCACGGCTTCGATGCGATGATCAATTTCGATTATCAGGAGCAGGCGGCGAAAGCGGTCGATTGTCTGGCGCAGATGGATACGACCTGGCAGCAAATGGCAGAGAAATTGCAGGATTTCAACGTGTTGAGCTATCTTTCGTCGCATGATACTCGTTTGTTTCGTGAAGGGGGCGACAAAGCAGCAGAGTTATTGTTATTAGCGCCAGGTGCAGTACAAATCTTTTATGGTGATGAATCCTCTCGTCCGTTCGGTCCTACCGGTTCTGATCCGCTGCAAGGCACGCGTTCGGATATGAACTGGCAGGATGTTAGCGGTAAATCTGCCGCTAGCGTCGCGCACTGGCAGAAAATCAGCCAGTTCCGCGCCCGTCATCCCGCAATTGGCGCGGGCAAACAAACGACACTTTCGCTGAAGCAGGGCTACGGCTTTGTTCGTGAGCATGGCGACGATAAAGTGCTGGTCGTCTGGGCGGGGCAACAGTAACGTTTCCGGCTTCCCGTTCGTCAGTACCTCGGGAAGCCGCCAACCAGGATAAAATGTCAGCCCTAATCAGAGTTGCAGGATAAAGCACCACTCCCACTTCAACAGACCGATTTGCACCCCAGCAAATGTAGCGTTATTGTTACCTTCCTTGCTACAGAGTTCGACAGATATCCCGCTATGACATTCTCCCTTTTTGGTGACAAATTTACCCGCCACTCCGGCATTACGCTGCTGATGGAAGATCTGAACGACGGTTTACGCACGCCTGGCGCGATTATGCTCGGCGGCGGTAATCCAGCGCAGATCCCGGAAATGCAGGACTACTTCCAGACGCTACTGACCGACATGCTGGAAAGTGGCAAAGCGACTGATGCACTGTGCAATTACGACGGTCCACAGGGGAAAACGGAGCTACTCACACTGCTTGCCGGAATGCTACGCGAGAAGTTGGGTTGGGATATCGAACCACAGAATATTGCACTAACAAACGGCAGCCAGAGCGCGTTTTTCTACTTATTTAATCTGTTTGCCGGACGCCGTGCCGATGGTCGGATCAAAAAAGTGCTGTTTCCGCTGGCACCGGAATACATTGGCTACGCTGACGCCGGACTGGAAGAAGATCTGTTTGTCTCTGCGCGTCCGAATATTGAACTGCTGCCGGAAGGCCAGTTTAAATACCACGTCGATTTTGAGCATCTGCATATTGGCGAAGAAACCGGGATGATTTGCGTCTCCCGACCGACGAATCCAACAGGCAATGTGATTACTGACGAAGAATTATTGAAACTGGACGCACTGGCGAATCAGCACGGTATTCCGCTGGTGATTGATAACGCTTATGGCGTCCCGTTCCCAGGCATCATCTTCAGCGAAGCGCGCCCGCTGTGGAATCCGAATATTGTACTGTGCATGAGTCTTTCCAAGCTGGGACTACCGGGTTCGCGCTGCGGCATTATCATCGCCAATGAAAAAATCATCACCGCCATCACCAACATGAACGGCATTATCAGCCTGGCGCCTGGCGGTATTGGTCCGGCGATAATGTGTGAAATGATTAAACGTAACGATCTGCTGCGCCTGTCTGAAACAGTCATCAAACCGTTTTACTACCAGCGTGTTCAGGAAACTATCGCTATCATTCGCCGCTATTTACCGGAAGATCGCTGCCTGATTCATAAACCGGAAGGAGCCATTTTCCTCTGGCTATGGTTTAAGGATTTGCCAATTACGACCGAGCAGCTCTACCAGCGCCTGAAAGCACGGGGCGTGCTGATGGTGCCGGGGCACAACTTCTTCCCAGGGCTGGATAAACCGTGGCCACATACACATCAATGTATGCGTATGAACTACGTGCCGGAGCCGGATAAAATTGAAGCGGGGGTGAAGATTCTGGCGGAAGAGATTGAACGCGCCTGGGCTGAAAGTCATTAAAAATTGCCTGATGCGCTACGCTTTTCAGGCCTACATCATTTCTGCAATATATTGAATTTGGAATAATTTGTAGGCCGGATAAGGCGTTTAAGCCGCATCCGGCATAAACAAAGCGCACTATTCCTGCGTTAAAAAACGCCGGAAAAACGTTTCAAACAGACTGCTGCCGTAGCCGATGCCGCTGCACTTTCTCGACATCCATGCATTGCAACGCTTGTGTTGGGCAAGCTTCAACACAAGCCGGTCCCGTCGCCCGATGCCAGCACAGATCGCACTTAATCGCCCTCGCCTTTGTGCGTGAAGAAACGACCTCCATCGCACCAAACGGGCAAGCCAGCATACAGCTTTTACAGCCAATACAACGTGATTGTTCAACGAAAATATGCCCATGTTCGCGACTTATCGCGTCAACAGGGCACACATTTGCGCACGGTGCATCTTCACACTGATGACAGGCTACTGCCGTGGTGTAAGTATGATCTTTAATGACACGAATACGCGAAATAAACTCACCGGGTGACAACGCAGCGCAATCCTGATTCTCCTGATGCGACACTGCGCAAGCCACTTCACAGGTACGGCAACCGATACATTTCGTCGCATCCGCAATAATAAACCGGTTCATGATCACTCCTTTGCACTAAAACAGCAGAGTGCCAGAGAGCGCGTCCCTACTGCTTTGATCCAACGAAGGAAATGTTAAAGTTTTGGCACTTGTCCAGAGCGTTATGTGATCGCGCCCTGGTCGTCCCTGACAGTAAATCCCAGTTCATTAGAAATAGCCTGCGCGGTTTCACGCAGTGGTTTCAGGAGATTTTTCTCCCCCACCTGTTTCAGACGTGATGTCGAAAGAGAAATCGACACGGCGTACGGCACCCGCCCATGAATATCAAACACCGGAACAGCAATACAGGAGACGCCGAGTTCGTTTTCTTCTCTGTCCATCGCCGCTCCGCTTTCACGAATGTGCGCCAGTTCGTCGAACATCGCGGGCAGCTCGGTAATGGTATTGCGGGTTAACGGCTGGATCTCATGCTGATGGCTTTCCCAGTATGACTTCACGTAGTCCGGGTGACCAAACGCCATATAGATCTTGCCCATTGCGGAACAGTAGAGCGGCATATGCTGGCCTATATAAGCTCGGGTTCGCAGCATCCCGGTCGTGGGTTCCAGCTTATAAATCAAAATAGCGTGATCGTCTTCGCGGCTGGAGAAGTTAATGGTTTCACCAGTGGCGATGTTCAGTGCCTCAAGATGCGGAGCGGCGATATGAATGATATTCAGCGAAGACAGCGCCTTCTGCCCGACGGCAATAAATTTGGTAGTCAGGCGGTAACTCCCTGCGGCGGGCGCGGTGGTCACATAGCCGCAGGATTGTAATCCCTGCAATAAGCGATGGACGGTACTCTTATTTAAACCAGCCAGCTCCGAAAGATGCGCCAACGGACAACCGTTCGGATAGTTGCTCAAAATCTCAATCAGCATCAACCCGCGAAACAGACTCTGGCTTCCGGCTGGACGCTCTTTTTCCTGCGCCATCTCGTTCTCTTTTTTTCCCATCACTTCTTTCCCCATTTTGTCGCGTCCTGATGGTAGCGCAAAGTGTGTCGTAGTTCACGATCTCGACAGATAATTTATAACCACTTGATTTTTAAGTTTTTTGAAATTCATCAATCAGATTGCTTTGTTAAAAAGCGATCGATATATTTGAAATCAGATTTCGCATATTGAAATTTTAAGCCAAAAAAGCGATCAAAAAAACAAGGAAGCCAGGGATGAAAGTGACATTTGAGCAGTTAAAAGCAGCCTTTAATCGGGTCTTAATTTCACGCGGTGTTGACAGCGAAACGGCTGATGCCTGTGCAGAGATGTTCGCCCGCACCACCGAATCCGGTGTTTATTCTCACGGTGTTAACCGCTTCCCACGCTTCATCCAACAACTGGGTAATGGCGATATCATTCCCGATGCCGAGGCCAAACGTATAACCAGCCTCGGCGCAATTGAACAGTGGGACGCCCAGCGTTCGATCGGTAACCTGACAGCGAAAAAGATGATGGATCGCGCCATTGAACTGGCTGCCGATCACGGTATTGGTCTGGTGGCTCTACGTAATGCCAACCACTGGATGCGCGGCGGCAGCTACGGCTGGCAGGCGGCGGAAAAAGGCTATATTGGCATTTGCTGGACCAACTCCATCGCCGTAATGCCGCCGTGGGGCGCAAAAGAGTGTCGCATCGGCACTAACCCGCTGATCGTCGCCATTCCTTCTACCCCAATCACCATGGTCGATATGTCGATGTCGATGTTTTCCTACGGCATGTTAGAAGTTAACCGCCTTGCAGGTCGTCAGCTTCCGGTCGATGGCGGCTTTGACGATGAAGGCAACCTCACCAAAGAACCTGGTGTAATCGAGAAAAATCGCCGCATTTTGCCAATGGGTTACTGGAAAGGTTCCGGTATGTCGATCGTATTGGATATGATCGCTACTCTCCTTTCCGACGGCGCATCCGTTGCCGAAGTCACCCAGGATAACAGCGACGAATATGGCGTTTCGCAAATCTTTATCGCCATTGAAGTGGACAAGCTTATCGACGGCCCCACCCGCGATGCCAAGCTGCAACGCATCATGGATTATGTTACTACCGCTGAACGCGCCGATGAAAACCAGGCCATTCGCTTACCCGGCCACGAATTTACCACCCTGCTGGCAGAAAACCGCCGTAACGGTATTACCGTTGATGATAGCGTATGGGCAAAAATCCAGGCGTTATAAGGAGATAAGCCATGATTTTTGGACATATCGCGCAGCCTAACCCGTGCCGTTTGCCCGCTGCTATTGAAAAGGCGCTCGATTTTCTGCGCGCCACTGATTTCAACGTCCTGGAGCCGGGCGTTGTCAAAATTGACGGCAAAAATATTTATGCGCAAATTATCGATTTAACGACACGTCCGGCGGAGGAAAATCGCCCGGAAGTACATCGTCGCTATATTGATATTCAATTTCTGGCGTGGGGCAAAGAGAAAATCGGCATTGCTATTGATACAGGAAATAATAAAGTCAGCGAATCACTATTAGAGCAGCGCGATATTATTTTTTATCACGATAGTGAACATGAATCATTTATAGAAATGATACCGGGTAGCTACGCTATTTTCTTTCCTCAGGATGTTCATCGACCAGGCTGTATTCTGCAAACAGCCTCTGAGATACGAAAAGTTGTGGTTAAAGTCGCATTAACGGCGCTGAATTAATCGAACACCAGAACGCCTGGGTAATGTTATTGCTCTAACTATATTAATAATTCAGGTTGCTGCACATGCAACTTGAATTATGACAAACATAGCCTCAAGGAATAGCTATGAAAAAAATACTTGAAGCAATACTGGCGATTAATCTCGCCGTACTTTCCTGTATTGTGTTTATAAACATTATTTTAAGATATGGTTTTCAGACAAGTATTTTATCTGTAGATGAATTGTCGCGTTATTTATTTGTCTGGTTAACCTTTATTGGCGCGATTGTGGCTTTTATGGATAACGCCCACGTTCAGGTTACCTTTCTGGTGGAGAAACTCTCCCCCGCGTGGCAGCGACGAGTCGCTCTGGTTACCCACTCCTTAATATTATTTATTTGTGGCGCACTGGCCTGGGGCGCAACGCTAAAAACAATTCAGGACTGGAGCGATTATTCACCGATCCTCGGCTTGCCCATCGGCCTGATGTATGCCGCTTGTCTGCCCACCAGCCTCGTTATCGCATTCTTTGAGCTGCGCCTTTTATATCAACTCATCACGCGTAGCAATTCTCTAACGCCGCCACCGCAAGGAGCTTAATCATGGCTGTGCTGATTTTTCTGGGCTGCCTGTTGGGTGGCATTGCCATCGGTTTGCCTATTGCCTGGTCGCTACTGTTGTGCGGGGCGGCGCTTATGTTCTGGCTGGATATGTTTGATGTCCAGATCATGGCGCAAACGCTGGTAAACGGTGCTGACAGCTTCTCCCTGCTGGCGATTCCGTTCTTTGTACTGGCGGGTGAAATCATGAATGCGGGCGGCTTATCAAAACGCATTGTTGACCTGCCGATGAAACTGGTCGGGCATAAACCAGGCGGGTTGGGCTACGTAGGCGTGCTGGCGGCAATGATTATGGCGAGCCTTTCCGGTTCTGCTGTTGCGGATACCGCCGCCGTTGCCGCGCTACTGGTGCCGATGATGCGCAGCGCTAACTACCCGGTCAACCGTGCTGCGGGGCTGATTGCCTCTGGCGGGATTATCGCGCCAATTATTCCCCCTTCCATTCCGTTTATTATCTTCGGTGTTTCCAGCGGATTATCCATCAGTAAGTTGTTTATGGCGGGCATTGCCCCAGGCATTATGATGGGCGCAACGCTGATGCTCACATGGTGGTGGCAGGCCAGTCGTCTTAATTTACCCCGTCAGCAAAAAGCAACGAAACGAGAAATCTGGCACTCTTTTGTTTCCGGTATCTGGGCGCTATTTCTTCCGGTCATTATTATTGGCGGCTTTCGCTCCGGTCTGTTTACCCCTACCGAAGCCGGGGCCGTTGCTGCTTTCTATGCGTTATTTGTCGCCACGGTTATTTACCGTGAAATGACCTTCGCCACACTTTGGCATGTACTTATTGGCGCGGCGAAAACCACCTCAGTGGTAATGTTTCTGGTGGCCTCGGCACAAGTTTCCGCCTGGCTGATCACCATTGCTGAACTGCCGATGATGGTTTCTGATTTACTGCAACCGTTGGTCGATTCACCGCGTCTGCTGTTTATCGTCATTATGGTGGCTATCCTGATTGTCGGCATGGTCATGGATTTAACGCCGACGGTGTTAATTCTTACCCCGGTATTAATGCCTTTAGTTAAAGAGGCAGGAATCGATCCGATTTACTTCGGAGTCATGTTTATCATCAACTGCTCAATCGGCTTAATTACACCGCCTATCGGTAATGTGCTTAACGTTATTTCAGGGGTGGCTAAACTCAAATTCGATGATGCAGTCAGAGGCGTTTTCCCTTACGTCCTGGTTTTATATTCATTATTAGTCGTATTTGTTTTTATTCCCGATCTCATCATCCTCCCGTTGAAATGGATTAATTAAAAGGAAAATATAATGAAATTACGCTCTGTAACCTACGCTTTATTAATTGCCGGAGTGGCGGCGTTCAGCACATCTTCGCTGGCGGCACAATCATTACGTTTCGGTTATGAAACTTCACAAATCGACTCACAACATATTGCAGCGAAAAAATTTAATGAATTATTACAGGAGAGAACCAAAGGTGAGCTGAAATTAAAATTGTTCCCGGACAGTACTCTCGGCAACGCGCAAGCGATGATCAGCGGCGTGCGTGGCGGCACTATTGATATGGAGATGTCCGGGTCGAATAACTTTGCCGGGTTATCACCAGTGATGAACCTGCTTGATGTCCCGTTCCTGTTCCGCGATACCGCCCACGCGCATAAAACGCTCGACGGCAAAGTCGGCGATGAACTGAAGGCCTCCCTTGAAGGTAAGGGACTGAAAGTACTGGCCTACTGGGAAAACGGCTGGCGCGATGTCACCAACTCACGCCAGCCAGTTAAAACACCTGCCGACCTGAAAGGGCTGAAAATACGCACCAACAATAGCCCGATGAATATCGCCGCATTCAAAGTCTTTGGCGCTAACCCGATTCCGATGCCGTTTGCCGAAGTCTATACCGGGCTGGAAACGCGCACTATCGACGCTCAGGAACATCCCATCAACGTCGTCTGGTCAGCCAAATTTTATGAAGTGCAGAAGTACCTTTCTCTGACGCACCATGCCTATTCCCCACTTCTGGTGGTGATCAACAAAGCGAAGTTTGATGGCTTAAGCCCGGAGTTCCAGCAAGCGCTAATTTCATCTGCACAAGAAGCGGGTAATTACCAGCGCAAATTGGTCGCCGAAAATCAGCAAAAAATCATCGACGGCATGAAAGACGCTGGCGTGGAAGTCATCACCGAACTTGATCGCAAAGCCTTTAGCGACGTACTGGGTACTCAGGTCCGCGACATGTTTGTAAAAGATGTTCCGCAGGGCGATGAACTGCTGAAAGCCGTGGATGAGGTGCAATAAGCCATGACGCAATACTGGCTGGGGTTAGATTGTGGCGGAAGCTGGCTAAAAGCCGGACTGTATGACCGCGAAGGCCGGGAGGCAGGCGTGCAGCGCCTGCCGCTGTGCGCATTAAGCCCGCAGCCAGGCTGGGCAGAGCGCGATATGGCAGAACTGTGGCAATGCTGCATGGCTGTCATTCGCGCCCTGCTTACCCATTCCAGCGTTAGCGGGGAGCAAATTGTCGGCATCGGTATCTCCGCACAGGGAAAGGGCTTGTTTTTGCTGGATAAAAACGACAAGCCGCTCGGTAACGCCATTTTATCCTCGGATCGCCGGGCGATGGAAATCGTTCGTCGCTGGCAGGAAGATAGCATCCCGGAAAAACTCTACCCGCTGACCCGACAAACCTTGTGGACCGGGCATCCGGTGTCGCTGTTACGCTGGCTGAAAGTGCACGAACCAGAACGCTACGCGCAAATTGGCTGCGTGATGATGACGCACGACTACCTGCGCTGGTGTTTAACCGGTGTCAAAGGCTGCGAAGAGAGCAATATTTCCGAATCCAATCTCTACAACATGAGTCGCGGGGAATATGACCCGTGCCTCACCGACTGTCTGGGGATCAGTGAAATCAATCTCGCCCTGCCGCCTGTTGTCGGATCTGCCGAAATCTGCGGGGAAATCACCGCTCAGACAGCCGCACTGACCGGTCTGAAAGCGGGTACGCCCGTTGTCGGCGGCCTGTTTGATGTGGTTTCTACCGCACTCTGCGCCGGAATCGAAGACGAATTTACCCTCAATGCGGTAATGGGCACCTGGGCGGTGACCAGCGGCATAACCTGCGGTTTACGTGACGGTGAAGCGCATCCGTATGTCTATGGCCGCTACGTTAACGACGGTGAATTTATCGTTCACGAAGCCAGCCCTACCTCTTCCGGCAATCTCGAATGGTTTACCGCGCAGTGGGGAGAAATCTCGTTTGCTGAGATCAACCAGGCTGTTGTCAGCTTACCGAAAGCCGGTGGCGATCTCTTTTTCCTGCCGTTCCTGTACGGCAGCAACGCCGGACTCGAGATGACCAGCGGTTTCTACGGGATGCAGGCCATACACACCCGCGCACACCTGTTGCAGGCCATCTATGAAGGGGTGGTGTTCAGCCATATGACCCATCTCAACCGGATGCGCGAACGTTTTACTGATGTTCACACCCTGCGCGTGACTGGTGGCCCGGCGCACTCCGATGTCTGGATGCAAATGCTGGCGGACGTCAGCGGCTTACGTATCGAACTGCCGCAGGTGGAAGAAACCGGCTGTTTTGGCGCGGCGCTTGCCGCCCGCGTCGGCACCGGTGTTTATCGCGATTTCAGCGAAGCCCAGCGCGATCAACAGCACCCGGTGCGCACCCTGTTACCGGATATGACCGCCCATCAGCTTTACCAACAAAAATACCAACGCTATCAGCACCTCATTGCCGCACTACAGGGCTTTCATGCCCGCGTTAAGGAGAACACATTATGAGCAGACCACTTCTGCAACTGGCCCTCGACCACTCATCACTTGAAGCCGCACAGCGCGACGTTGCGCTGTTAAAAGACAGCGTCGATATCGTCGAAGCGGGCACCATTCTCTGTTTAAACGAAGGGCTTGGCGCGGTGAAAGCCTTGCGCGAACAGTGCCCGGACAAAATCATCGTTGCTGACTGGAAAGTCGCCGACGCGGGTGAAACGCTCGCGCAACAGGCGTTTGGTGCAGGCGCTAACTGGATGACCATCATCTGCGCCGCACCGCTCGCGACGGTGGAAAAAGGCCACGCGATGGCGCAACGCTGCGGTGGTGAAATCCAGATAGAGCTTTTTGGTAACTGGACGCTGGACGACGCCCGCGACTGGCATCGTATTGGCGTGCGGCAGGCCATTTATCATCGTGGCCGTGACGCGCAGGCCAGCGGGCAACAGTGGGGCGAAG
Source organism: Escherichia sp. MOD1-EC6300 (assembly GCF_002965045.1). Taxonomy (NCBI): domain Bacteria; kingdom Pseudomonadati; phylum Pseudomonadota; class Gammaproteobacteria; order Enterobacterales; family Enterobacteriaceae; genus Escherichia; species Escherichia sp. MOD1-EC6300. The sequence goes on along the minus strand of NZ_PTRH01000021.1, from coordinate 18,344 downwards.
CCGATCTGGCACGCATGAAGGCGCTTTCCGATATCGGCCTTGAGCTTTCCGTTACCGGCGGGATTACGCCTGCTGACCTGCCGCTGTTTAAAGATATCCGCGTGAAAGCGTTTATTGCCGGGCGGGCGCTGGCAGGCGCAGCAAATCCGGCGCAGGTGGCGGCCGACTTCCATGCGCAAATCGACGCTATCTGGGGAGGCGCGCGTGCGTAATCATCCGTTAGGGATTTATGAAAAAGCACTGGCGAAAGATCTCTCCTGGCCGGAGCGGCTGGTGCTGGCGAAAAGCTGTGGCTTTGATTTTGTCGAAATGTCGGTGGATGAAACTGACGAGCGTCTGTCGCGCCTTGACTGGAGCGCCGCACAAAGGACTTCGCTGGTTGCCGCGATGATCGAAACGGGCGTTGGGATCCCGTCGATGTGCCTGTCCGCACATCGTCGTTTTCCCTTTGGTAGCCGTGACGACGCGGTACGCCAGCGAGCACTGGAGATCATGAGCAAAGCAATTCATCTGGCGCGCGATCTCGGTATTCGCACCATTCAACTGGCGGGCTACGACGTCTATTACGAAGACCATGACGAAGGTACCCGGCAACGTTTTGCTGAAGGGCTGACGTGGGCTGTCGAACAGGCGGCGGCATCACAAGTAATGCTGGCGGTGGAGATTATGGATACCTCGTTTATGAACTCCATCAGCAAATGGAAAAAGTGGGACGAGATGCTCGCCTCGCCGTGGTTCACCGTCTACCCGGACGTCGGCAACCTTAGCGCCTGGGGCAATGATGTTCCCGCCGAACTGAAACTGGGCATTGACCGTATCGCCGCCATCCACCTGAAAGACACCCAGCCAGTCACCGAGCAAAGCCCCGGACAGTTCCGCGACGTGCCGTTTGGCGAAGGCTGCGTCGATTTCGTTGGCATCTTCAAAACGCTGCATGAACTGAACTATCGCGGATCATTTCTGATTGAGATGTGGACCGAAAAAGCCAAAGAGCCGGTGCTGGAGATTATTCAGGCACGGCGCTGGATTGAAGCGCGTATGCAGGAGGCTGGATTTATATGTTAGAGCGATTGAAAGCCGACGTACTGGCGGCAAATCTGGCGCTTCCCGCTCACCATCTGGTGACGTTTACCTGGGGCAATGTCAGTGCGGTAGACGAGACGCGGCAATGGATGGTAATTAAGCCTTCCGGCGTCGAGTACGACGTGATGACCGCCGACGATATGGTGGTGGTTGAGATAGCCAGCGGCAAGGTGGTGGAAGGTAGCAAAAAGCCCTCGTCCGATACGCCAACGCATCTGGCGCTTTACCGTCGCTATGCCGAAATCGGTGGCATTGTGCATACCCACTCGCGCCACGCCACCATCTGGTCACAGGCCGGGCTGGATCTCCCTGCCTGGGGCACTACGCACGCCGATTATTTCTATGGCGCAATCCCCTGCACGCGACAGATGACCGCAGCGGAGATTAACGGCGAATATGAATATCAGACCGGCGAAGTGATCATTGAAACTTTCGAAGAACGCGGCAGGAGTCCGGCACAAATCCCGGCGGTATTGGTGCATTCTCACGGTCCGTTCGCCTGGGGCAATAACGCCGCCGATGCGGTGCATAATGCCGTGGTACTCGAAGAGTGCGCCTATATGGGCCTGTTCTCGCGCCAGCTTGCGCCGCAGCTTCCTGCGATGCAAAACGAACTTCTGGATAAGCATTACCTGCGTAAGCATGGGGCCAATGCCTATTACGGGCAGTAATCTCTCAGACCGGGGCTTCATTGCCCCGGCACTACGAATTGATATGTTCCTTACTGTAACGTCGCTTCCACGCAGCTGGCGTTAAACCGGTGTGTTTGCGAAAAATCTGTCGGAAATAGCCAACGTCATTAAACCCGCACAACGCCGCCACTTCCGTGAGCGATCGCGCTTCGCTAATTAACAGCTTTTCGGCTTCGCGCACTCTTTGGCGATGGATAGCTTCTGTCAACGTCAAACGAAATACCCGACGATACACGCGCCCAAGATAATCGGCATTACAGTAGAGCTCGCGGGCCAAAATTGCCGTAGAAAGCGGGCGATGATATTGCGTGCGGATCAGCTTTTGTGCTTTCCAGGCAAGGGCGGTGCCTGCAGTATCGGCTTGTTCATCAAGACGTACGTCGAAGGTAAGCTGCTGTAAAATCAACAACACAATAAACTCCAGCGCAGGGCTACGCTGATGTTTTTCCTGCTCGCTTAAAAACTGGCGAAACAGTGCACTCAACGCCTGAGGGTCGGCGACTTTGGTGTGCTGCGGCACGCTAAGATGAGTGAGCCAGCGCGGATCGTTGTCCGGCGCTTTAACCTCAAAATGTAGCCAGTAAAATTTAAGGTCAGCGGGGAAATCCTCAACACCAACGTGCTGACGTTTCGGCCAGAGCAATAAACTCTCTCCCGCATCAACCTGAAATATCTGCTCTTCTTCCTGAATCGTTAATCGACCTTTTTCGACAAAGATAATTTCCCATGACTCCAGCCGCCTTGCAGGATGCCTCCCTACGCCACGGGAAATAAATAATCCACCATTTTGCACTTTAATCGGTAACGTCATGGATAATTCGAGCATTGATATGTAATTTCCCGCTTATTCATTAATGATTAAACACATTACCTTTTGATTATTAATCAAAAACATTAATTTCACCTGATCCAATTCACACTTTTAAATTCAGGTCGGAATCGTCACCTTTTTTTACTCTTTTCTCGCCTTGTTGATATTCCCGTTCACGGCAGAATTAATCATGTCATTTCAATAAAACTAAAAATTGCTCCCTATGCACGAGGAATATCTATGACCTCTACACCGATTACTACCGCTGATATCGCTAAAGGTAAAATTGACGATGCGTTATCTGTACGGGAAAAAATAGGCTACGGCCTGGGTGACGCAGGCGGCACCGTAATAACTTGCCTGATCATGAACTTTCTCACCTTTTTCTACACCGACGTTTTTGGCTTAACTCCGGCGCTGGTCGGCACGCTGTTTATTGCACTGCGCGTGTTTGATGCCATCTCCGACCCGGTGATGGGCGTCATTGCCGACCGGACGCAAAGTCGCTGGGGGCGCTTTCGTCCGTGGCAGTTGTGGATTGCCATTCCCATCGGCATTATCGGCATCCTGACGTTCACCGTGCCAGATGCCAGCATGGGAGTAAAAATCGCCTGGGCGTTCGGCACTTACCTGCTCCTTTCAGTCGGTTATACCGCCATCAACGTGCCGTACTGCGCGCTGATCAACACCATGACCACCCGCCACAATGAAGTGATCTCCTGCCAGTCCTGGCGATTCGTTCTCTGCGGCGTAGCGGGATTTCTGGTTTCGGTTGGCCTGCCGTGGATGGTAGATCTCTTCGGTCAGGGTAATGCCGCGCGCGGCTATCAACTGGGCGTCGGCGTGCTGTGCGCCATCGCTGTGGTGATGTTCCTGTGCTGTTTCTTCTGGGTTCGTGAACGGGTGCCACTCTCCACAATGGGGAAATTTACCCTGCGCGAACATCTTGCCGGGCTGCGAAACAACGACCAACTGCTGCTGATGCTGGTCATGTCTTTCCTGCTGATTAACGTCTTTAATATTCGCGGCGGTGGGTATATGTACTTCATTACCTACGTCTTACAAGGCAGTACGGGCTACACGTCGCTGTTCTTCACTATGGTCACCTTCGCCTCCATTATCGGCTCGGTGATTGTCAGCCCGTTAACGCGACGTTTCGATACCGTCAAAATTTACTACTACACCAACCTGCTCCTCGCCGCGCTGGCGGTGTTGATGTGGTTCCTGCCTTCTGGCCCGGCTTATCAAACGCTGTGGCTGGCGGTGATCCTTGGTAATGGCGTGATTCTTGGCTTCACATTGCCATTGCACTTCTCATTGATGGCCTTTGCCGATGACTACGGCGAGTGGAAAACCCGCGTACGTTCTTCCGGCATGAACTTCGCCTTCAATCTGTTTTTCATCAAGCTGGCCTGGGCCTCCAGCGCCGGGATCATCAGCCTGCTGTTTATTTTTGTCGCCTACCAGCCAGGCGTGGAAAACCAGACCGCCAGTTCGCTTGGCGGGATCGCGGCGATGGAAACATTGCTGCCTGCGCTGTTCCACCTGCTGCTGGCGATGGCGATCCGCTTTTGCAAACTCAATAACCCTATGATGTCACGCATTGCTAGCGACCTGCGTCAGCGTCATGTACAGCCTTAAGGAGCACAAGATGAACATTTCGGAAGTCGATCTGCATAAACTGACGGTCAGCGATCCGTTCCTCGGTCAGTACCAACAACTGGTCCGCGACGTGGTGATTCCTTATCAGTGGGATGCCTTGAACGATCGTATCCCAGAAGCGGAACCCAGCCATGCGATTGAAAACTTTCGCATTGCCGCAGGACTGCAAGACGGTGAATTTTACGGGATGGTGTTTCAGGACAGCGACGTCGCCAAATGGCTGGAAGCGGTAGCCTGGTCGCTGTGCCAGAAGCCGGATGCCGAACTGGAAAAAACTGCTGACGAGGTAATCGAACTGGTCGCTTCCGCCCAGTGCGAAGATGGCTATCTCAATACTTACTTTACGGTAAAAGCGCCCGAAGAACGCTGGAGCAATCTGGCGGAGTGTCATGAACTTTACTGCGCCGGTCATCTGATTGAAGCCGGAGTCGCCTTCTTCCAGGCCACGGGCAAGCGGCGCTTGCTGGAAGTGGTTTGCCGTCTGGCCGATCATATCGACAGCGTATTTGGTCCAGGTGAAAGTAAGTTACACGGTTATCCTGGTCACCCGGAAATTGAACTGGCACTAATGCGCCTGTATGAAGTGACCGAAGAGCCGCGCTACCTGGCGCTGACCCACTATTTTGTCGAACAGCGTGGTGCGCAACCGCACTATTACGACCAGGAATATGAAAAGCGCGGGCAGACCTCGCACTGGCACACCTACGGCCCGGCGTGGATGGTGAAAGACAAAGCCTACAGCCAGGCACATTTGCCCATCGCACAGCAGCAAACCGCCATTGGTCACGCGGTACGTTTTGTCTACCTGATGACCGGCGTCGCGCATCTCGCGCGTTTAAGTCACGATGAAAGCAAGCGTCAGGACTGCCTGCGGCTGTGGAACAATATGGCCCAGCGTCAGTTATATATTACCGGCGGCATTGGCTCACAAAGCAGCGGCGAAGCGTTCAGCAGCGATTACGATCTGCCGAATGACACGGTATACGCCGAAAGCTGTGCTTCCATCGGTCTGATGATGTTCGCCCGGCGAATGCTGGAAATGGAAGGCGACAGTCAATATGCCGATGTGATGGAGCGCGCACTGTACAACACCGTGCTCGGCGGCATGGCGCTGGATGGCAAACATTTCTTCTATGTGAATCCGCTGGAAGTACATCCAAAATCGCTGAAATTCAACCATATCTACGATCACGTTAAGCCGATCCGCCAGCGTTGGTTTGGTTGCGCTTGTTGTCCGCCAAATATCGCCCGTGTGCTAACCTCGATTGGTCATTATCTCTACACGCCGCGTGAAGATGCGTTGTATATCAACATCTACGCAGGAAACAGCATGGAAGTGCCGGTAGAAAATGGCACGCTGCGTCTGCGGGTTAGCGGAAACTATCCGTGGCAGGAACAGGTGACAATTGCGGTTGAATCGCCCCAGCCGGTGCGTCATACGCTGGCTTTACGTCTGCCGGACTGGTGCACACAGCCGCAGATTACATTGAATGGGGAAGAGGTCGAGCAGGATATTCGTAAAGGGTATTTGCACATTACCCGCGAATGGCAGGAGGGCGACACGCTGAATCTGACTTTGCCAATGCCGGTACGTCGCGTTTACGGTAACCCGCTGGTGCGTCACGTCGCCGGAAAAGTGGCGATTCAGCGCGGCCCGCTGGTGTATTGCCTGGAACAGGCCGACAACGGCGAGTCACTGCATAACCTGTGGCTGCCCGCCGATGCGCTATTTACGACATTTGAAGGTAATGGATTGTTCCACCATAAGATCTTAATCCAGGCACCGGGTTACCGGTATGAACAGAGCAATCCAGAGCAGCAACAGCTGTGGCATTACGATAGTGCGCCAGCCAAACGCCAGCCGCAAACTCTGACGTTTATCCCGTGGTTTAGCTGGGCCAACCGGGGTGAAGGCGAAATGCGGATCTGGGTGAATGAGGAAAAGCATTGCCATCCGTAGGTTGGATAAGGCGCTCGCGCCGCATCCAACGTAGGGTGCACATTGCCTGATGCGACGCTTAACGCGTCTTATCAAGCCTGAAGGTCAGTGCGAGAGCGTAGGCCAGCCGCACCGACATCCACCGGTAAATTAAAAACGCCAGCTCACGCCGGTGACAAAGGTAAAACTCTCATTACGATCAATCATCGGGCTGTCGGTAATCTCTTCCGGCAGCTCGCTGTATCCGGCACTCGCCATCAATACGATGTGCTCTCCTATCGGGTATTTTGCCGTCAGGCTGACATAGGGCACCCAGGCATCCTGCGCGGAATAACTTGCCAGACCGCTACGACGGGACTCACTCTCTGAAATGCCATAGTAATAGTCACTGAAATTCTCGTCATAATAGAGAACGCCCAGTGCAGGTGTCAGCGACAGGCGACCTATCTGCATTTTGTGAAATACCGATAGCTCCCCCACCCAGCCGTTGCTGTTATCCAGAACGTCCGCAGCCGCAGAGGCTTTCACGGTTCCCCAACGCTCGTGGTGATACCAGGCAACCCCCGCCATAGCCGTACTATCACGCTTATCAAGCTGTTGCATGGCATGATCGTCATTATCTGCAGGGTCAAATTCCAGCGGCATCCAGGATGCGGTCAGGCTAAGTTCATTTTTTTCACTTTGCGACAGAATAAAACCTAACGTGGTCTGACGAACATAAAATGAATCACCTTCATAACTAATCAGCGGAATTGCCTTTGTATTTTCATTATAACCACGATAAGGCGATTCATTATAAGCTGCACCAGCACCAATGGATAATTCAGAAGCAGTTGCGCTTGCCATAAAAGGCAACGTAAATAACGCCACAATATTGCGGTTAATTAACATGTCCGGTATTCCATTTTAAAATAAGATAAAAAAGAGTCGGCATAATAATGCTTACAATTTCTCCGGTGCAAGATTCATATTTATATAGTAATATATAAAATTATATATAATTGGGCTGTTGCGATGACAAAATTACAACTTAAGTACCGGGAGTTAAAAATTATCTCGGTAATCGCTGCCAGTGAAAATATCAGCCATGCCGCGACTGTACTTGGATTCGCACAGGCCAACGTCAGCAAATATCTTGCTGATTTTGAATCAAAAGTAGGTTTAAAAGTCTTTGACCGAACCACCCGGCAGCTGATGCTCACACCTTTTGGTACCGCGCTGTTACCGTACATCAACGACATGCTGGACAGAAACGAGCAACTTAATAATTTTATTGCAGATTATAAGCATGAGAAACGTGGTCGGGTCACCATCTACGCCCCAACCGGCATAATTACCTATTTATCCAAACATGTTATCGATAAAATTAAAGATATCGGTGATATCACCTTATCGCTAAAAACCTGCAATCTTGAGCGTAATGCCTTTTATGAAGGTGTCGAATTTCCCGATGATTGTGATGTTTTAATCAGCTATGCTCCACCAAAAGATGAATCGCTGGTTGCCAGTTTTATTACGCAATATGCCGTAACCGCTTATGCCAGTCAGCGCTATCTTGCGAAACATCCCATTAGCCGTCCTGACGAACTCGAACATCACTCCTGTATTTTGATCGACTCGATGATGATCGACGACGCGAATATCTGGCGCTTCAACGTCGCCGGGAGTAAAGAGGTGCGGGATTATCGCGTGAAGGGAAATTACGTTTGCGACAACACGCAATCGGCGCTGGAGCTGGCACGAAATCACCTGGGGATTGTGTTTGCGCCAGACAAAAGTGTGCAGAGCGACCTGCAAGACGGCACGCTGGTGCCCTGCTTTCAGCAACCGTATGAATGGTGGCTGGATCTGGTGGCTATCTTCCGTAAACGGGAATACCAGCCCTGGCGGGTCCAGTATGTGCTGGATGAAATGCTGCGTGAAATTCGCCACCAGCTTGCTCAGTCGCAGCAACTGCGGCCTGAACAAGCGGCGGAAAGCGAAGATTAATGATCGAGATAAAGGTAATGCACCCAACTGGTCATGCGTAACAGCACTTTGCGCATCACCGAGACATGGCTGAAATGATCAGAGTAAACCGCCACCTGGGCGTAAATACCGTCTGGTAAAGCGCTCAACTCAGTGTGCTCATCCAGTTCAATGGTCGCGATAACGCCATCTGAACCCGATGCTGTGTTTAACGTCTGTAAGGTGCCGGTCGACTGATAAGCTCCGCCGGGAACAGCTGGACTAATGGCTGCCAGCTTACCGCTGAATACCTTACCTGGCAGAGCATTAAACACCACTTCCGCATCATCGCCGGGAGCCAGTCGCAGCAAGGAGTTCTGACGGAACTGCGCCACAATTTGTCGTTTCTGATCGGGTATAAACACCATCACAGGACGTAGCGGCAGCGATGCGGCATAGGTACCCGGACGAATCAGCACTTGGGTCACATAACCATCGCTCGGCGCACGCACTATCGTCTGCTCAAGGTTATATTTTGCTTCCGCGAGCTGCGCTTTCAGGCTGGCGATTTGAGAATGTTCACCCAACACCAGGCTATCCAGCTGGCTCTGGATCTGTTTTTGTTCCGCCGCCGATGACTTTACGGAGGCTTCCTGCGCCAGATAATTTTGCCGCGCCACATCAATATCGCGTTCTGAAAACGGGTTTACTTTCGCCTGGCTGCCGCGTGCGTAACGCTGGTACTCTTTAGCGAATTTATCCCGCGTGGCCTTTGCCTGCTGAGTATTCGCCGCCATCTCATCTAACTCTGCGCCCAACGCCCGCTGTTTATGTTCTGCGGTAACGATATCCGCCATCAGCCGATCCACCCGCGCCTGATAACGCGTCGGGTCCAGTCGAAATAGCACCTCACCTTTTTTAATCAGCGTATTTTTCTTGTCCGTCACTTCGATCACCACGCCTGTCACCTGCGGGACAACAGGAATAGAAATAACCGCTTTTTGCGCTTTAAAGGTATACGGATGGTTATAGTTCATTAACAGAATTAGACCGCTGACAATAAATATGCCACCCAGGGCCGCGGTGGGAATGGTCCATTTATTTACAGGAATTTTGAAGATCTTAAACATTGCCCATGCGAAAGCCACATAGGTCAAAATAATCAGTAAATCCATAAGTATTACTCGGCAGAAGAGGATTTGATGTCGGCGAGCTGTTTCTCCAGCCCGGCAATACGCTGTTGTAGTTGCACAACGGAGGAGTCATGGTTTTGCATTCCCCATCCCCGCTCCGGGCGGTAAAGCGTGGCCCAAATCCACAAAAATGGCCAGATAACATGCAGCGTAAAAAGACTCACCCAACCAGCAACATGAATGGCGTCGGCATGAGGATGATTACGTTTTTTAGCAATCAGGTAGGGAATATCATGTAAAATAATAATCCCATAGAATATCACCAGAAATACAAAAATAAGCACTCCCAGTGCAAAATAGTCCAGGAACATATTTCCCTCAGAGAATATAAAAAAGAACAATTAACGCATATTATGAAATGCCATGATGCAGTGCAATTTCCTTATTTATATAACGACATATTGTTTTTTATATACTTTCTGAAGTGTGCTACCTGGCTTTTCAACAGGTCGAGGTTTATCATATTGAAATAATGGAACTATTGACCAAACTAATGAATAACCCCAGTAAAACATCCACAGTACAGATAAAGCGTATTAAACCTTCAATTATCTACCGTTTATTGCTGATTGGCCTCGGAACACCAATGGTGATTTACGGTCTGGTTTGCGGCGTTTTAGGCATGTTTGGCTACGATCAGGTGAGATGGAACGACACCGTGATCCACGGCCTGCTGGCCCTGCCTGCGGGATTGCTTGCAGGCCTGTCAGTCAGTGTGTTCCTCACCGTGGTGATTGGCACCATCGCTTGTTTTGGTCTGTGGCTGTACAGCCTGGTCCGCCCGCTCACCATCGAAACGCGAGATTAAACGCCCGGCAATACACGCCGGGCAGCTTCCGCCAGAAACGCACTTCTGTTGGCGTAGTCTGGGTTATTGCGCACGTAGGTATCAATCTTGTTCAGTAATCTTTTCGGCATCGTAATATTGATACGTTCAGCCCGACCTTCGAACTGATTCATATTGATATCCACCAGCAACCATTGCCCGCCAATAAAGTCCTGCGCACGCTGGACCAGATGTGTTTCCACAGAGCCTGGAAGCGGCAACTCTTCATTCATCTCGCATAAGGTTTCGAAGTGCGCGACCAGTGCACTTCGCGCATCCTGGAAAGCGTTGTCCAGCGTATCACCAGCAAAATAACAGCCTGGAACATCAGGGAAAAAACCGCTGGCGCTGCCGTCAGGATCACTGTGGATATAGGCGGGATAAAACATATTGCCTCCTGAAATTTTAAAATGTTAAACCAGCCTGACGCCCAATTTGCGCCAGCGTACCGGGCTTAATATCTTTTTTAGGGTGCGGAACCGTCACCAGACCCGGATGAACAGGGTGGCGGAACTGATGATGACTACCACGGGTTCGAATATGTTCCCAGCCATGCTGCTTCAGGATGGCGATCACGTCTGCACTTTTCACATCCCTGCCCTTCCATGATTATACACACGACACACACACATTTAGCAATAACAATCACGATAGCGCGATTTATATGGGCCGTCAGGGGGATAAAGTTGACTCAGGAATGCCGTTCGGAAGAAGAATAACGGTGTGCAGTAACTTGTTGAAAAGATGCGAGGAGACTCGTAATTAAGTTCAATCAATATTCAGTCATTCAAGACGTAGACATTTGAATTGGTAAAACGCGAAAGCGTCGCATCAGGCAATGAATACCCGATGCGACCAGCTTCTTACATCAGAACAGCCCCAACGGTTTATCCGAGTAGCTCACCAGCAGGCACTTGGTTTGCTGGTAATGCTCAAGCATCATTTTGTGGGTTTCGCGGCCAATGCCTGATTGTTTGTAGCCACCAAACGCCGCATGTGCCGGGTAAGCGTGATAACAGTTGGTCCACACGCGCCCTGCCTGAATACCGCGCCCCATCTTATAGGCCAGATTACCGTTGCGGCTCCAGACACCCGCGCCCAGGCCATATTGCGTGTCGTTCGCCAGCTCCAGCGCTTCTTCCATCGTTTTGAAGGTGGTTACCGCCAGCACCGGACCAAAAATTTCTTCCTGGAACACGCGCATATTATTCTGACCAAACAGAATCGTCGGTTCGAGGTAGTAGCCGTCTTTCAGTTCGCCTTCCAGCAGCTTGCGCCGCCCGCCGGTGAGCACGTCTGCGCCCTCTTTTTTACCAATATCAATGTAGTTAAGGATGGTTTCCAATTGCCCGTGAGAAACCTGCGCCCCCATTTGCGTCACGCTATCGAGCGGGTTACCGCTGCGAATGCTTTCGACACGGCGGATGGCGCGCTCCATAAAGCGTTCGTAGATAGACTCCTGAACTAAGGCACGACTTGGACAGGTGCAAACTTCGCCCTGGTTAAAAGCAAACAGTGCAAAGCCTTCCAGCGCTTTATCGAAAAAGGCATCTTCTTCATCCATCACATCAGCAAAGAAGATATTTGGCGATTTGCCGCCCAGCTCCAGCGTCACCGGAATAATGTTTTGCGTAGCGTATTGCATAATTTGTTGGCCCACTTCCGTTGAGCCGGTAAACGCCACTTTGGCGATGCGTTTCGAGGTCGCCAGATATTCGCCAATTTCTCCGCCCGCACCGTTGACCACGTTCACCACGCCCGGCGGCAGTAAATCACCGACAATTTCCATTAGCAGCAGAACGGAAAGCGGAGTGAGTCGTGCGGGTTTCAGCACCACGCAGTTGCCCGCCGCCAGCGCGGGTGCCATTTTCCAGCTCGCCATCAGCAGCGGGAAGTTCCACGGGATAATCTGCCCCACCACGCCTAACGGTTCGTGGAAGTGATAAGCCACAGTTTCGCTATCAACTTCACTGATCCCACCTTCCTGCGCCCGAATACACGAGGCAAAATAGCGAAAATGGTCAATCGCCAGCGGCACATCAGCAGCACTGGTTTCGCGAATGGGTTTGCCGTTATCCCAGGTTTCAGCCGTCGCTAAAAGTTCGAGGTTCTGCTCCATTCGATCGGCAATCTTAAACAGAATCGCCGCGCGATCCTGCACCGAAGTATGCGCCCATTTATCTTTCACTTTATGCGCAGCATCCAGCGCCAGATCGATATCTCGTTTACCCGAAGACGCCACTTCGCACAGTAGCTGCCCGGTCACCGGCGTCAGGTTCTGGTAATACTCGCCGTCGGCGGGCGCGACCCATTCGCCGCCAATAAAGTTGTCATAGCGGGCTTTTAACTTGAGGGGGAAGCCATACTCGCCGGGCTTAATCTGTGCTGAAGGGGGATTGTTGGTCATGATCGTCTCCTTGCGGTGTGAGGTATAACAAGGGTAGACGTGACTGGCGAAATCTTCGCCAGCTGGTGATAGCTTTACGACGGCTATCACGAATTTACGGGCAAGGATTACAGAGATAACTAAAACTCTCTCAAAAATCGCAAATTTTGAGAGAGTTGAAAAAATGGCTGACAATTAGCCAGCCATTGTGGGAATGATGATTACATCGCCGCGCGATAAATCGCCACAATTTCTTCGTGAGTTGCCTGAATCGGGTTAGTAAAGCCGCAGGCATCTTTCAGGGCATTGGTCGCCAGTACCGCGAAATCTTCTTCTTTCACGTTCAGGTCACGCAAGCCTGCCGGGATATTCACTTTCTTCGCCAGTTCACGGATGGCATTGATGCAGGCTTCTGCACCTTCCGCGTCGTTTTTACCTGTCACGTTAACACCCATCGCGGCAGCGCAGTCACGCAAACGTGCAGCAGCGACTTTACTGTTGAATACCTGAACGTGCGGCAGCAGAACGGCGTTACATACACCGTGCGGCAGATTGTAGAAACCACCTAACTGGTGCGCCATCGCATGAACATAACCCAGAGACGCATTGTTGAACGCCATACCCGCGAGGAACTGAGCGTAAGCCATTGCTTCGCGCGCTTTCTCATTGCTGCCATCTTCAACGGCTAAGGGCAGGTTTTCGGCAATCATAGTCACCGCTTTCAGTGCGCAAGCGTCGGTGATCGGCGTGGCGGCAATAGACACATACGCTTCGATAGCGTGCGTTAAGGCATCCATACCCGTTGCAGCGGTCAGTGACTTCGGCATACCGATCATCAGCGAGGAGTCATTGACAGAAAGCAGCGGAGTGACGTGCTTATCCACAATCGCCATTTTGATGTGACGTGCTTCATCGGTGATGATGCAAAAACGGGTCATTTCTGATGCCGTACCCGCCGTGGTGTTGATGGCGATCATCGGCAACTGCGGTTTTGCAGAGCGGTCAACGCCTTCATAATCGCGGATATCGCCGCCGTTAGCTGCAACCAACGCAATACCTTTTGCACAGTCGTGCGGAGAACCACCGCCCAGGGAGATTACGCTATCGCAATTATTTTCTTTAAGTAATTTCAAACCTGCGGCGACGTTTTCCGTGGTTGGGTTAGGCTGGGTGCCATCATAAATAACGCTAAAAATATTGCGCTCTTCCAGTGCTTTTTGCACATCGCCCGCCATACCCAATTTCGTTAACATATTGTCAGTGACAATTAAGGTACGGGTAAATCCATAATCTGCCATCATATTCATTGCATCATTCAATGAATCAGCACCAATAACATTCACGGAAGGAATAAAAAAGGTTGAAGCTGCCATAACACACTCCTGAAAGAGTAAAAAAGGGCCGGCAGCTTACTGAGGATTTTCATTTGAAAATATGATCAACATTACCGTTTATTAAAATATTTTTAATAAAAAGCACGTTACATTCATCAAATAACGTGCTTCCTTAACATTAATAAGAACTTTGTATTAATTCATATTTATTATGAATTAATCGTTCCCTTATTTTTCTGGAAATAATAATGCGTCGCGCAATAAATGATCATTTCCACGGCGACGCGTAAAGCCAATACGGTCAAAATATTCCAGAATTTGAATTGCCAGCTTTCGGCCTACGCCTAAGCGATCGCGGAAATCCGCCGCGCAGGTTGAACCACATTCCTGATCGAGATCGCGGATCATATTGGCAAATTCGACAATCCGATCGTTACGGTAATAACGATCTTTGACGATCGCAGTGATTATCCCCTGTTGGGCCGCCTGGCGTAGCGTCAAACGCATTGCCTGCTCGTCGATTCCCGTCTCTTTTGCCAGGTCACGCACCCACCACGGCTCGTCACCAAACAGCGGCTCCGCTTTTTGCCAGATAGCCTGCTGCTCTTCGCTGAATCCCGCTTTATGATCCGGCAGATGCAGCCAACCGTGATGACTGAGGATGTCGCCGCTTTCGCGCATCTTTTCAATCAGCAACAGCACCAGCGCTTCATCTTCCATTGGCAACGCCATGCGCCGCAGACGCTCGCGCCCAGGACCTGGTTCATCGCGATGCTGCTCATGATAAGTCGCCAGGGTATCGAGAATTTTCCGCTGCCAACGAGCGGCAACCGGTGCATTCAGCAAGCTGTAACCGGCCTGAATATAGCCCGGTTGCTGCAGCAGTTCACGCATCCCTTCGCCGTTGAGCTGGCGCGCCCAGGCGAAATCAGCAAGGTTAACCGCTCCGCGTTCCAGATGAATAGCTAACGCATCGGCATCGCTCTGCGCCCGTGCAAGAGACGCCAGCCATTGCAGATATTCCGGCTTACGCTTACCGCGACGCGGCGGGTTAAGCATCACCACGCGCGCCCCCGCCAGCGTGTTGCGGGCCGAGATATCGCGTAGCACTAAGCGATCGTTATCTGCCAGCCACAGCGGCGTGTCGAACACCAACTCGGCAAGGTTATCTTCCAGCAGCGAAACGCGTCCCGTAACGTGGCTGGCGGCGTGGTGAATATGCAGCGGCTGCCACTGGGTCAACGGTGTATGAGTTTGAAGCTCGACTATCACCCGCGTAAACGGCTCCGGCGGCGCATCGGCAAGCAACCAGTCCCCACGGTTAATCTGTTCTTTTTCCGCATCACCCGCGATGTTAAGCGCAATACGCTGCCCGGCATGAGCTGCATTTGTTGGCTGATTTTGCGCATGCAGCGCACGCACGCGCATCGGTTTATTTACACCAGTCAGCCAGAGTGAATCGCCTACCTTCACTTCCCCACTTAACGCCGTACCGGTGACGACCAGCCCGGCACCTTTTACGGTAAAAGCACGGTCGATAGCGAGGCGGAAGCTATGTTGGCTGGCGTGTTCACGTTCTGGTAACTGAAGCAGATGCTCGCGCAGGGCATCAATTCCCCGGCCTTCGGTTGCTGCGGTGATAAACAGTTTTGCCTCAGCAAAACCGTATTCCCGCAGCACCTCCTTTACCTGGCGTTCAACTTCATCAACACGCGTTTCGTCCACGCGATCGGCTTTGGTCAGCGCCACTGTCAGCATCGGGTTACCGGTCAGCTGCAAAATCGCCAGATGCTCACGAGTCTGTGCCATCACGCCGTCATCGCACGCCACCACCAACAGCGCGTGATCGATACCCCCGACGCCCGCCAGCATGTTGGAAAGAAACTTTTCATGACCGGGAACGTCGATAAAACCCGGAACACGACCATCCGGCTGCGGCCAGTAGGCATAGCCGAGATCGATGGTCATGCCGCGCTTTTTTTCTTCCGGCAGACGATCGGCATTTACGCCAGTAATCGCCTGCAATAAGGTCGTTTTGCCGTGGTCAACGTGTCCGGCAGTCGCAATAATCATTTCAACAACATCTCCAAAAACCGTTGCTCATCTTCAAGGCAGCGTAAATCCAGCCACAATCGTCCGTCATAAATACGACCAATCACCGGCACTGGCAATTCACGCCAGCGGGCGGCTAATGACTCAAGGTGGCTACCGCGTCCATCATGGGGTGTAAACGTTAATGCCGCGCTCGGCAGGCGATCAACCGGCAGCGAACCACTGCCAATCTGCGAAAGACATGGCATAACCTGTACCGCAAACTCCGCGCCGTAATGTGCGGCAAGGGGGGCCTGTAAACGTTGTGCCTGGATTTGAATGACCTCTGCGCTGCGGGTAAGCAGACGCAGAGTCGGTAATTTTTCACTCAGTGCTTCAGGGTGTAGATAAAGACGCAACGTGGCTTCCAGCGCCGCGAGGGTCATTTTATCCGCGCGTAATGCACGCTTCAGCGGGTGGCTTTGCAGGCGGGCGATCATCTCTTTTTTACCAACAATAATTCCTGCCTGCGGCCCGCCTAACAGCTTGTCGCCGGAGAAGCTCACCAGACTGACACCCGCCGCAATCAACTCCTGCGGCATTGGCTCTTTCGGCAAACCGTACTGGCTAAGATCAACCAGCGAGCCACTGCCTAAATCAGTCACTACGGGAACATCCAGCTCTTTGCCGAGCGCCACCAGTTCAGCTTCATCTATCGCTTTGGTGAACCCCTGAATGCTGTAGTTACTGGTATGTACCTTCATCAACAGCGCAGTATTTTCATTCACCGCCTGGCGATAATCATTAGCGTGCGTGCGATTGGTGGTCCCCACTTCGTGTAGGGTGCAGCCTGCCTGACGCATGACATCAGGAATACGAAACGCGCCGCCAATCTCCACCAGTTCGCCGCGAGATACCACCACCTCTTTCCCACTGGCAGTGGCCGCCAACATCAACAAGACCGCCGCCGCATTGTTATTAACGATACAGGCATCTTCCGCCCCCGTAATACGGCACAGCAGCTGCGCCAGCGCCCGATCGCGATGTCCGCGTCCGGCGTCATCCAGATCGTATTCGAGGGTTACTGGCGAACGCATAGCCTGCGCAACAGCCTCCACCGCGGCTTCCGCCTGTAAAGCTCGCCCAAGGTTGGTATGCAGCACGGTTCCCGTCAGGTTGATCACCGGACGCAGCGCGCTTTGCGCCTCTTTCGTCAACCGGGCATCAACTTCTTGCGCCCAGTTTTCACACCACGCGGGTAGCGTCTGGCTGTCACGAATCACTTCTCGCGCTTCGTCAAGCATCTGACGCAGCAACTCCACCACGCGGGTGTGACCATAGGTATCACGCAAAGAAAGGAAAGAGCTATCGCGCAATAAGCGATCAATAGCCGGAAGTTGACTATAGAGGGAACGCGTTTCGGTTGTCATAGGAAACCTGGTTGATCAAGGCCCTCTCACACGGAGAAGGGCGTTTAACATAACCACGGATTGTAACGTGAGATGGGTCAGGAGGACATATCGCGCATCAAGCCTTTGGCGGTTCGGTGCGGGCAAAACTTTCGCGACTAAACAGGTTTTCGACCAGTTTGACTAAGTGTGGGCGGTCGACACACCAGCCTGGCGCAACGCGGCGGAAATTGAGATATCCAACGGCGCAGGCAATGGCGATAGTCGCCAGGTTGACCATATCGGTTTTGAGCGTGCCATCGACCAGATATCCTTCCAGCACATCCAGGCTGCGGTTGATTTTCTCCCGCTGGCGTAACAATTCATCTTCAGACTGCTGCGCCGCCGGACGTGCCTGTTCACGCACCGACACCAGCCCGGCATCCATAATGCCATCCGCCAGCGCCTCAATTTTGCGCACCCGCAACGACTCCAGCGGATCGCGCGGCAACATCGCCGGAGCGACATTCATTAATTCAATATATTCAGCGATGATCGGCGAATCAAACCAACATTCGCCCTCTTCGGTCACCAGCACCGGCACTTTCCCTAACGGGTTAAATTGCGCCACGCCGTTGTCCGCGTTATAGGGCAGTTCATTAATAAATTCGAAAGTTATGCCCTTTTCTAACAACAGAATAGAAAGTTTGCGTACAAACGGGCTGGTGTAGCTACCGACGAGTTTCATGCCGAGTCCTTTGTGCGAGGAAAAATATCAGTATGGCCTGGTGATGGGAAAAAGGGCAGAAAATGTTGATGGTTTGTTACCTCCCAATAAATCACATATTTATCATGGTGATATAAATATTTTCCTAATTGTTCTTATCTGACAGATATCTCACTTAAGGCTTTCTTATAAATCTGTAGGGTTTCGCCTGTCAGCAGACAAATAACCCGATAAAACAAGGATGAGCAGATGAGCGGAAAACCGGCGGCGCGTCAGGGCGACATGACGCAGTATGGCGGTAGCATTGTTCAGGGTTCAGCCGGGG